>JANXNV010000012.1 GCA_025353925.1 Armatimonadota bacterium
GAACGACAGCGACCCGCCGACCTCGAATAAGCTGCAGGACCTGGCGTACGAGGTCGACAAGAACCTGTGGCAGCTGCGGATCCATCTGCAGAAACCGGGCGGCCTGGGGCAGGATCTCCCCTGGGTCGGTCAGCAGGGACGGGACCGCACCGGACCGTAACAAGTATTACAATTGCTTGAACTCGCTTCCCTAACGAAACCTGCACCTTCTGCCATAATCAGTCTTGGAGGCGGCATCGCGAAAGGAGCGAGTTTTATGACAGCTATGTCTGTCGCCCCCGGTACGACGCTGGCGACCAAATCTTCCGTCCCGATGAGCAGCGAGGAATCACACCTCGTCAAGCTGACCAAGCGGGAGATCGAAGTGCTGACGCACGTGATCCAGGGCAAGTCAAGTAAAGAAGTGGCCGACACACTGTTTGTCAGCAAGCGCACGGTGGATTTCCACCTGGCGAATGTCTACGATAAGCTGCATGTCAACAACCGGGTGCAGGCGTTTCGCCGCGCAACCCGTTTGGGGCTGATTCCCTACGAGGCGCAATTCGCCGATTAGGGACAAGAGTTAGGTTCGCTTATTCGCAGCCGCAGGCAACCCATCGGGCGGGAGACATCGTCTCCCGCCCGTTTTTTGCCGGGATTTTTGCGCGTCGTGTATGCTATAATAACCGCAATTATGGCATCACTCTCCACTCGCGCGGCAAGCCGCGCCGCCCTTCCCTTTCTCCTGCTGGCTCTCCTGCCCGCGCTTAACGGCTGCGGGACTCAAGCACAGAATGCAATCAAGGTTCAGGATGTTCTCGCGGAGGCACGGCGGCATGCGCAGGTCGACCCGAACGACAAACAGGCGCGTGAATGGGCGGACCGTGCCGTTGCCGTTGCGCCGCAGAATGCGGATACCTATGTCGGCCCGCGCGACGCTTCCGGCCAGATTGTCAGCCCATTGAGCATTGCCGACGTTTTCAGCAGCGTGGGAAACGACGCCGCCCTGGTCGATTACATGTCGCAGGCTGCCCAGAAGTTTCCGAACGATGAACGCCCGCTGCAGCAGCTCAGCGATGCCCAGAGCCGCCTGGGGCGGACTGCGGAGCGCAAAGCGTCGGCGGCGAAGCTGGCCGCGATCCTGACCGGGCAGCTCGCAAAGCCCGGGGCGCAGAACATCGAGGGCCTTTCTCTCGCACGGGCGCAGGCCCTGTGGGACTCGGGCGACACGGCGGGCGGCACGGCAGAGTACCGCAAGGGGATCCAGGCCTATCCAACCCTCTACAGTTTTCCAAACGGCCTGGCCTACAACTTCGCCGAGGCGAACACGAATTTGCCGGAAGCTCTCGTGCTGGCGCAGAAAGGTCTTGCGCTCGTGCAGCGCAGCACCGGGGACAATAAGGACGCTGAAGTGGCCGTGGTCCAGGATACCCTGGGCTGGGTGCAGTATCGTCTCCATGACTACAAAGCTGCCGAGCTGAACTTACAGGAAGCGGTCAGTACTATTCCGCGTCAGCCGGAGCTGCGCTGTCATCTTGGCACCGTTTATGCTGCTGTCGGCAAAACGGAGGCCGCCCACTCGGAGTTCACCCACGCGCTTCGCATCTCCTCGGACTATCTTGCGGCTAAACAGGCCCTCGCCGCGCTGCCCAAATCCGCACCCTAAAACTCTTCCCGGGGAAATCAAGGATACCCATGCCCACACTTCACCTGGGCGCGAATACCCATCTGGACCCGGTCTGGCTCTGGGACCGGCACGAAGGCTTTAATCAGGGCATCTCGACCTGCCGGACTATGCTGGACCTTCTGGACGAGGACCCAGACTTCACGTTTGTTCGGGGCGAAGCTGCGATCTACGAACACATCGAGCGGTTCGATCCGAAAACATTTGCACGGATCGGCACTTATGTCGCTGCAGGTCGCTGGGAGATCGTCGGCAGAACCTATATTCAGCCGGACACGAACCTGCCCGCGACCGAGACCATGGCAAGGCACTTCCTGCGCAGCGGCAGGTGTCGATGGCTACGCCTTCAGCCGCCCCAGCCACTGGCAATTGCCGCTGGAATCGCCTGCCTTCTGGTGGGAAGCAGCCTCCGGTGCCAAAAGACTCACCTACCGCGTGCCGATCGGCTGGTACGGGACGGAGCGCGATGAGGTCCTGGGCCGCCCTGACCCGCCTGGCCGATCAGATCGACACGCAGGTCGATTTGCCCGCCGAGGATCACCCCTCTGCGTTGGCATTTGTCGTCTGGAACCCGCACCCGACCGAATACCGGGGCGCGGCCCGATCAACCTGATGCTTTGCGAGAACCAGTGGCACGCCGCCGCCCTCATGCGCGGCCTGCTGACCCCGCACCTAACCCCCGAAGCAGTCAAGTATCTCGACTCCTCGGTCGGCTTGGTGGAGACTGTCATCGGGCGCATGGTTCCGATCCCCACCGATACCCAGCGTGCTGAGGACCCCCTCCTGATCGTCGCCGAGCCGTACCGGGAGCTTCCGATCGCCCGGTCTGCCCTGCGCGGCCCCACTCCGCGCCTTCCCGGCCTGCTGATAGCGGAAAACTTCGAGGCTTACGAAGCCCGGAAGCTGCTGCTGCACAATATGAGCCATGCCGCCCTGGCCTATTTGGGTTATTCACGCGGCCATTCGCTGATCTGGGAGTGCGCTGCGGACGCTGAGATTGCGGCAGCCGTTTCCGAAACAATCGACGACGTCTGCCGCGCACTGGTTTTGGAATATGGCTTTGGTCCCTCGACACTCGCTATATTCGCTGAGGACTTGCTGCGCCGGTTCGCGAACCGTGCCCTGGGCGATACCGTTGCCCGGGTCGCCGCCGACCCGCTCCGCAAGCTGCGCCCGGAAGACCGCCTGATCGGTGCGGCCACGCTCTGCCTGAAGCACGGGATTTCGCCCCACGCCCTGGCAAAAGTCATCCGGGCGGCACTCGCTTACGACAACCCCGCCGATCTTTCGGCAGTGCGCTTGTCGGAAAAGCGGAAGAGTGAGGGTGATGCAGGCTTGCTGGAATCGGTATGCGGCCAGGCACCTGATTCGGTGCTGACGCAAATGGTAAGCGAGTAGACAAAAATCGTGCCGTTGACATTCCCCCCCGCGCGTGATATAATCTCTACACCAGGGGTATCCTCCCCCGGCTCGCCTGAGCAGTTTCGCAGGCGGCCTCTGTCAGAAGACACGAAGGCACGACCATGTTAAACGGGAAAGTGAAATGGTTCAGCGACTCAAAAGGCTACGGCTTTATCGAGGTCGAGGGGCAGAAAGATCTCTTTGTCCATTTTTCGGCGATCGCGAAGGACGGCTATAAGAGCCTTGCCGAAGGGCAGGGAGTGACATTTGAAATCGTAGACGGCGCGAAAGGTCCCCAGGCGGCCCAGGTGATGCCGGAGCCGGAGATCGCAGCGACTGTCTGACACCGCCCTCTATTCATGCGCTCTCATTCTTGACTGCCCTGGTTCGCGCCGCAGAAGTGGTGTCGCCAGGGCATTTGCCTGACATATTATGCCTCAACTAAACATCGTGTCGGACCCGCAAGCCGAAAAGATTCTTAACCGTATCGCGTTCCGCTACGGCATTCTAGTATTTGCCCTGCTGATCGCCGATACATTTCTCCTCAGCTACGCGAATGCCCTGCTGCAGCCGAAAACGCTCGGTGTTCTGATGAAGCCCTCGCTGATCTTGCTCAATTTCGCGAGTATTCTAGTCGTGCTGATTCCCTTCTACTTCGGCATCTACAAGTTGTTTTCGGCCCGGCTTGCCATCGGGCGAGAGCGGGTGCAGAGTCGCTCCTGGAACCAGGCGGTGGCGGCTTTGGAGCCGTTCGACACCTGGACCCAGCGGTTTTTGGACAGCTCCGGCGAAGCACATTTTCTTCTGGCACAGGCCTACACTGGCCTCGGCGACAAGGCGAAAGCGGAAGCCGCCCGCAAGTTCGTTCGCCGCCGCAAAGGCGTTTGGGCCAACCGGGTGAACGGCGTGAAGTCCGCGGCAAATACGCTCGGACCGGAGGGGCAGGAAATCCGGCCCCGCCCGTCGAAGAGTAAGCCTCGGCGCAGATTTTAACGAAAACAACACTTATGGACATCACTGAACGCTATTCGACCCGCACCGGAAGGCAGTATCTGATCCGGCTCTCCTACAATGAGCGGATCCTGGACACCGACCCCGGCACGTCTTTTGTCCGCAACCTGGAAGTGACCGACTCGGAGACGAAGGAGACCGTGGCGGTCCCGGCGGACGCGGCGAAGTTCTCGACCTACGAGAATTTCACCAACTTCGGCGGCTACACGGCGATCAACTATTTCGGAGTACGCGAGATCGCTGTGGAAGGTCTGCGGATGAAGATCCTGACCCGTGTCGAAGATTATTTAGAGAGACTGGGCTGAAGCCGTGCTCGAAGACAACGCAAAGCAGCCGTCCTTGCAGGCGCAGACGATGGAGCTGGGCCGGACGCTGAAAGAGATCGCCGACAACGATCCCTCCGGCACGCCGTCGCCGACCGCCGCAACCGTGTTTGCCGAATGGCTGACACTCGCCGGTCCGACCAGCCGGGAGCCGACCTATTTGGCCGATGTCGCCGACAATTTCGACGTCTTCGGCAACACCAACAAAGACCTGTTTGAGCTGTTCGATATTCTTGATAACTATATTGAGGTAGACGACGAACCCGATGACAGCCCGCCGCGCACGTTTATCGGCCTGCCCCTGATCTCGGGCTAGCGGCGGCAGAACGGCAAAAGAGTACTTTGGCTTCCATCCCTACGTTTGAACAGAAAAGAATCGTATCGCTTTTTACCGTTTTGGGCTGGCTCGGACTTGCCCTGCTCGGTCTGTGGCTGCTTTACGCCCTGCGCGACTTAATCCCCCCGTTCCTGGTCGCCACGATCATCGCCATGACCCTTGCGCCCGAAATCGACCGATTGGAGCGGCAGGGGCTGTACGGGCGCAAGTTCAAGCGGGGCCTAGCGATTGGCATCATCTACTTTCTGTTTCTCGCCCTCTTCGCACTGATGGTCAAGGGTCTGACCCTGGTGAGTGTTCAGATGACCGAGCTGGTGCGCCTGAACTTCGGCCATTTTTTGAGTACGCCGCCCACGCAGGCGGCGACGGAAAAATGGCTGGGCCTGCATCATATCCCCGCGCTGTTCCATGCCCCTGTGCTGCTTCAAACGAAGCACATTCCGCTGCTGGTGGGCAACGGCCAAAAATGGTTCGGGGACAAACTTCCGGCACTCGCGGGCGGCCTGGCGGGCAACCTTGTGCTGGTCTTCATCGTCCCAATCATCGCCTTTTTCATCCTGCTGGACTTCAACAAAATCCTCGGCAAATCACTCCTGCTGATTGCGCAGGCCAAACGCGAAGCCGTGCTGACGGTCGTGACGGACATCATCGCCGTTTTCGGCAGCTACGTTCGCGGCGTCCTAACCGTGATGGCACTGGATATCACGGTCATCTTCCTGGTCCTGTGGATCGCCGGGCTGCGCGATTATGCCCTGACTCTCGCGATCACGGCGGGGCTGCTCTACACCATTCCCTACTTCGGCGCCCTGGTGTCGACGGTGTTGATCGGGCTTGTCGCCTGGGTCACGCATGGTGTCGGTACGGCGGCCGTGCTGACCCTGGTGATGATCTTTATCCACCAGGTCGTCTTCGATATGGTGCTGGCCCCGCGCGTCATTGGCGGCAGCGTCAATCTGCATCCCCTGCTGACCCTGCTGGCCCTGATGACCGGTGGCACGCTCTTCGGCATTGGCGGCACGCTGCTGGCAGTTCCCATCGCGGCGGCGTTTCAAGTGGTGCTGGTGCATCTGTTCCCGCAGTTCAGCACGGACGTGGTGGCTGTCCGCCGCGCCGCCGCCGTCGTGCAGACAACCCTGGCCAAAGACACGGAGATGGCCGCTCCTCCCGCCCGCAAAGATGATGACGCTCCGGCACTCCAACTCGACGAGGACGCGGCCCGTGCCGATGCCCGGTCCTCTCCCGCCCTCCTGCCGCCCGCCGATGTGGTCAAAAGTTAGCACAATGCTCCGAATCTGCTTTATTTTGATGCTCTTTTTCGCGATGGTCGCAGCCCAGGCTCAAAGTCTCGCCGTCCCGGAGATGAGCGTGGATGCACACGTCGAGAGTTTTATCAAGAGTCTCACCCTCTACCTCGCCCGGTTTGTCGAGGCAGGCGCGGCCCTGGTGATTGGGATTGCCTCGCTGCGCTCCCTGGGCAGCTACTTCTTAAATCTGGTGAAAGGTCCGGCGGAGGAGGTGCCGCGTGAGGAGATCCGGCTGGCACTGGGCCGGTCGCTAGCCCTGGCACTGGAATTCGAGCTGGGGGCGGACATCCTGAAGACTGCCGTTGCCCCGAGCTGGAACGATGTCGGCCTGCTGGCGGCGATTGCCGTTCTGCGGACCGCGCTGAACTATTTTTTGGAGCGGGAGCTGGAAAGTGCCCGGCAGCGGTCGCTGCAATAAAGCACCTGGTCCCAGTCCCGCTCCCACTTCTTGCGCCAGGTAAACGGCTTGCCGCAGACCAGGCAGACTTTGGTCGGCAGGTTGTTCGGGTTGCGCATCCCCCCACGTTTTGGCTCCGGCATCTTAGGTTACTCCGGCTCACCCGTCGGCGATAAACTGGCGGAAGTTTCCGACGCATGCGCCGTCGAGACCCAGAGCTGCGGGTCCTGGTCAAACATCTCTTTGTTCACGCCGTCCACAAAGTGATACATCTTCCCCTCGTAAAAACTGCGGTCGCGCGACTGCGCCGGGTCCACCGCCTGGTGCGAGACGGCATCCACCCAGACATCGTGATCGTTTGCATCGGTGTTCATGGTTTCTCCTGTGCTGACTTCTTCCCGACCGTCAGACTTCCCAATCTTCCAAGAGCAGGCCGGGGACACGGCTGAACTCTCGAGTGTTATGCGTCACGAGCGTCAGATTGTTCGCGAGGGCAATCGCCGCA
>JANXNV010000021.1 GCA_025353925.1 Armatimonadota bacterium
CCGAAGCCGCAGGCGACCAGGGCACCATCTACATAGGTGAGGTTATCGGGAAGCGCGATGCAGGTGTTCTCCTCGGCCAGCAGGTACTCGGCATGGCCGCCGTCGCGCTGCCAGCCGTAGGCGGCCCGATGAGTGCTGTGGCAGCTGATCATGTATCCCGCCGAACAATCTTCGCAGACACCGCAGCCGCTGATATGATATAGCACGACCCGGTCCCCAGCCTGGAAGCGTTTGCAGCCGGGGCCGACTTCTGCGATCTGGCCGCACGGCTCATGCCCGGCGATCACTCCCCGGTAAGCTTCGTCGCCCACACCTAAGTGCTCCCGGTAAATCGCGCGGATGTCGCTGCCGCAGATCGAGCTGGCCTTCATCCGCACCAGCACCTGCCCGAAGCCGGGCGTAGGCACAGGCTGCTCCCGAAACGCCACGGTGCTGTTGCCCGGCAGCACGACCCCGGTCATGGTTTTTTCCGTCACTAAACTTTGTGTCATAACGTAATTTCTCCGTTCAAATCCCATAAATCTTCCCAGGCCTGATTTTCTTTCCAGAGAAAGACCTGGCCTTTGATCAGCCGCGCGTTTTTGTCGATACCCGCGATCCGGGACATCTCAGCGTCCGTCAGCGGCGATCCGACCACGGCCTCCAGCGTCGCCTCGTACTGCGAACGCTTGACCGAAAACGGGATCGGTACCTGCCCGCGCTGGACCGCCCATTTGATGCAAATGGCGGCGGGGTGCAAGCCGTGCCGCGCGGCAATCTCGACAATCACCGGGTCCTCGATATCCATCGTGTCGCTCGGGGTGCGGTCACGCGCCGGACGGCTGGGCGAGCCGAGCGGACTGTAGCCGATCGGCACAATGCCATGAGCCTGCACGAAGTCGAACAGCTCCGGCTGCTGAAAGTGTGGGCGCAGCTCCATTTCATTTGCGGCGGGCTGTATCTCGGCGTCCCGCAGCAGCAGCGACAGCTTGGGCACGGTCATGTTGGACGTGCCGATGTGCTTGACCAGGCCGAGCCGGACTAGCTCCTCCATCTGACCCCAGGTACGCAGGAAGTCGGCGTGAATGTATGGCTGCGCGTGGGGATCGCGGGAGTGGACATCCACCCCTTTGCCGTGCGAGTTGGGGAATGGCCAATGAACAAGATACAGGTCCAAATAGTCCAATTGAAGGTCAGCCAGTGACTTCCGGCAGGAGCCGAGAACGTCGTCATGCCGGTCGTTCCAGACCTTCGACGTGATCCAAAGGTCCTCGCGCGGAACCCCCTGATCCTGAATAGTTTGGAGAGAGTGACCAATTGCGTCTTCGTTGCCATAGACGCTGGCGCAGTCGAAGTGGCGGTAGCCGACCTCCGCCGCTCCGATGATGGCTTCGGCGATCTGGGCGGGCGTGTAATTGTCCGAGCCAAATGTGCCCAGGCCAATGACCGGCATGGCGGCTCCGGTTGAAAGATGTTTTTTAGGAACAAATTCAGTCATCGATTACTGGGTTCCAATCGCTTGTCTCAGCTTTGCCCGCCCGATCAAAACTTCGGCGAGTGCCGACGCCGAATTGCTCTGTGCGCGACGTTGGGCGAAAAGCGCATCCAGGCGTTCGGCGGCGACGGACTTTCCCGCATTGTACCGCAAATCCGCCAAACGATAGGCTTCACTTGCGGCGGTCAGCCCGGCGGCGGCGGATTTTGCGGCTTCGGCGGCAGTCTGCAGGGTCAGCCAGGCAATCGTGGTCTCGTGAACGACGGTCTGCCGGACGACCGCCTCCTCTGCCTCAGTCCGTGCCTGACGCGCTTTTGCGGCATCGACCTCGGCCCGCCGCTGCCCGCCGTCACTGAGGGGCAGACTGGCGGTGATCCCCACCGAGTACCCACCCCGGCTCGGCCCCGAAGCGAGAGCCATGGCATCGCCCATAGCCACCCCGTAGACCTGCGGAGCGAATGCCCCCTTGGCATCTCGGACGCTCGCCTTTGCCGCCTCTACGGAGTGTGCGGCGGCGGTCAATTCGGGGCGGCGGGCCAGGGCCAGCCGCCGCGCCTCTTCCGCTGTGGCCGGGAGAGTGTCGGCCTCGGCGACCGACAATGTTTCCAGCGTATCAGTGAGCGTGATCGGAACGTCCTGAGAGACGCCCAGCACAACCTGGACATTCCCCAAAGCGAGAGCGGCGTCGTTTCGTGCCCGCAGGAGGGCCTGACGTGAATCCGCAAGCTCCGCCTGTTCGCGCAGGAGTTCCACCGGGGCCGAGCGGCCCAACGCAACTTTCTCCTGTGTCACGCGCACCTGCTCCTCTTCGGCGGTCAGGCGCGACTGTGCGGAAGTGACCAGAGCCTGACGCAGCAGCGCGGTGACATAGGCCTCCGAAACGCTTTCGGTGACGCTTATCCGGGCGGCTTGGAGGTTTGCCGCAGCGGCGGCGGACTGGCTCCGACCCATTTGAATGCGCCCGGCAAGTCGCCCTCCGGTGGACAAGGGGATCATCAGCATGATGTTCTGGTCGGCAAACCCGCGCGAGGGAACACTGAACAGGTTCTGCGGGCCAATTCCGGGCGAAGAGGTGAAGATGTTGGGCGAATCCCCGGTCGTCGCATAGGTCGTGGCCGAGACACTGACCCGCGATTGTGCCTGAGCGGAGCGTGCTCCGGCGGAAGCAGCGTAAGCGTCGGCTGCCGACTCTTTGAGCGTCAAGTTGTTTGCCTGAGCAGTTCTGATGGCCTCGACCAGTGACAGCGGGGTATCGGCACGGGCGGCGGAAAGACCTGTCCCGAGCAGGCCAAGGCCAAGTACCACCACAATCGCTTTTTTGGGGCTTCTCGCCTTCAGCCACACACTTAAATCATCCACGGCGACATGCATCACGGGAATGACCAGCAGGGACAGCAGCGTTCCGACCAGCAGGCCGCTGACGATCACGGTGCCGAGCGGCTGATAGGCATCCATGCCCGTTTTGGGAGCGAGCGCAACCGGCAGCATAGTGATGATCGTGATCAGCGAAGTCATCAAAATCGGCCGCAGGCGGTCCCGGCAGGCCAGCGCGACCGCTTCATTGCGCGGCAGACTGCCTTCGGCGCGGCGGCGGACGATCTGGTCCAGAAGCAGAATCGCCGTTGTGATGTCCATGCCGGTCAGCACGATGACGGCCAAAATGCTGACGCTCGAAAACGCCTGATGCGCCAGCCAGAGTCCTAGGAAGACTCCTGAAAGCTCCAGCGGAATCGAAAGCAGCATTTGGAAGGGTGCGAGCAGGCCCCGAAACTGCGCGATCAGCACCAGAAAGATCAGCAGCACGGAGATCTCCAGGCCGCGCAGGAGGCGGGCGAACGAGTCCATCATCTGGGTCATATCCCCACGCATCTGCAGCGAGTAGCCCGGCGGGAAGTTCAGCTTCGACGATGCCTGCGTGATAATACTCATGGCCAGATCCATCGAAGGCGGCCCTCCTTTGCGGTAGTAAGCCAGCACGGAAATGGTCCGCTGCAGACCATCGTGCTCGATCACGGTCGGGGCAAGCTGAGGTGTTAAGGCCGCCAAAGTCTTCAGCGGAACCTGCACCGCGCCGCCGGCCAGCCCTGGGGCGGTCACGGACATTTGGAGCAGGTCATTCGGGCTGCGCCGTTGATTCTCTTTGTAGCGGACATCAATCGTGTCCTGCCGGATATTCGGCACACGGTAAAACTCGTTGGTCAGCCCGCCGCCCATAGCGTAGTACGCCTGATCGGCGATATCCGCCGAGGCCACTCCCAGCTCGGCGGCCCGCTTCGGGTCGATGTCGAGCTTGTAAGACGGTTTCTCCGTGGCCCAGGAGGTCGAAACCTGGGAGGCACCGGGCGTTTTTTGGGCGATCTCAGCGACCTGGCCGGCCAGCTTCGACAGGATATGCAGGTCGGGACCGGTGACCAGAATCTGCACCGGAGCCGCCGAGGAGGCCATGACATCGCTGCCCATCTCCTTGATCTGCAGGCGGCGGATATTCGGAATAGTCCGAAGAGCTTCCGCCCGGGCCGAGTCCACGACCTGCCAAATCGTGCGCGTTCGCTCATCTTTATCGGAAAGCGTGATCATCAAAGTCGCCGTGTTGACCTGGTTCGCGGCGTAACCGGTGAAGTAGGTTCCGCCCGGCTCGGAGCCGATCTCGGTGGAGACTTTGCGGATCTCCGGGTACTTCAGCAGTATTTTCTCGAAGGAAGCCGCCGCACGCTCGGTCTGGACATAGCTCGCGCCGGGGGCCATTTCTAGGACGCCGTAGCCCTGGCCGACATCCGCGAGCGGCATCATCTCACTGCCTAAAAACTGGTAGAACCCGAAGCCGATCACAATGGTACAGACCGCCGCCCCGACCACGCTGAACTTGTTCCGCAGCAGAATCAGCACAAGCCGCTGGTAGCCGGTGTCCATGCGGTCCAGCCCGATTTGCAGGGCGGTGAGAAGTGTTTCTCGGCGGGGGGCTTTATGCGGCTTCAGCAGCTTTGCCGCCATGACGGCAGTGAGGGTCAGCGACACCAAAAACGAGGCTAAGAGGCCGAAGATGATCGGATAGATCAAGCCGACAAACATGAGCTGCGTGATGCCGCCGCAAAACAGCAGCGGGGTCAGTGCCAGCACCAGCATCAGAGTCGACGCGGCCACGGCTAATCGAACTTCCGTGATCCCGTCCACCGTCGCGGTCTTCGGGTCCTTGCCCATCTTCAGGTGCCGCTCGACGGCATGGATATCGATCACCGAGTCATCCACCAGCCGCCCGATGGAGATCAGCAGACCGATCAGGGTAGACGAGTTCAAACTGAAACCGAAGGGGACCATCAGCAGGATCGCCATCGCCATAGAGACGGGGATGGTGGTCATCGAGATCAGCGTCCCGCGCCAGTTGTTAAGGAATAAGAAGACGACTAGCCCGCAGAGCAGGACTGCAGATAAAAGCTCTATTCCCGTGTTACGGAATAACAGATTGACGAAGTGGGCATTGTCGTAGGACACCCGGAAATGCAGGCCAGGATGGTCGGCTTCCAGTTTTTGGGCCGATGCGAGAACGCCCGCGACCACCGGCGGCGAGCCGACCGCGGCGTTCTGGATGACGGTGACCTCGACGGCGTTGTTGTTCAGGCCCTCAATTCCATTCGAGCTGAGGCCGTCGTTAAAGACGGCATGATAGCCGCTGCGCTGCTCGCGTACTCCGTCGGTAACAGTCGCCACGTCTTGAATAGACACCACCTGCCCGTTCCGACCCCCCAAAGGATACCGGCCCACGGCCCGGGCATCCTGGGCGAGATTTGCGACGCGCACGATGCTTTCATTTGGCCCGCCGGTCAGCACCCCGGCGGGTTTGGCGATGCTATTTTTATCAATCGCGTCGCGGACATCGAGAATGGAGTAGCCGTAAGCCGCCAGCTTGTCCCGGTCCACCACGACTTTGAGCTGACGTTTTGCGCCGCCATAGACCCCGACCGACTGCACATCGGGCACTTGCTTCAGTGCCGCGACGGCCTGGTTTTCCGCGAATTCCCGGAGGGCAACCGGGGTCCAGCCGAGTGCCGGATCCCCGGTCAAGCTTAAAGAAAGAACAGGGATATTCAGCGGGTCAATCGGCAGCACCCAGGAGGGCTTCAAGTTCGCCCCGGTCTGCGGTAAATCCGCCTGGGCCGACGACATCACGGACTGGACATCGGTGGTCGCCCGCTGCATATTCGTGCCGTAGGGGAACTCCAGCGACACCACCGAAAGGCCGTCCTGCGACGTGCTGCGGATATAGCGTGCGCCCCGAATATCGGTCATGCGCTCCTCGATGGGCTTCGAGATGTAGGTCTCCGTCTCCTGCGCCGACAGCCCCGGCTGGCTCGTGATCACTCCCACCAGCGGGCTTTCGACATAGGACATCATGCGCCGGGGCAGAATGCCTCCAAACACGGCAAACAGGGCGAGGGCGACAACGGCGACGTAAAACGCGATCACCATATACGGATGCTCGATAGCCCAGGCGGAGAGGTTGAAGCCGCTCGTCATTTTGCGTGGCTGCAATTGGTTTCTCATCTACCCCTGCCCTTTCACGGCCACCAGCTTGCCACCGTCCATCGGGTCAATGTAGTTACTTTTCTTCGCATCGGCTTCGGAGTATGTCATGCCGCACTTCTCGCACTTATAGAGCGTTTTGCCCGAAGCCGATGCCGCAGCCGTAGGCAGTGCGAGCGGGCCATCCGCCCCCCAGGCCGTCGCCACGAGTGCTGCGCCTTCGGAAAGCCCCGCCTGTCCGCGTATCACGACCCGGCTGGTTGTGGGAACGTCCCCGGACACTTCGGTCCAGGTGCCGTCGCTCGCCCCAGTCTGCACAGAAACTCGATGCGCCGTCAGCCCGCTTGCCGATGCGGAAGCCGTCGGCATCACCGGGTCAAGCTTGCCGCCGTCCATCGGGTCTCGGTAGTGGTTCTTTTTGGCATCCGCCGCCGAGTAGGTCATATGGCACTTTTCGCACTGATAGGTCGTCGGGACAGAACTCGCCTTGCTTCCATTCACCAGCCAGAGGGACGACGTTCCGCCTTCGGAGATGACCGCATCCGCCGGAACCAATGTCTTCTCGGAATTGCCGAGCCTTGCGATCCGCATCGTCACAAATCCGCCGGGCAGCAGCCGTCCGTTCAGGTTCGGGACTACGGCCTCGACCACCGCCGTCCGCGTTTGATCACTGGCGGACGGGAAGACCGCACTGACCCGGGCCGAGATCGGTCCGGCATTCGTGCCCTGGGGCGAGACTTCAATGGGAGTTCCCACCTGCATGCCCGCCAGGTCGGCGGCGGCGACATGCGCCTGCACCCGCACCCGGCTGATGTCCGCCACTTTCAGCAGCACCATGCCCGGCGAGACCAGTGTCCCCGGCGCGACCAGCCGCTCGGTGACGATGCCGCCCGCGGGCGAAGCGATCCGGGAGTAGCCCAGCACGACGGCCGCTTCCCGGGCCGAGGCTGCTGCGGAGTCGGCCCCGGCGACGGCCTGATCCGCCTGTCCGGCGGCGACTACCCGATCCGCCTGAGCCAGACGCCGGGCGGCCCGCGCCGCCGTCACCCCCCGCAGTGCCTGCGTCGTTTTGGCCTGGGAGGCACTCACCATCGAAATCGCCTGCCGGACTTTCGCCTTCGAGGAGGCGAGGGCAGCGGAGGCGGCCTGCGCCTGTGCGGCTTCGTTCTGATATTCCTGACGCGAAACCGCTCCAGCGTCGGCAAGCTGCTTCTCCCGGGCGATCTCCGTTTTCCAGTAATCCGCATTCGCCTGTGCGCTCGTCACGCCCGAACGGACATCGGCAACCGCATCCTGCGCCGCCTGGGCCTCCGCCCGCGCCGTCAGCACCGCCTGTTCCGAGGTGCTTTCCTGGGCGTCCGCCTGATCAAGCGCCGCCTGATGATGCAGCGTGCTGGTGGTCCGGGCGACATCCGCCCCGAGGCGGGCCTGCCGAGCCGAAGCATCCGCCTGGGCCGCTTTCGCCCCGACTTCCGCCGTGTCCAGCTCCGCCACGATCTGCCCGGCCCGCACGCGGTCGCCGGGGTAAACGGACAGCTTGAGCAACATCCCAGTGATACGCGGCGAGATGTCCTGCTCATTGTAGGCCCGGACCGTCCCCGTGTAGGTCACGGAGTCCTCGAGGCTGCCCCGCCGCACGGCTGCCAGCACGACCGGCGCAGCCCCGATGGGGGGCCGCATGGCGGACATATCCATGGCCTGCGCCGTCAGCACATCGAGCTGACCGGGCTTATGGAACCGCCGCACGGCCCAGACGGTGCCGAAAACGACGGCAAAAATCGTCAGCAGGGTCAGCCCTGCGGAGAGAAATCGGCGTGTCATAGGGTTTCTTTCAGAGAGAAAGGCCAAAGAGTCCTTTGGCTTGGTCGTCAGCAATTGCGTGGAAAATTAGATGGTCGGGGGCGCACGAAGGCCGTGCGAGGGCGAAAAGACGGGTGCTGGGAGGATGAAAGAACTGAGCGGCAGACGCACAGAGATCTGCACGGGAAGTGAGCGCAAAGCCGTCTGAGTGGGCGGAGCATTCGCGGGGGAGGAGTCGAGCATCCAAAGGCGGGCAGATTGCGCCGAAGCCGGAGACACCGAAGTCAGCGGGCTGACTGTGACGAGGCAGGGGAGAGATGACACGGCGGCAGGAGATAAGCTCGGCACAGCATTGGCCCCGTCCGTCATGGCACAGCCGCGCATCGCGTGGACGCAGCAGGACATGGGAGCCTGGTAAGACCGGGCGGACGCATTTTCGTCGACCGGAGCGAGTGACTTCGCGCAGTCGGGAGTGCCGGCGGGTGCTCCAATGCAGCGCACACTGACGTACGCCTGGGCCGACACAGGCAAAAGCGACTGCGTCAGCAGGAGGAAGGCACAAAGCAGCCAGAGCGTTTTGAGGGGTCGTCGCGCCATAGGTAGCTTATTCTACCATACTCTAGGCCGAAAGGTTCCAAGACGCTCCGCCGTAGGGTGCAGGGCTTGCCCCTGCCCTCTTCTCTTTGCCACTTCTTCACGTTCGTCGAGTTAAGCGGGGGCAGAAGGGCGGGGGCAGATCAGAGGGCGGGGACAGATCAGAGGGCGGGGGCAGATCAGAGGGCGGGGGCAGATCAGAGGGCGGGGGCAAGCCCCGCCCCTACGCGCACGGCGATTCGCAGCGGCTCCTCAGCTCAGCGGCGCGGTCTGCGGCGCATCATACCAATCCACGATCCAGTCATGGAAGGAGGCGGCGGTACTGCCCTGAGTCCAGAGGGCGACTTTACCGCCCGTGTAGGTAGGGAGCGTCGTATTGACACGCTTCTGCATGTCCAGCCAGCCGCGCACCTGACCGTCTTTGACCAGGACCCGCAGCGTGTGCCAGCCAGGGGTCAGCGGCGTAGGAGCTGCGTTAGGCGCAGCGTCGGCAGTCGGCAGGATTAGAGGTGTCTGCTGCAACGTCGTGTGCGTCGCCCCGGCGATCTGAATCAATGCCAGATCGCCTAAGCTTTGGTTGCAGCGCAGCACCGTGTAGTGATCTGGATCGGCCAGACCGAAGGCCAGGCCGACGGCGGGGCTGACCTTGCCGCTTTCGATCCGGAACCGAACCCGGACATCCAGGTTGCGGCCCGTATCGGCGCGGTCCACCAGCAGGGCGAAGCGGTCCGGGCGAAACGCCGGTGCGGACACGTGGGCCGCCATGCCGTTTGCCCCGGCTTTATCGAGGCTGACGAGCCAAGAGGGGGCCGGGCCGGGCGTCCCGGAGCCGAGGGGCGAGAACGCAGCCAGCGGGCTGGCCGAAGCGAAGTTGAAGACGCGGGTGGTCGAAGGCACTTCCCTCCAGACATCCAGCGAGTCGGTCGCCCACGGGTCCGAGGACTTTCCGCCGGGTCGACGGGCCTCGGTTTTCGGCACGAATGTTGCCAGATACGTGACGATCTGCGCCGCCTGCGGCGGTGTGATGGATTCCGACGCATGATATTTGGTCATCATCCGGGTGACTGTCCGCGACCACTCCTTCTGCGTGTAGCCCTTTTCTTCCGGTTTGGGCAGATTATGACAGGCGGAGCATTTCTCGCTGTAGAGGGCTTTCACCTGGGTCAAATCAGACGCCGGGGCCTCGGCGGTCACGGGCCGTGCGGGCACGGTCAGTGCGGCGACGGCGACCGTGCCGACGGCGGCAAACGAAGCGAGGGCAGCGGCGAGTTGGCGGGCGGTTTTCATCAATGATTTCTCCGGGGCGGCAGAATCTGGTGAGCCAATTATGGCACGGATTCTCCCGCAATATCAAATCGACGTGATTTGAGGGTGGAAAGTTCACCGATTGACAGCAATCGCCGCATCTGGTAAAATGCACCGTGCGCAAACCGCGCGACTAGCACTGCTTTTAAGTAGTGGTGAGGATGAAATTACCCCCATGGCAGACGATAAAGAATTTGCAAAAGGCCTCGAAGACGTGATCGCCGGTGAGTCTTCCATTTGCGACGTAGACGGTGCCCACGGTCATTTGATCTACCGTGGCTACGACATCCATGACCTGGCACAGAACACAACCTTCGAAGAAGTCATTTCTCTGCTCTGGAACGGCAGTCTCCCCACCGCCGCCGCTTTGGAAACCTTGAACTCCGATCTGGATCAAAACCGGGCCATTCCCGAAGGTGCTCTGGCCCTGCTGCGGCAGTTCCCTCACGGTGCCCCGGCGATGGATGCCCTGCGGACAGCGACTTCCCTGCTTTCGCTCTACGATCCCGACGAAGGCGACGAAAGTATGGAAGCCAGTCGGCGCAAGGCCCTGCGGGTCACTGCGCAGATGGGTTCCCTGGTTGCCGCTCTGGATCGCCTCGGGAAGGGCCTGGAGCCGATTCCGCCGAAGGCCGGACTCTCGACCGCCGCCAGCTTCCTCTACCAGCTCACCGGCAAAGAGCCGACCGAGACCGAAGCCCACGCCCTCGATGTCGCGCTCATCCTGCATGCTGACCATGAGCTGAACGCCTCGACATTTGCGGCCCGCGTCACTGTCGCGACTTTGACCGACCTCTACAGCGGCGTCACCAGTGCCATCGGCACCCTGGCCGGGCCGCTGCACGGCGGGGCGAATGTCAATGTCATGCACCTGCTGGAAGAGATCGGCACCCCCGACAAAGCGGATGCCATTGTCTCCCAGATGCTGACAGAAGGCAAAAAGATTCCCGGCATCGGCCACCGCGTTTACCGTGCGCTGGATCCCCGGGCGGTCTCCCTGCGCGAGATGTCGAAACAGCTTGCCGAAAGCTCCGGCGATACGAAATGGTATGAGATCAGCGAGCAAGTTCAGGCGTCCGCCGACAGAGCTTTGATCGCCAAAGGCAAGACAACCCTCAAAGCCAACGTCGACTTCTTCTCCGCCTCAGTCTATCATATGCTGGGCATCCCCACCGACCTTTTCACCCCCGTGTTCGCGATCTCCCGCGTGGCAGGCTGGACCGCACACATTTTGGAGCAGCTCGGCGACAACCGCCTGATCCGCCCGCGTGCGATCTACACCGGCCCGCGTGGCCTGACGGTGACGCCGCTCGATCAACGCTAACAAACTCTCCGAAGCGCAGGCCATCCGGTCTGCGCTTTTTTCGTTTAAGCCTGCCGCTCCCCGAGACAGTAGCAAAGTCCATCTGGGGCTATGATGAAAAACACTCGATAAGACGTGCCCCCGTACTGATCCGCCCGATACCCGGCTTCTTCCTGCTCGAGGCCATTCGACCTCATCTCTGCAAAAGCAGCCTCGACATCGTCTACCTCGAAAAAACAGCCATCCTGGCTCGGATCGCCGCCATTCCCAGCCAGACCCATCTGAATGCCATCACGCCCAAGAACAGCGGAGCGAGTGGGTGCGTCCCGCCGTGAGAGGATATGAAAGCCCATCACGGATTGATAGAAGGGGAGTGCCTCGTCAAGATTTTTGACAGGCAGACTCAGAGTGTCTTTCTGATACGGAAAGGAGGTCTTGTAAAATGCTTTCATTTCGGTCTCCCTGTGACGTTCATGTCTGACCGAGTATATCATGGTAGGAAGCAAATATGCTTTCTTTCAGGCTTTGCTGCATAATTCTGGGGAGTGCCTAATTGGCATCAGGACCCGGCCCTAGGATTGACCCGTAGGGGCGGGGCTTGCCCCCGCCCTCTTCCTCTCGACGGCACCCACCTCACCCGGATTGGAAATCCCGGTAAGGACAAGCAAGAGGGCGTAGCAAGCAGCGCACCCTATGGGTCAGTCAATCCCTTTCTTTCGAGCAGCAGGGCAGCGGTGATTATCACACTCCTTCCAGCAAGAGAAGTTATGCTGGAAATCGGGTATACTGGAATTAATATTTAACCGGGGTTAAATATTAATTTGCTAGGTGACAGGAAGCGGGAGTGCCATGCGTACTGCGGCGGTCGAAGATTACGTCAAGAGTATTTATAAGCTGCAAACGGAGACGGAGACCGTCTCGACTTCGGCCCTTGCCGAACGGACGGGCACGACTGCCGCCGCCGTGACCAAGATGCTGAAGCATTTGGCCCAGCTTAACCTCGTTTCCTATACCCCCTACCACGGGGCACGGCTTAGCCCCATGGGCGAGACCATCGCGCTGGAAGTGATCCGGCACCATCGCCTGCTCGAGTTGTATCTGGCGCAGGCCATGGGCTACCCCTGGGAGGAAGTGGACGCGGAGGCGGAAAAGCTGGAGCATGTCATCTCGGAGGAGTTTGAAGAGTCAATCGCGCGACTATTGGGGTTCCCGGAGTTCGATATTCATGGCGATCCGATCCCCTCCCGCGACGGGCAGATGCCAAAGACCGCCACCGAAACTCTGGAGGCCCAGGCCGTCGGGACGCAGGTTGTCGTGCGGCGCGTTTCCGATGCCGACGCGGCCCTGCTGCGCTACGTTGGGGAGTGCGGCCTGAAGCCGGGAGTCGAGGTGCAGATTTTGGCTCGAGAACCGTTTGGCGGGTCGCTGACCCTGGAAATCGACGGCCTGGAGCGGCGGGTCAGCCCGCAGGCGGCCCAGAACGTTTTCGTCGAGCGGTGCGCCGCCCAAAGTTTAGGAATGAAGTCAGCACCACAATGAATGCACTCGAAACTACTGATGAAGACCGCGATATTCTGCCGACGGCGGGCTGGAACCAGCCCGTGCGTGAGCCTTCTCTGCCGGAAGCATTTCGCTCTGTCCAGGTGCCGAAGAACGCTAAATTCTGGCGGCGCATGCTGTCTTTTGTCGGGCCGGGCTACCTGGTCGCGGTCGGCTATATGGACCCGGGGAATTGGGCAACGGATATTACCGGCGGCTCGGTCTATGCCTACGCCCTGCTTTCCGTGATTTTGCTGTCGAACTTTATCGCGATCTATCTGCAGGCACTTGCCGCGAAGCTAGGGATCGTTGCGGGCCGGGATCTGGCGCAGGCCTGCCGCGATGCCTACAGCCGCCCAGTCGCCATCGGACTCTGGCTCTCAGCGGAGATCGGGATCGTCGCCTGCGATATCGCGGAAGTCATCGGCGCGGCGATTGCACTCAACCTGCTGTTCCATATCCCGCTGGTCGTCGGCGTGATTCTCACCGGAGCCGATGTGCTGATCGTGCTGGCATTGCAGGGGAAGGGCTTTCGGTATGTCGAAGCGTTGATTATGACGCTGATCGGCACGATGATGGTCATCTTCGGGCTGGAGCTGGCCTATGCGCACCCCAACTGGAACGCCGCCCTGCACGGGTTTTTGCCCACCCCGCAGATCATCCGCGATCCGGCGATGCTCTACATCGCTCTCGGTATTCTCGGGGCGACCGTCATGCCGCACAACCTGTACCTGCATTCGTCCATCATTCAGACGCGCCGGTTCGGACGGTCTTACGAGGAGCTGAAGGACACGATCCGGGCGGCTTACACGGACTCCACGATCGCGCTGATGCTGGCACTGTTCGTCAACTGCGCGATCTTGATTCTGGCGGCGGCAACCTTCTTCCGCACCGGCCACCACGAGGTTGGGGACATTGAAGGAGCCTATAAGCTGCTGACCCCGCTGCTCGGCGCGGCCCTGGCGACTCCGCTGTTTGCCATCGGCCTGCTGGCCTCCGGGCAGAACTCGACCATCACCGGCACCATGGCCGGGCAGGTCATTTTGGAAGGTTTCACGCACCTGAAGATCGCTCCCTGGCTTCGGCGGATGATCTCCCGGCTGATCGCGATTGTGCCCTGCGTGTTCGTCACCGCGCTGGCCGGTCCGGGCGGCACGGGCAAGCTGCTGATTTTCAGCCAGGTCGTCCTGTCGCTGCAGCTTTCGTTTGCCGTCATTCCGCTCGTGCAATTCACCAGTGACAGGCTGAAGATGGGACCGTTCGTCAACCGCCTTCCTGTGAAGGCACTCGGCTGGACACTGGCCGTCACCATCGCACTTCTGAATATCTATCTGGTCTTCGCGACCTTTTTTCCCCATCTCGTGCCGGGCGCGGCTTGATGTGCGCGTTTCGCCTCCCTGCCTGCCGGGTACTAACTTCTTAACTTTAAGCCACACTCGTTAAGGAGGGTTGCCCCATGGCCGACCAGATCGCTACGCAGACACTTTACGCCCTGTTCCAGGATGTCGCTGATGCCGAACGTGCTATCGGCGCCTTGCAGGACCACGGCATCGCCGCCGCGAATATCGGGGTCGCCGCCCGTCGGCCCGCCGAGCAGGAAGAGGCAGGGCGGATCCGTACCGGCTTCACGCGCGTCGCCGACACCGGTGCAGTTCAGCTCGGGGAACCGGAAGTGGCCTACGCCTCCCAGCCGGGAACCCTGCCTCCGGCGGCACTCGCCAACACCGCCGCGCCCCAAACCTCTGTAGATACTCCTTTGAACGTCGCCGCCGTCGGCAAAGAGGGCCTGACCACCACCACCCCCGCCGATGCGGCTGCGGGAGCGGCGGTCGGCAGCGGCATCGGCCTAGTCGGCGGACTGCTGGCCGCCGCCGCCGCGCTGATGATTCCCGGTGTCGGCCTTGTTCTGGGCGGCGGTGCCCTGGCGGCGGCTATTGGAGCTGCCGCCGCAACCACGGCGGCAGGTGCCGCCGTCGGCGGTGTCACCGGCTACCTGCGCGACATGGGAATGCCCGAGCATGCCGCCGCCAGCATCCATGACCGCATGACCGAAGGGGATTACCTGGTGACAGTTGCCCTCGACCCGACCCGCTACGACCAGATCAAGCAGCTTCTGCTGAAGTATAACGCCGCCGGGGTGGATATCAACATGAGTGCCGCCGGAGAGCAGATCACCAATGTCTGGGGCAACGACCCGGTGATCGCCGAGCAGCTCCGCCGCCTCCCTACCTCAGCGGTGCCGGTCGCCGCCGTGTACGCCGCCCCTGCCGGTGTTGGCCTGAACAGTAGGCCTTTAGGCGAGACGCCCGACGAGACCGCCGCCCGCGCCGAAGCGATTCGAAGCGAGGCTGCTCTCGAGGAGCGAGCGCGTTTAAACGAAGCCGCGACGCGGGATGCGATTGGGTAAGAGGGAGTAAGAGGCCGCGAGAGAAGTCGAAAGAGAAGAGCCACGGATTAGAAATCCGTGGATTCCTATGAACTTGGCAGCTAGGTCCCAAGTTCAATACTCGGCACATTTTCGAGTATTTCTTTCCGAGTCAACGACGCATCTGCAAACCAGCTATCCTGCTCATGGCTTATTGTTCCAAGCCATACGACCCGCTCCGAAGAGTAGAAAGCAATATCTTCCGGCAATTCGGGATAAAGCCAAGAATACAAACCATCAACGCTTCGCAAGACAGTGACAGAACGTTTGCTGAGTCGGTAATACCGCACGATTGCCTTGCCTCCCAATCTTGTTCCTGGCCAGGTATTTGTGTGAACCTCGCTCAAGAGGTGCGGCATCAGTGTCGCGGCGACTTCCAATGCCGGTGGATCAAATTTGAATTGGTCACGCCAAACAAGCGAGAAACTTTGGCACCGCGATGACGCAAAGCGAAGTAATGCTTGATATGTTTCGCCGCGCGGCTCTTTCTCGATCAACATAGTCCCTCAACCTGGTCTACCATACTGCATTCATTTGGCTTTCGCATGAGCGATTTTGCGTAACAACGCTTTACGGCTTCTTCAGCACGAATTGCCGTTGCGATTCGACATCCATCGCTGCCAGGAACGCGGCGTATTGAGGGACATCCTTTGCCGGGATCCGCATGGCGGTCAGCAGGATGTCGCGGGTGGCGACCAGAACCCCGCCGCTCATTTGATAGCTGACTCTGTAAGAGCCAAAGGGCGTTTCCTGGTGGATCTCGGCAGGCAGCTCCTGCGGGACATAGCCGGTCGGCAGGGTAAGCCGCAGGACTTCGTGCACCCGTGAGCGTGAATTGGCCGTTTCCAGATCCTGTGTGCGAGCCGTTTTTGTCAGCAGAGATGCCGCTCTACCCCGATCCGGGGAGGCCCAGGAGAGCGGCACCAATAGGAAGCTGCCCGCAGGGGTGCTGTCATGGTCGATGTGGTACTGAAAATGGAAGCGCAAGGGAGCGTCCGGATCGGAAAGGTTCTCCCAGGAACCGCTTTCCAGCAGAGCATTCTTCATCAAAAACCCGGCAAGCGACTGTTTGATCTCGTCTGATTTAGCGTCAGGAATCTGACGCAGAACGGAGCGGATCATCCAGGCCTGGCTGCCGGTCAGAGTCCAGTCGAAGCTGCCGTGCAGAACACCGTCTTCGCCGAGCGTTGCAGAAACCGCCGCATCCGCCCCATCTTTTTCCATCGGCAGCAATGGGGTCAACGTCAGAGCGGTCGTGTCCGGGGCGATGATCAGGGCAGGAACCTGCTGGTCATCGGGCGGCAGGATGCCATAGATGAGTTGATCCGCCGTCGCGTCTACCCAAAGCGGCCCGGAGGCGGTCTGCACGCGGGCGATTGCATGGCTGAAGCGGGGCGACGGCAGGTACGGAGTCAAACCATAGCCGCGTGGACTGAGCAGGGCCATGTCGGACTTGATGCCGACGACGGCCAGCAGCGAAGTCAGCAGGGCAGCCTTGTCTTTGCAGTCCCCGTACCGCTCGCGCATGACCTGTTTGCCCTCCGTCGGAACGTAAGCACTCAGCCGGAATGGGCTGCTCTGGTAATGCACCTCATGCGCGACAAACGCCTCCAGCGCATGGATTTTCTCCGTTTCGGTCGGCGCATTTTTCGTCAGCTCCAATGCCTTCGCGCGGATCGCCGCATCGGGGATACAGCGCGGCGCGGCAAGGTCGCGATACCAGCTCACGATTTGCGCCCATGAAGACACGCTGGAGAGATCAAGCCAGAGGGACGAGTCGGCAGGGCCAGTGCCCATCACCTCGGAGCGCAGCGGCGGAATATCGGTCATACGCCATTCGCGGATGCGCCAGCTTCCAATATCCTTCACTAGGGGCTTCGGCAGGATGCCGTGGTCTCGTGTTTGGAACGTCATATCCGGCGGCGTGATCAGCACGAACCGGGAGAGTCGGCTCGGGGCATTCGCGACATTGAATGTCCATTGGTCCCAAAACTGATGCGCCAGACGTCCCCGATGATAGTCCTCCACCCGGTAGGTAACATCAATGGTATCCCCGACGGCGAGTGACGGAAACGGAATGGAATTCTGCCCGGCACTGTCGGTCTGGTCCTGAATTTTACCGTCGGCTTTCAGCAGCCGGGCACTTTCCACAGTCGCCTGGGCCGTAGAAGTCGAGCGCGAAAGGCCGTATTGACCGTACCGATCCACCGACGACTGATCCAGTATCTTGATGATCTGGTGGAAACGGGTCAAAGTCGCATAGTCCGGGTAAACCACGGTTCGGGCTTCATCGAGCAGCATCACCGCCGAGGCCCCCGGCTCAGTTTTGAGATGGGCGGCAGCCGTCAGGAGCGGCGCACCGTCCGTGGCCGGAGCCAGATCCAGCACCGGCTTTTCGCCGGAAAGGGCAGCCCGCCGCTCGCGAAGTGACAGCAGAGAAGGATCCAGGCGGATCGCTTCGGTGTAGAGAGTCAGGGCCTCTTTCACCTTGCCGCCTTCCTGAAGCAGATCGGCGAGTGCGGCACAGGTGCCGGCATCCTGCGGGCGCTCTTCGCGGGCCACCCGCAGGCTGACGATCGCCGCGGCGGGCTGGTTTGCCTGGCTGTAAAGCCTTGCGAGGCTGACACGGTATTCGGGGTTGGCGGGGTCACGGGCAAGCATCTGACGGGTGACGGCGATCCCTCCAGCAGCATTGTCCGAGTCGGCAAATCGCTCGGCTTGGGTTCCCAGAAGCGATAGGTCGCCGGGAGCAGCTTTAAGGGACGCTGCCAGCAGGGCCAACGACTCGGCTTTTTTGTTCTGCTCGTCTAAGTAAGCGATGAGAAAGGCTTGGCTTCCCGACCCAGGGGCCAATGCCGCCGCCTTGCGGGCCGTCTTCAAAGCCTCGGGCTTCAGCTTCGCCTGGTCGCAGGCGCGGGCCAGCCGCCAGAGGGCATCCGGGCTGGAAGGATTCAAAGCGAGTACAGCGCGGGTATGCGCGATCTGCTCGGCGGGGGTCGCAGTCTCCCCCGTATCGCTCAGGGCGTCCAGAGCCGCCTCAATCAGATGCGGATCGTCTTGGAGTGACAAGGTGCGTTCGCTCCGGCTTTCGTCGTCCTGCCCGTCCGCATGCAGCGTCTGGGCGAGCTGCCAGTGCAGCCAGCCGCAGCGCGGCGCAAGAGCCAGCCCCGCACGGAGGACTTCAGCGGAGGCTGTGTAGTCCCGAGAAAGCCGCAGACTGTCTCCCAGCAGCCCCGCCGTTTCGACCGTCAGCGGCTGCTTTCGCAGCTCGCGCACGGTTTGCGTCTCGGGCGGCGGGGCGGCAGCGGCGGCGGGAAGACATGCCCCGGTCGCCAGCATCGGATTACTCGGAAGTGCGGAGAGCGGCTGACCAGTCGGGGTAGTCAAACGCAGGGAGAAGGCCGAAGTGGTTTTTTCGTCGTCTCCCATCTTAACCAGAATCGTGTTCCATCCGGCATGCAGCACGGCAAGAGCCGCGAAGCTGTCCGCGACAAGTGCCGTGGGGGAGCGGCGGAGCGAGTCGGCGAAGACCTCGCGCCCGTTGATGCAGACTTTGGAGGCCCCCGCCGGATCGAACTGCACGAGAACGCTCTGCTCCGCCTTCGACTGCACGGCGTTAGCCGCATAGAAAACATCTGCAGAATTGTCTGTGAGGCTTTCTCCCACGGCGCACCGGCCATCCGGGCGCAGCAGCCGCAGGGGGTGCCAGCGCAGCTTCAGATCGTCTTTGCCGTCGAACACTTTATCGAACTCCAAAGCGTGTTCGGGAGCAAAGACCGTATCCAAGCCGGACTGTGATGCATTCTCAAACGGCCCGATCATCTGCCAGCGCAGCAGGTATCCCGAAGCACTCCACAGCGGGGCGGCGACCGCCGGATGTCCGGCCCGGGCCGCAGACTCCGCGAGGGCCAGCCGGGCCGATGTCTGCAGCGAGAGCGGTGCCGTTTTGGCGGCCAGAATATCGCGCGCAGCCCCTTCCAGCAGGTCCCAGCGGCCATTGTCCCGGGTCAGCTCCACGAACTGCGGCCAGTACGCCGCTGCCGACCAGTGGGAAGGGGTCAGATGGTACAGCGACCGCAGAGCAAGCAGAGCATCCCGCTCCCGGTCTTCCATCTGCGCAAGCTGCACCAGGCCACCCAAAGCTTCCGCATCGGCAGGGTTCCGCGCGATCTGCGCCCGAAAGGCCGTCAGCGCAGCCCCGTGTTTGTTTTGTGCCAGCAGCTCCCAGCCCGTTTGTGCCGAGGCAGCGGTGAAGCTCCCGGCCACTACCGCCAGCAACGCAAGGGGAGCCACGAGTTTTCGGAAAGTCGTCATAAAAAATACCATCCTGATACATTCACTGTATCGCAGATCGGCCCCAATGTCAAGAGCAGGTATACTAAAAGCATGGATAGCCAGACACTTGCGGTATTCGCCTCCCTTCGCGCTGTGCTCTTCGATCTCGATGGGACACTGATCGAAACGCATATCGATTTTGCGGCGATGACGCGCGAAATGCTCGCCCTGGCGCGGGACGCCGGGGTGCCGCCTTCGGTCACGGAGGGGAAGGATATTCTCAGCCTTGTGTCGGCGGCGTCGGAGGATGTGACGGGGCGCGGCGGGGACGGCGCAGAGCTGCGCCGCACCGCGTTCGCGCGGCTGGAAGAAAGAGAAGCCGCCGACTGCTCCCGGCCCAACTTGCTGCCCGGAACCCTGGACCTGCTGACCGCCCTCCGCGCCCGAGGCACGAAAATCGGGGTCGTGACCCGGAACTGCCGCCGAGTCTCGGAAACGCTGCTCACGCAGTTCGCTCTGCCCTACGATATTCTGCTCACCCGCGATGATGTCGAGCGCACGAAGCCTCACCCGGAGCATCTCTGGGCGGCTCTGACACTTCTGGGAGTTCTGCCCGAAGCGGCCGCGATGGTGGGAGATCACTGGATGGATATGCAGGCCGGAACGCGGGCCGGATGCGCCGCGACGGTCGGGATACAGGGGGCGAACTCAGCCGACTGGTTCGCCCGCTGCCTGCCTACCGCCCTGGTGCGCGATCCCGCCGCCGCACTGCCTCTTTTCACTTCTGCTTTTCCCAGAAAGGTCATCTAACTATGGCATTTCGCCCCTGCATCGACCTTAAAGAAGGCCGTGTCGTCCAGATCGTCGGTGGGACACTCACCGAGGATGGCGTCGGCACCGTCACCAACTTTGTTTCCGAGCGCTCAGCGGCGGACTTTGCACACCTGTATCGCAAGGACTGTCTGCGCGGCGGCCATGTCATCATGCTCGGCCCCGGCTGTGAAGATGCCGCCCGGCTGGCCCTCGCGGCTTACCCCGAAGGCCTACAAATCGGCGGCGGCATTTCCGCCGAAAACGCCGGGCGGTGGCTGGACGCCGGAGCCAGCCACATTATCGTAACATCGTTTCTCTTTGAGGCCGGGGAGCTGTCTTGGGATCGTCTTCGGGAAATCTCAAAAATGGTCGGCAAAGACCGCCTGGTCGTTGATTTGAGCTGCCGCCGGAGCACTGAGGGCACTTATTATATCGCGACAAACCGCTGGCAGACCGTGACTTCCACCCAAATAGACGCCAAGTTAATTCGCACCCTGGAACCCTACTGCGCCGAGTTTCTTGTCCACGCCGCCGACGTGGAAGGCAAATGCCAGGGGATAGACGAAACTTTGGTGCGTCTTCTGGGCGAATGGGTAACTCTACCGACCACCTATGCAGGCGGCGCAAAGTCACTCAGCGACATTCACCGGGTCGCTGAACTCTCAGGCGGCAAGGTGGACCTGACCATCGGCAGCGCCCTAGACATTTTCGGCGGTGCGCTCGTGCGCTATAAAGACGCGGCGAAGCAGGGCAGCTACCCCTGTCCCTGCTGCGGCCACTTAGTCTTCAAGGAACCGCCAGGCTCCTACGACATTTGCCCGGTTTGCTGCTGGGAAGATAGTGTATCTGAACTCCGGTTTGCCACGCACGGCGGCGGAGCAAACACGCCAAGCCTTGTCGAGGCGCAGCTCAACTATATCGAGCACGGCACAAGCGACCTTAAACTAAGGCCACGCGCTCAGTCTCTTGCAGGATTTGAGCGTGATGAAAACTGGCGTCTGATCGATCTTGGGATAGACAACATTGAGCTTACGAGTATTGGAGACCAGGGCAGGACGTACCCTGAAGACTGGACAACGCTGTACTATTGGCGTGACACCTACTGGAGACGTGAGAATAGGATGTAAGCGTCAACCCGGCAGTGCGGCGACCGCCCGATCCATTTCCTCGAATGTGTTATAAAAATGCGGGGAGAAGCGCACTTTGCCGCCCCGCACCGCCGCGGAGACGTTGGCCGCCGTCAGGGCTTCTAAAACGCTTTCGTTGGCTCTGGTGGGGTGCTCGAACATGACCAGGCCGCCGCGCTGGCTGACTTCGCGGGGGGAGGTCACCCGGTAGCCCTTCTGGTCTAGGGCGGCGGCGGCGTACTCTGTGAGCGCGAGCACCTGGGCGGCGATGGCATCGATCCCGACTTCTTCCAGGAGCGACAGGGCGGCGTCGAAGCCGCAGAGGCCGAGGGTGTTTGGGGTGCCCTCTTCGTACCGCTGGGCGGTCGGCTTAAGCGTGAAGTCCAGGGGGTCGAACTTCATCACATCCACCACCGCGCCCGCCCCCATGTTGACCAGGCGCAGACGGTCCAGCACGTGCGGGGCGATAGACAGGCCGCCCATGCCTTCCGGGGCCAGCAGCCACTTGTGTGAGCCGGTGACGACAATGTCCAAGCCGAGGGCCGCCGAGTCCAGCGGCAGGACGCCCAGACCCTGGATGACATCGACGATGAAAAGCACGCCCCGGGATTTGGCGAGGGCCGCACAGGCCGCCAGGTCGCAGCGGAAGCCTGTGCCGAATTGCACCCAGGAGAGGGTTAGAACACGGGTCCGGTCGTCCATAACGGCGTCGAGATCTTCCGCCGTGAAAGTGCCGTCGGCGCGGGGGGAGACCAGCCGGGTCTCGATGCCCCGGTCGCGCTGGGCATACCAGGGGTAGACGACGCTCGGATATTCGCAGGTGACGCTGACCACGTTGTCGCCCGGCTCCAGCATCAGGCCGTCGGCGATCAGGGAGAGGCCGTGCCCGGTGTTTTTGGTGAAAACCAGGTGCTCCGCAGGAGCACCCATCAAGCGGGCCAGACGCGCCCGGCCCGAAGCCGTGGCGGGCAGCACCCGCTCCTCAAAGAAGCCCAGCGGGTCGCTCGCCGCATGCGCCGCCGCCTCGGTGACCGCGCGAACGACCCGGGCCGGATAGGGAGCGATCCC
>JANXNV010000060.1 GCA_025353925.1 Armatimonadota bacterium
AGCAATTCGCTGGTGGGAGTGCGGGATGCCTTCAAGAAAGTTTACAACTTCGCCACCAATGCCGGGGCGAACGATGTCACCGCCTCCCCGACCAGCCTCTCGGCGAACCTGGCCCCGCTGGCCGGTTTTTCCGTGAAGAACATCGGCCTTGTCGGCTACGGCACCCTGGCCGCCAAAGTCCAGCTTCAGGCCCAGAGCATCGCGGTTCCTGGCCTGAATGACTCGCCGACGGGCAAGATCGCTGCGGGATACGGGGTGCTCGGCCTCTCCAATATCGCCATTCCCTTCAGTATTCCTGTGGTAGTGGGAACGGTCGGGATCAGCCCGCGCTTCACCCAGGCCTCCTACGCCGGAGCGGGCTTTGTGGCCGATGAAACTGATTCGAAGTCCTTCGGCAGCACGAACGGTGTGCCGAACGGCAGCATTTCGGGCGCGACTTACAAAGAAGTGCATCAGCAAAAGTTCGATATTGACCTCGGGTTCACGTCCATCCCCGATCCGCTCTACCATGTGCGCGGCGCGGTGGTGGTGCATAACCTGCTGTCCCCGAAATACCATCTGCCGCTCGTGGTCAACGGCTCCTCCCTGGGCACCGCCACGACTTTAACGAACTTCGACTTCCAGATGAAGCCGCAGATCGACCTCGGCCTGCTGCGCGAGACCAAAGGCCTCTCGCTCGCCGCCGAGCTGCATAACCTCGGCAGCGTCAACGGCGGCAAACGCTCCGTGCATCTGGGGGCGGAGTACGCCGTCGCCCATTCGCTCTTCCTGCGCGGCGGCTACGACCAGAGCCGCTTCGTCGTCGGCGTCGGCTTCGCCTTCAGCGGCGTCCGCCTGGATATTGCGACGGGCAGCAAGCCGCAGGAGCAGGCGGCCCTGAGTCTGACGTTTGGCGGGCGGTAGCGGCGTAAAAAGACCCGGCACAGGTGTGCCGGGTCTTTTTGCTGTTACTCGTTCCGCAACGGTTGCGCTCCGGCCCTATCAACCTCACCGGGCGAGTGCGTCGAGCTTCTCCTTGACCGCCGCCCTGATGGTTCCGTCCGTATCCAGCCGAGCCGCCTTCTCGAATGCGGTTTTGGAAGCCGTTAACTGCCCGGTCTTCTGGCAGCCGTAGCCGAGATAATACTGGACTCGGGGGTCATTGGGTTCTAGGCTTGCCGCTTGCTTGAATGCTTCCATTGCTTCCGTATCCCGATCCTGCCCGCTGTGCTCTTTGGACTCGGACAAGGCAATCCCACGCACGACATCCAGCCGTGCGCGAAGCTGCGGGGACGGCAGATCGGCGGCTTGCAGTGGTATTTTCGGCTTAGGATTGAGCCGGTCACACGCTTGATTGTAGACTTTGAGCGCGGCCTGATGCTGCCCATTTTCTTCGCAAAGTGCTCCATAGCGTGCGAGCGAAGCTATATCCGCCGGGAAGCTGGAGTAAAGGCCGGACCCGGAGGGCGGCTCAAAAGCCTGCTTGTAGTAGGGAAGGGATTCTGCGGACTTGCCCTGGGCGTCGGTGGCTCTTGCCAGACCCAGCCAGGCATCCGGGCGGTACGGGATCAAAGCAGACGCCTGCCGATAATACCCTTCCGCCTCCCCCGGTGTCTCCGCCAATGTCCTGTCGCCCTGCTCAAGAAACTGCTCATACTTATTGTCGCGAGCTTCCCGTTTGGCGTCATAGGGCCGACCCACCGAGGACTCTACTTCAACCATGGGGCGACCTCCAGAAGGACTGCCAGAGATGCTGGTACCCAGTTTCCTTCCAGCTCGAACACCCAGCGTTTTTCCCGTGGGTTGCGTCAGGCTTTTCGGCGCAACTTTCGGCGCACAGAAAGAAACTACTGCGACGGTTCCCAGAGCCGCGACAGTGACCGCGATGATCGCTTGTGTCTTCATTTTGTTATTCCTTTCAGCTTTTTGCTGTATATGGCTGGCTAATTTGGGGCATCAGAAATGCATACCAGTATTGGTGAGTAGACCACTCCATTGCGGATGCGTAGTGCAGCGTGCGGAAGATATGATTGACGTATAGCCCGGCGGTTGGGGCGACCAGCCTATAGCCCATGTGCCAAATCGGCTCACGTCCGCTTGCCATTTCCAGGCGAAGAGATGCAATGGAACCCATTGAGAGCCGTTGCCCTTCTCTGGCGGCAGATACATCATATAGTCATTGAATGATTCATCAGCTTTCTCACGATAATAATAGTCTACAAGGCCGTTTCCAGGGCTATCTTCCATCCAGTAAGTCGGTATGTTTGGCTGCGGAGATTGGTCGACACTGTCAGCAGCCCAAGGTGCCCCTGCCGTGCCATATTGGTACGGCCATGAATTGTCTAAAAGCTTCTGTCCATTATAGTTGAGCGGCGCAACTTGTGGCGATCCCGCGTTGTCATAATAATACAGCCACCTTCCGGGAAATATGATTTGACCAAATTCCCAGGAACCCGTGCCGGCATTTCCCGTAGGACTCAAACGGAACAAGTTAGGCGTGCTTACCCTGCCCCCATTTTTCACACCCGGTGGGTCCCATACGCCGTTAGCATCAGCGGGGCCACCCGCATAAAGCTGCAATGACAAAGGACCACCGCTCGCGCTTCGAGTGCCAACACTTACTGGTCCGGCAAGAGGTTTGAATAAGTAATCCGGTGCCCAAATTGTGACTGCTCGCTGCCCTGTCACTGTGCCCAGCACCGCTCCGTTGACGCTGACCGTTGCCGTACACGAAACTGTGACCGCCTCATCTTTGCTCCAATACCAGTGCGGATTGGGCTTAGTCCATTCGGTGCTGTCAACGGGAATGGCCTGACCTGCGGATTGATCGGTGGCTACCTGAAACTGGGCAAAGGTCTGTCCCGGAACCGTCCAATTGAAGTTGGAGAACGTAATTGTTCCGTTCGGAAGGGGCCCGGCCTGAATATAGGCCGTGCAGCCCTGCCCGATGAGGATGTTGTCGCTCCCATTAGTATCCTTCGTGGTGCCGCTGAGAGTGACCACAACAGGGGCGGCATAGACGGTGACCCCGATACTGCCGTAGCCGCCGGGATTGGAACCGGTGGCACTCGAAGAGGCGTTTGCTGAAACCGTGTTCAGGGAAACAGTGGTGCTGAGCGAGGCATTGCTCACCAGCACAAAACGCATCCCTGAGACTTGGCACGAGCAATTCGAGTAGCTTGAGTTAAGCGTCATCGTTGCCGTTCCCGCCCCGTCGAGGCTGTCTTCGGCTTTAGCAATCATGTTGGTGCCCAGTCCCTGCACGCTGATGTAGGCACGGGCGGAGGAGTTAATCTGCGCCACGGTGTAAGCCGGAGCGGGCGGCAGCACGGTTTCTCCCGCGTCGAGCGTCCATGTCAGGACAGGGGTGATGGTTCCGCTGCTCTGGCCTGAGGTCCAGTAGGCATAGCCGGTATTGGGTGAGGCCCCAGACGTCCACGCAATGAGAAACGGCTGATGAGTGGAGTAGTCACCTCCGCTATTGCTGCCCGAGCAGGAGTAGGTGACGGCCCAATGGGCGGCGTGTGCGGAGGAAGTCAGAAGCATAGCCGCGAGGAAGCCTACACTGGCAACGAAGGAGCGGCAAGGCGAAGGAGCGGCAAGACGAAGAGACATAATTTTCTCCCGTCAACGCAAGTCGAGGTCACCCGGCGTTCAGCGACGGTCAATCATATCACGAATGGGGCGTAATGTCAAGCACTATTTTTAGGATGAGAAAAGGGTTAGACACTCACCGCTCCGCCCTCTTCGCCAGCACCTCCGGCTTCTTGATCAGCCAGCACCCTGTTTCTTTGTTCCAGGCGATGGCCCCCGACGTGCGGAAGGCGGAGAGGGCGCGGGAGACGCGCTCACGGGTGGCGCCGACGAGGGCGGCGATGTCGCTTTGGGTGAGGCGGACCTCGAGCTGGAGGCTCTTGCCGTCGGGCTGGAGGGTGCCCTGGGACTTTGCGAGGCGCAGGAGGCGATCGGCGACGCGGCCGGCGACGTCGCGGGTCATCAG
>JANXNV010000081.1 GCA_025353925.1 Armatimonadota bacterium
ATCGTGGTCGCCCGCAATGCATTCGGGCGGCAGCGCGATTCGTTCGAAGCCGCTCTGGATATTCCGGTCCTGGGGCCGGAGCCGCTGCGAACGGTCTTCATCCGTGCCCCGTATATCGTCGAAGCGGGGCCGGAGGTTGAAATACTCGCGTCCTACGAAGGCAAAGGAGTTTTTGTGCGGCAGGGGAATATCTTGGGGAGCGCGTTCCATCCGGAGCTGACCGACGATGACCGGGCGCATCGGCTATTTTTGTCGGGGATCGCTCACTAAATGCGCAGCGAGCCACAGCAGAAAGTTATGCGGGAAATCACGCGCTGGCTGCCTGGCCTCGCCGTCACGCTGCTGCTCTGCGGTGCCGTCCTGCTGTGGGGGCACGGCAGCCGTCCGAAACCGGCTTCGCCAACGCTGCATGACGGCCCGCCGCTCACGCTTCTCTGGAGTCGGCCCATCGCCGGGTTTCGGGACGCGGCCCTTTCCCCGCAGGGCGAGCTGATCGCCCTGACCAACGGGCCAAAAGGCGCGGTCTCGCTCTGGCACTGGCGGACACAGCCCAACCGCCCTCTCTGGACCCATCCGGCGACCGGCGCTTCCTGCGTCGCCGTCAGTGCCGCCGGGGGATCGGTGGTCGCCTGGTCGGCCCTGGACCCCGCCCTCAGCGACTTCTCCATTTTTCGCGGGACGGACGGCTCGACTCTCTCGCACCGGACGCTGAACGGTGCCGTTTGGGATGCCCGGCTCTCCGCCGACGGCTGCTACGCCGGGGTGGTGACGGGCAGCAAGCTGCTGTACCTGTATACCCTCAGCGATGAGACCTATACGACGGATGACAAGCGGGTGCATCACTGGTCACTGGACGGTATCGGCAATTCGATTGCATTCCCCAGCACCGGCTCGTATCTTGTCAGCGGGACCTGGGATGACAGCGGCGTGGCCTGCTACACGCCGCAGGGAGCCTGCCTGTGGCAGTATCCCGAGACGGCAGCCGCCCGGCGGCTGATGGCAAACCGCCTGTTTTTCGCACAGCTTTCCGGGAATGGCCGTTTTGTGCTGGGCGTCTCTTGTGTCAATGTCCGGCAGGGTGATCCCGTGCTGTATTTATGGCGAACTGACGGTGGGGGGAACCCGCAGTGGAAAACGGAGCTGGGGGAAGATGCGTTCTATCCGAAGGCGCAGATCACGGCGGACGGCAGTTTCGTGGCGGTGTCCTACCTGCGCCAGATCGTGCGGGGCAACCAGAGCCTCTCCCAGCATCGCCTGCGCCTCCTCGACAGCCTTGGCAACACCGTTTGGGAGCGCGGGGGCCTGCTCTTCTCCCCTACCCTAGTCGCGCTTTCGCCGGACGGCCAGCGCACCATCGTTTCCGACGGCCAGCGCACCCTGTACGCCCTGCGCCAAGACGGACGCATCCTGACCAGCATGCCCCTCCCCGGCCTCCTCCGCTCGACCGTCCTCTCCGCCGACAGCCACACGCTGCTGGTCTACACTGGGGACGGGACATTGAGCCTCTTCAAGCTGGGGTAATCGATCTTATCCGGTCTCGCCGCCGGCTAGGTGCTCGGCTTCGCCGGCCATGCCGCCGATACTGAGCTGAATGTCGGCGCGGTTTTCGATCTTTTCCACTTTGCCGTCGCGGATCCAGATCACCCGGTCGGAAACGTCGACCATTTTGTAGTCATGCGTCGCTGTGATGATGGTGACGCCCTGCTCTTTGTTCAGGCGGCGCAAGAGCGCGATGATCTCTTCCCCAGTCTTCGAGTCGAGGTTTCCCGTCGGTTCGTCGGCCAGGATGATGCTGGGGTTGTTGGCCAGGGAGCGGGCGATGGCGACGCGCTGCTGCTGACCGCCCGAGAGCTGGGAGGGCTTGTGGTGATAGCGATGGCCGAGACCCACGATGTCCAGAAGCTCCATGCCGCGGGCGATGCCGTCGTCGGTGGGCGTCCCGGCGAAGATGGTCGGCAGGGTAACGTTCTCCAAGGCCGTCATGACCGTGATCAGGTTGAATGTCTGGAAGATATAGCCGATGGTGTGGCAGCGCAGGTACGCCAGCTCCCCGGCATCCAGCTGGGCCATGTCGACATCGTTGATGAAGACACTGCCGCTGTCAGGCTTATCCAAACCGCCGATGGCGTTGAAGAGCGTGGACTTCCCCGAGCCGGAAGGTCCCATAATCGAGATGTACTCGCCCCGGCGGATGTCGACGTTGACCCCGTCGAGGGCACGCAGCTTCTCTTCGCCTAGGGTAAAGACTTTGACGACGTCCTTCGTGCGGACGATATATTCTGTGGCTGACACTAATAATTCTCCAGAGCGATTTGTGTTATCAATAATTCAGGGCTAAACTTCGGTCCGGAGAGCCGCCGCCGGAGGCATCTGCGCGGCCCGCTGGGCGGGCAGCAGGGCGGCGATGAGCGTTAAGGCCCCGCCGATCAGGACGCTCAGCAGCAGGGATCCGGCGATGATGCCGGGGGTCAGCGACGTGACTCCCCCCGCCCAGCCCAGCGTGATCCAGCGGACGACGAAGACGGCAAAAAAGCCCAGCACCCAGCCGCCGAACGATGACACGAAGCCCATAAAGAGGGCTTCGATCAAGAACAAGCGGACGATCAGCGAGTTCAATGCCCCCAGGCACTTCATGGTCCCGATCTCCCGGAACCGCTCCGACACCGACATCAGCATGGAATTCATAATGCCGACCGTGCAGACCAAAAGGGCCATGACCACCAGCCAGAGCTGACGGTTCAGGTCCGGGCCGGGGACCAGCGTGTGCTGGAACAGCGAGATCAAAATCGGTGAGCCGGAGAAGCACAAAAACGCGATTCCCAGAAAGATACCCGCGCCCGTGATCATGGATCGCCAGAAGCGGATCTTGAGCGAGTTCATCGCGATCTGTGCCGCTTTGCTCCAGGGCAGATTGATCTGGGTCTTAATGCCGCCGCCGCTGGCGCCCTCGGTTTTTGGCCTGCGCCCGGTTTCGGCCGCCTCTGTCGTCATGAGTTATCGCTCCTTCGTTACCCGTCTTCGGAAACCCGATCAGCCGCCGCTGGGCCAGCATCTTCATCAGAGTCACAACCCCGACTTCGCCCTGCCGCCGGTTCAGCTTGTAAGTCGTGCAGGTGTATTTGATTAACTGGTCGACGCTCGTCGCGCCGTCGCACCGCGCCCAAATCTGGGCGTTCACTTCGTCCAGCTCCACTGTTTTCGTCGCCGGAATCTGGAAGATGCGCGAAAGCAGCTGCCCGATGCGGTCGTCCCGGCGCGGAACCGTCAGCTTCGCTCCCGGGGCCGCTTCGTCGCCCTCTTTCATCTCCCACCCAATGTCCGGGCTGCGCACCGGCCGCAAAGCCAGCAGCTCCCCGCGCGGCAGACCACCTTTGTTGCGGGCCAGAAACGGCACATTGTTCGCCAGAATTTCGCGCAGATTTAGCCGTGACACAGGGTACGCTCGACGATCTCATCCACCACTTCCGGCTGCGGGCGGCGGCTGAAGCTCTGCACTAAAAAGATCTTGTTGCTGTCCGGGCATTCCCAGATACGTGCCTCGAAGTAGGTCGCAGGCTTTTGCAGCCGCCCGATCTGCTGCAGGGCCTGGGACATCCAGTACGACAGCCCCCAGCGACGCCCGGAAAGTGCCAGCACCGGGTGCCCGTGCATTTCGCCCTCGCTCGCGGTGTAGCGCAGGATGCCTTCAACGGCTTTGTTCTTCTCCCGGAACCACTGGTCTAAATAGGCTCCGCGAAGCTGCACGTTCGCCACTCCCCATTGTTCGACCGTCACCGTGTCCAGCGACGTTCCCCGTGCAAACGGCAACGAGACGTAGATATTCATCAGCTGCGGCTTGCCCGTCAGCGCGTAGTCGGCGGGAAGCTCCGTCTGCAGGTCGTAGAGCGACCACAGCCGCCACTCCGAATCGACCGGGTGACAGTCCAGGGTCTGCAAAACATCGGCAGCCAGGTTATTGAAATCGTCACGCGGCCCGCCCAGCACCTGCGCGATAATCACCCGCCCGCATTCCCCGCAATGCCAGATGCGCCCGACGGCCTTCCGGTCGGCCTTCCAGGTAAAGGCCCGCAGACCAAGCCGCTCCGGGTGCTTCGCGTCCTGAACTTCTTTGACCTGCGTCACCGCCGCGATCTTCTGCCGCTTCGCACTCTTCGTGATACTGTCCAGGTACTGCGTCAGACGTTTCTCGATGTCGGCGTCGGTGACTTTGCCCTTGATCGGTATCCAGCGAATATCGACGCCGAGCACCCCGTGGGTCTGAAACTCGCCGTTGTCCAGCCGCAGGCTGCCCGCCTTGAAGTCCCCGCCATAGGCCACAAGGTTCCACGCCGGCGGCACCTGCATGGACAGCCCCTGCCACCCCATGACCTTCCAGCCCCGGCGTTTCAGCGTGTCGGGCACATTATGAATTTCTGTTTTCTCAAGTGTTGGCACAGTAAGTATACACAGTCAATAGCGAAAATGATGCACGGTCGTTGGAACCTAACCCCGCAGCAAGCTGCAACCCTTCCCTAAGAGGGAAGGGTTACGAGTAGAGAGGACAGGAGCAAACGGCCCCTTCTCACTCTTTTCTTGACTCCTTACCCTTCCTTCTTAGGGAAGGGTCGCAGCTTGCTGCGGGGTTAGGTCTCCTAGAAAGGCAAATAGTTGACGGTCTTCGCGATCAGTGCCAGCGCAATCGCGCTCATTCCGATCAATCCCGTGCCGCAGGCAAACCCGGCCAGCAGCACCGGCGTGTAGAGCTGCCAGCGTTCCAGGCCGAAGCGCTTGGCGAAGTAATAGCGGCCCAGCAAGGCCCCGATCATCGTCGGGATCGTGTTATGCGGGATGTTGCCGATCCCGCCGATGAAGCCGTAGAAGAAGAGCAGCGGCCACTTGAAGAGCATGGTCGCCCCGTACAGTGCCATTGCCGCCGTCGCCCCGATACCGATCACGGACGGCTTAATCGCGTTGATCGCCCACCCCGCGCCATGCCCGGCATTGATCTGTGTCCAGATCGAGAGGTTGATCACCGAAAGCGGCCAGAACTTCTGGGCAAACGGGAACTGGGAACTCGGGATATCGTTGGTCTTCCAAAGGAAGCCCCAGTACAGGAAGCTGGTCACGAGAATCAGTGGCAGCATGAACAGCTCCAGCTTCAGGATACTGGTGAACTTGGTGCCGGTCAGTTCAATTTCGCGGAACTTCTGGGCCTGACCGCCGTAATCGTTCAACGGAAGGGGGGCGAACCAGATGTCCGGCTGCGTGTAGCCGCTGCGCAGGACTGCGGCTTCTCTTAAAAATGGAAACGAAATTCCCTGTCCGGTCAGGCCGATCAAGCGAGCGGAAACATAGGAGTTCAGCGGCGTCCAGACCAGGCCATAAAAGATGATGATCCAGACCGGGAAACCCGGAACCAGCTTATGGTTGAGCAAAACGTAACCGATAGTCGCCGCAAACCATGCTCCCATCGCATACTGCCACGGGAAGTCGCCGCGCCCCTCCGGGACTTTGCCGAGGCTGCCTCGCTGCGCCCGCTGCTCCGTGCCGCGCGACTTAATCACCGTCAGCAGCACCGCACCAATCCCGATCGCTGCGACTGCCAGCTGAGTGCCTATTCCAAATGACAGCCAGAAGTCGAAGTCGATGGCCGCTTTGGTCTGGATCGTCGGCGAACCAGGAACCCAATGCGGGAACTGATGGAAGGAGTGCAAAATCGGATTGCCCACGATCTGCGCTCCGACGGACGAGATGAAGCCGCCTAACACAATCGAGTAGGGCAGGATGAACCCGAAGAGAACAAGCCCGAGGTCAGGATTATAGCCCGTCAGTGCCGTCGGCAGAATACGCTCGGTGTTGGGCGTTAAGTCGAGGAAGGGAATCGGCAGGATCGTCAGCGGCTTTCCGAGTGTCACGCCGGTGAAGATAGGGATCGCCAGATAGAAAAATCCAAACAACAGGCCGACGATAGTTCCAGTAGAAAAGACCTGCCAGCGCCAAGACTCTTCTTTAGACGAAGCTTCCGCCAGTGCCGTCGCACCGGAGGCCGCGATCGAAGCGAAGGGGAATGGCAGCCGCTCGATGTCGGAGGTCACCCGGAAGAGCATATAGCCCAGGCCCATCCACTTCATCCGGTCGAAGACCTGCCCAAAGAGCATCACCAGAATCGGCACGGCCCAGGCCGCATCCAAAAGAGTTCGATGTGTGTACGCCGGGGAGCCAAGAGGCGGCGCGATCCACCCAACATGAGTCAGGTACGGCGCGACATTCGCCATCGCCGGGGACTGCATGATATATTGCAGGGCGATAAAGTTGCCGAACGGCCCGCCGGAAATACCCGGCAGAGAGCCGAAGCCCGATCCGGCCAGGGCACCCGCCATGTAAAACAGGCAGTAGATCTCCTGACGTTTCAGCGGCAGAAAGGAGCGTCGGGCGATCTCGGAGAACAGCACGATGGTCACCCACTGCGCCGCCGACCCCAGCCCCTGCCCCGCGACCAGGCCCAGATAAATGGCACCCGGAAGCATGATCAAGCAGACGAAAAGTGCCCCGAGCATAACTTTGCCCGTGAAACCCTCTTCAAACTGAATCTTCTGTCCGTCTTCATCCCCGGAGGTGTCTTCGGACCGCTCACGCGCCGATTCAATGTCATCTTCTGCCAAGCAGGCGTATCTCCTTGTATCGTACTACTATTAAAATCTAGTTTAGAGGGCCGGTGCCACGGTCGCACCCGCCGTCGCGGGCATCTGCATCGCTGCCGCCCCGGCGGCCTGAGAGCCGCCGATCTCCATGTAACGCTCCCGCTCGATCTCGGTCAAGGTCCGCCAGATCAGGAACTGTTTCCGCAGGACGTTCAGGAAGCGGCGGTTGACGCGCTTCCAGTTGGAAACGTCGCCTGAAGTCCGGGTGAGGGTCAATTGCACGTCGTAGACCGACTCCAGGTCCGTCGGGGCGGTGTCCAGCATCAGCGTCTGCGAGACGCCGAGGTCGAACGGAGCCAGCCAGACCCGGCCCGTCAAGCGGTAGCCGGGGCCGAGGGGCATGGTTTCGACCCCGGTGCGGATATCCTGGGTCAGAAAGTCCCCGACCGACTGCTCTTCATAGGCCCGGAACCACTCGGCCAAAAACTCGTTGATCCCCTGGGCCTGCGCTCCGGCGACGGCGAAGGGCAGCTTGATCTTCCAAACGTCGCCCTCCGGCTCCGGGACCTTCCAGGCACGGTCCACGGCGGGTGTCGCCACTTCCGAAGCCTTGCGGGCCGGGAAGATCGTCGACAGCAGCACGACCGCGATGACCAGACCGATGGAAAGCTCCGCCGAGGTCGAGGAGAAGTTCAAGTAGAGGCCCGGCAGGATATGGAACACGCTGATCAGCTTGCTCAAACACTGCCCGATCAAATACCCCGAGACCGCCCCGATGATACCGTAAACCACCGCTTCGGCGATAAACAGCATGGCGATGTTGGACGGCGACAAGCCGATGGACGAGAAAATACCGATCTCTTTCACCCGCTCAAAGACCGAGCCGAGCATGGTGTTGAGAACGATCAAAGCCGCGATCAAAATCGGGATGATGATCGTGATCAGGCCTTGCGAGGAAGTCGCCCCAATCGCCGAGAAGCGGTGGTTTTCCGGAGCGTCCGTAACCGTATCTTTGGGGCCGTTATGGAAGCCGCCCGCGTAGAGGTTCAGGTCCAAACGCGGCATCAAGTCTTGAAGCTCACGGTAAACTGTCTTGCCGTCGCCCATGTTGATCGCCACCGAGCGCAGATCCCCGCCCATATTGATCAAGGTGCTGTACGGGACATAAAGCACATTGTCCGGGTCAAGATGCAGATACTCCTGGAAACCGGCCTGTGTCGAGGCCGCCGCACCCGCCGACGCGCTGCTTTGCTGCTGCTGCGCCTGATAGTCCACGGGGGTCAGGGTCTCGTTGTCCAGGTCCTTGACGGCCTTGAACTTCACCGGGTCCACAATGCCAATCACCAAGTAGGGCACACCGCTGAAGTTGATCGTTACTTTGCCGACATCCGCCGGGGCGATCTGAAGGCTGCTCGCGACGCCCTGCGGGATGATCGCCGTGTAGGTATCACCCCGGTTAAACCAGCGGCCCGCCGTCAGAGATTTGTCGACGCCCGAGACCTGCGCCTCCTGCTGGGTAAAGCCGCAAACGCCTTTGACATCCGTGCCCAGATGGGCGCGGGTCAGGTGCAGGAATGACTGCTGGCCCTGCGACGTTCCAAAGAACCAGGCGCGGGGGGCAACCGAGAACTTGCCGCCGTATTCATCGTTCAGCAGGCGGTAGGCGGGCTGCTGCAGCGCGTCCCAGGTAGGAAGCCGCAGGAGCAAGCCGCTGTAGGGCGAGACGCCCGGAGCGCTGACATTGTTGTAGCGGATCGTGTTGACGATAGACGTGAACGACAGCACTGTGAAGGTCAGCAGCACCAGGGTCAAACAGGTCAGCAGGGTCCGCTCTTTGCGGCGGCGCATATTCGAGATACCCAGGGCAAAAGCCGCAAACGCGATCGAAGCTTTGCCGACATCGGCCTTATGCACCCCGGAGACCGACCGGTTCATCTGCTTCAGCTGCTCCTCGAACTTGCCCCAGACCAGCAGGGACACGATGACGGAGAGTGCCAGCATGACGAACGCGATCAAAATGATCATCGGATTGACCGAGCCGATGCTGAACGCCGGGTGAATCTGGGAGAAGACCGCAAAGATCGCCAGGAAGATCGCGAACGCCGCTCCGAGCTGCCGCTTCAGGTCCGAGAAGCCGAACAGCAGACGCTCCAAGAAATAGGCGAACGGAATCAGCAGGAACAGGTAGAAGATGACGCCCTTGACCACATCATCCGCCGTCTGCTGGGCCTGCGGGTAGACGCGGGCCTCATTGGCCCACGCCTGACGGCTGTAGGCATCGAAGGCCTCGTAATCCTGCCGCGCATATGCCGCCAGGGCCTGCTTGATCTCTTCTCCGGCCAGGTGGTGCAGGTGCGTGACGGGGTTCGTCTCATCTTTGGTATCGACGATCCGAAAGCGTGCCAGGTTCTGGATACGGAACTCGTCTAAGTTCCACATATCTTTGGCGACGCGCAGGGCTGTGTTGGTGATCGCGCCGTTTCGCACCGCATCCTCGGGATTGTTCGGATCGGGCGGGCGGGTATCACTGCCGAACCGAGCGGCTGCCTGACCGACGGCGTAGCCGACGCCCTGAGCATTGCGCTGATTCTCACCGCCGGATTTCTTCGGATCGGCGGGCAGGGAGTTAATCAGCAGGAATCGTGCCCCGCCGATGCCCGAATCCATGACCACCTTGAGGCGCGTGTTTTCGCCCGGTGTCGAGAACAGCACCGCCACATCTTCGACATATGAGACGCCCGGCTCTAACCCAGCGAGAATAAAGCCGTACTGGCGCGGCTCGCCGTCTGTCGCCCCGTCGTAGATATGCACCCCGGTCAGCGACTTCAAAGCCTGCTGATCGATCAAGTCATAAATGGAGGTGGAGACGCAGGGAAAGACGATCACCTGCGTTTCTTTGAGGTCGCTGGTCAGGTCAAACTCAGTCGGATAGTTCGCGGCCCCGTTCACGCCTTGGTCGGGAGCGTAATCGATATCGCCCCGCGCGGCTAACTTGTCATCCGTCTGGTGGATATGGAACGCGGCGACCTTGACGGCACCGCCCGTACCCGCACGAAGACCCGCTCCGTTGGAGATAACAATCGGCAGGCCAACGAACTTGAACGCGGCGTTCGACGGTCCGCCCTCGGTCGCCTGAACCAGATTTCCCCGCACGCCCATCATGGTTTTCGACGCGTTCGCGATCACGGCCAGCGAATCGAAGATCGGCACGTCCGGGACAAAGTTGCGTGTCGGCTGAAACTCGAGAACGCGGCCCTGGAGATTGGAGAAGCCGAGGCGCAGGCCCTGACGTGTCCAGGCCGGCCAGCCCGGCACCGGCATGACGGACTGAGTGCTGTCGGGCTTCACGGCATCGGGAACGTTTGTATCGTTCAGCAGATGCCAGTATTGGCATGCCAGCAGCTTTGTCTGCGCCGACAAGTTAACGATGTTGACATGGGCCAGCGTATCGGCGGGGGTGTCGGTCTGCTGCCGCGCATCGTCGGTCGTGGCGAAAGTCACACCTTTGCCGCCCGCCATCGTGGCGGCCTCGGCGTCGAACGCAAATCGGCCCGGCAGGTAATTGCGCCAGTTTTTCCCGTTGGCTCCGTTCACGCCGTCGGCAAACGCTGTTCCGGGATCAAAGCCCAGCGTCTGACCGATCTTTTCCGAGTTCTCCCGCAGCGTTCGGCCAATATCCGAAAAGTCACTCTGAATATCTTCGCGATAATCGTAGAAGACACCTTTATAGAAGACCCCCACACTGCCGGTCTGCGAAGTCAGGTCCAGGCCGGAGAAGAGCAGAACATTCGTGCGGCTGGGCAGCGCGGAGTGAAATAAGCTGTGCTTGAGCGAATCCGCCGCCGAAACGGGCCGCCAATCGTCGAGATGCCTGTCAACAAACGTTCGCGCTCCCTGAATGCCCAGAAAGTGTGCCCCGCAGGCCACAAACATCACAGTCCGCTTCGGCGGATGCGCTTTGAAGGCCCGGGCCAGCTCCAGCAATGCCGCGATCCCGCCCGCCGATTCCGCGCCGGGAGCCTGGGTCGGCACGACGGACATGGAGTCGTAGTAAGACTCGATCACGACCGCCTGATCCGCCATCGGCCCGGTACCGTGAATCGTGCCGACGATGTTCGCCGCCGTGCTCATTTTCCAGGGATTATCGCAGGAGAGGCTTACGCTGAAGTTGGGAGTGGTCAGCGTGGCGGACTGCAGCGCGGCGGCATCCGCCCGGGAGATCCAGAAGCGGGGCACGGCAACGGGGATACCGATGAACTTGGATTCCCCTTCGCCACGCATCGTCTGTGTCGGCTCGACGAAGATGATCGCTTTGGCCCCTAAACGAGCGGCGTTCAGCCACTCCGTGCCGCAGTTAAAGTCCAGCAGAACGATGCTGCCGCCGACGGGCTTGCCCCGGAAGTTTCGCAGCTCGCCGCGACCGGCATAGATCAGCGGGCCGTTGATCCCCGCCGCCGGGAGGGTGGAGGTACGCACGAGGTTCGGCCAGAGCGGCTGCAATGCCAGCGGCTTCGGCAGACCGGCGGCTTTGACGTATGCCCCGCCGTCAATCGGCGTGGTCACCGTGAACGGCTCCTCGGCGACATTCGCCGTGCCGAAGATCTGCGTAAACTGCTGCTTGACATACGCCCGGGCGATGTCCCCGCCCTGCGTCCCAGCGACCCGGGAGTGCGCGGTGACCGGTGCCCCGGGCGGCTGGTTCAGTACCGGGTACTGGATATTCGACAGGTCGGCGACGGTCCGGGAGAGACGTGCGGAGCTGACACCCTGAGACAGCGCGACATAGTTTTTCGCCGCTTCCGGGTCGACTTTGATTTTGCTGTCCGCGGCCCACGCTCCTGCCAGGCAGAGAACGAGGAAGCAGATGGAAACGGTCACACGAAACGCGGCGGCAGTCTCGCGGGGAAGGCGGCGGAATCTCATCATGCAGTGCAATCCTTGAACAGTAGCCCAGTCGGCATCGACGGAGCCATGAACGATAAAAACGAGATGTTAAGAAAATGTTAAGAGAAAATCTGAGGGCTAATTAATAATATCACAAAGCGGCAAAAAAGGCAATAGGGGCGGAGCAGAGAGTTTTCGTGCGTTGACACCCCGCAAGGCCGGGTGCTATAATGCTCTCGTGATTACAACTCCCGAACGAACAGCCGAGCGCACCGCCGAAGCCGGGGATTGGGAGCAGGAAGAGACCGGCCTGCTGCTGGTCGTCTCCGGCCCCTCCGCCGTCGGCAAAGATACCGTCCTCGATGCGCTGCTTTCCCTGCCCGACGATCCCCTGCCCGCGCCTATCCGCAAATGCGTTACAACCACCACTCGCCCGGCGCGTCTGCTGGAGACCGACGGCGTGGATTATTACTTCGTGAGTGCGGCAAAGTTCAATGAATTGGTCGCGCACGATGCCCTGCTGGAATACGCCGAAGTTCACAACAATTACTACGGCACTCCCCGCGCCTACGTCGCCGCCGAACGCGCCGCAGGGACCGATGTCATTCTGAAGATCGATGTCCAGGGCGGGCGGGCGGTCAAGCAGAAGATGCCCGATGCCGTGCTGATCTTTCTGCAGCCGCCGTCGCTGGAAGAGCTGGAACGGCGGCTGCGGGGCCGTGCGACCGAAAACGAGGAAGACATCGCCCGCCGCCTCCTGAATGCCCGCCGGGAAATGGCCCAGCGCCCGTTTTATGACTATGCCGTCACCAACGATACCGTGGAAGAAGCCGTGGATACGATCCGCGCCATTTTGCGTGCCGAACACTGCCGCATCCGCACCCAAAAAAGTGCCGAGTGAGCGGACGGAAGAGTCATCATGCAGATAAATCCTCGAATGGCTCTCATCTTCGCACTGCTCTCTTTCCTGGCAGCCGGCGGCGCCCGCTACACGGGCGCCGCCCCGCACGTGACAGCCGCAGAGCTTAAAATGCAGCCGCCGAGGCGCGTGACGATCACGGGCTACAGAGACCATGCGATGGAGCCGTTCGTCACCCCAACACTGTATTTCACGCGGTTCGACCCGCCGAGTGCCGACAAAGCACCCCAGATTTATCGCGCTGTCCGGCCTGGGTGAGTATGTCGAGGGCAGCGCACTCAATATGGATAAAAAGCTGCTGTATTTTCACCGAAAAGACGGGGCCATATTCCATCTTTATGCGGTTCCAGTTCGTTAGCTCACGCGAAAGAGTTCACTCCCATGCCTAGCTCACCAAAGCGCGTCGTTCTCGGCGTCTCCGGTTCCATTGCCGCCTACAAAGCTGCGGACTTGGCTAGCCGACTTGTCAAGAGCGGCGTTGAAGTTTTTCCCATTCTGACCGCCGACGCCGCCCGGTTTGTTCAGCCGGCTACGTTCCGCGCCCTGACGCATCATCCCTGCCCGATCGATGTATTCGAGGAACCGTATCCCGGCGAGATCGCCCACATCTGGCTGGCCCGGAACTGCGACCTGTTTGCCATCGTCCCGGCATCCATGAATGTTATCGCGCGGCTCGCAAACGGCCTGGCGGAAGATATGCTGACGGCGGCGGCGATGGCCTGCACCGCACCGATCCTGCTGGCACCGGGCATGAACACGGGCATGTGGAACAACCCGGCGACCCAGGCCAATCTGGCGAAGCTGCGTGACTACGGCTACTTCTTTATCGAGCCGACCTCCGGACGGCTGGCCTGTCGGACCGAAGGCGTGGGCCGCATGGCCGATGTCGAAACTATCTTCGCCGCGATCCACGAAATGCTGGCGCGTCAGGACTCCTGGCGGGGCATCAAAGTCCTGGTCACCGCAGGACCGACCCGCGAGCCTCTAGATCCCGTGCGCTACCTTTCGAACCGCTCGTCGGGCAAGATGGGCTACGCTCTGGCGGAAGCGGCCCGGTTGCGCGGGGCCGAGGTCACCCTGGTCTCCGGTCCGACCGCTCTGGCTGCCCCCGGCGGCGTCGAGGTCGTGCATGTCGAAACGGCGGCACAGATGCGTGATGCCGTGCTCCTGCGTTCCAATTCTGCCGACATCGTCTTTGCTGCCGCCGCCGTCGCCGACTACCGCCCCTCCGAGATTGCGGCTCAGAAGATCAAGAAGGCCTTGGGCGATTCGTCTTTAGAGCTGACTCCGAACGACGATATTTTGGCTCTGCTCGGATCGAGAAAACTCCCCGGCCAGCGGTTGGTCGGCTTTGCCGCTGAGACGGAAGATCTGCTGGCTTCGGCACGGCGCAAGCTTGACGACAAGCAGCTAGACTGGATCGTCGCCAACGACGTCACGGCGGAGGGTGCGGGCTTCGACGGCGACACGAACATCGTGACCCTGCTCGGACGCGGAGGCGAGGAGATTGCTCTGCCGCTGCTAACGAAACGGGAAGTGGCCGAGCGGATTTTGGAGACCGTGCAGGAAAATGTGAACAGAGACGCGCCGCCGAGTGATAATTAGCCATGCGCTTGCTGCTCACTACTCCCCCGGATTTTTCGTTCGCCGAAACCCTCGCATCCCACGGCTGGCGTCGGCTGTTGCCCTTCGTCTGGCATGAAGGAACGCGGACATTGGAGCGTGCGGAAGAGATGCCGACGGGAAGTGTCATTGTGCTTCGGCTGACTGAAGGGGAAAGTGCAGTGCAAGTGGACATCGAGGGAAATGCCGACGAAGCGGAGATCACCCGACGGATCCGTCGGCTGCTGCAACTCGATCTTCCGATGGCCGACTTTCACGCCTACTGCCGCACAATCCCGAACCTTATCCCTGTGGCCGAATGCCGCAGGGGCCGCCTACTGCGCTGTTCAACGCTTTGGGAAGATGTGGTCAAAGTGATCGCGACCACGAACACGACCTGGGGCCAGACCATCACCATGAGCGCACGGTTGGTGGGTTCTTTTGGCGCTGAGGGCCGCGCGTTCCCCACCCCGCAGCGGATCGCCGCCGTTCCCTTTGAGGAGTTCGCCGCCAAGGCCCGCATGGGCTACCGGAATGCCTACGTTTACAAGATCGCCTCAGCGATCACAGACGGCACTTTGGAATTAGAAGATTGGCAGGATGATGGTCTAGCGGCGACCGAGCTGCGTCGGCGTTTGCTGTCGCTGCCCGGAGTGGGACCCTATGGGGCAGCCTGCCTGATGCTGTACCTCGGCAGGCCCGAGCATGTCAACTCCGACTCCGTCGCCCGTGCGCTAGTATCCCAGGAATTGGACCGACCTGTCACCGACAAAGACGTGCACACGTTCTTCGAGGCACACGGAAAGTGGCGCGGACTTATTTATAACTTTTACCCCTGGCGTGATGGATAAGCACATGCCTAGCCGTTCCAAGGGTGGGCCTTGTTCTTCGCTGGAATAACCGGGTCTCCGCCCTGCCCCGTCTCATCGGCGGCGTGGGTTCCATCGGGATCAACATCACCGGCATCGACGGAGTCACCGGCGGTCGTCTCGCTCGGAGGGACCGCGCCCAGAGGGGCCATAGCCTGCGCCGCCGCTTCTTCTTCCGACGGTGTCGTTGGAGCTGCTGCTTCCGGGGTCATTTCGGCTCCTCCTTCAGCTTGTCCGTCTCGCCGCCGGGCCGCGGTCCGGGGTAGCCTTCGCCGCCGTGCGAAGCGTCCGAGGCGGTCAAGGCCGGGGCATCGCCGCCGCCGATCGCTTCCGCACTGCCGCTGCCGGTCTTTTGAGCATCATCCGGGTGTGTTTGCTCCGGAGCGGTAACAGGAGTATCTTTCACTAGTTCCATGCGAGCGTTTACCCACGTCTCCGCAAGACGCAAACCCATCGGCGGAAGCTATTCGGCACTTACGGGTACTGATACCTGTGCCGCTTCCAGCTTATCCGCCAATTTACGTTCCGCTGACAAAGCCCTCATCTCTTCCACAGAGATCTTGCATTCCAAATGGCGCATGAGCTGGATGAGCAGATCCGTATTGTGCTCCAGATTGTGCAGCACGATCATGATCTCTTTTTCCGCCTTCTGATTGATCTCGAAGTCCAGCTCTGCGCGGATCTCCGTGTGGCGGCTCTGGACGTTCTGGCCGACCATGATCAGCGGCATGAGCAGGATTTGGATGACGTTGCTGATCAGCAGATACGCGACAAACGCCGGAAATGGGTCGAATGCCTTCCAATGTAGACCCGGCACGACCGACGCTGAAATATTATAGCCCGTCCATAAAATGGTCCAGGCCAGGATCGTCAGGAAAAACCCCATCGATCCGACTTTGTTCGTGATGACCGCCGCAAGCTTATCCAGCGGGCTGAGACCTTTGTCAAAAACATCGTTAGCGTTGGCGATCGGGGGATGATCATGCTCAAAGTGCGGGAGCTGAAGCCGCTTCCAGAGATCAGACGGGGTCGCACTATCATCGGCCGCCGAGATGGGTGCGGCATTCGCGGGAGGAGCTGCGCTTGGGGGCATGAGGATTTCTTTCTGGCCGGTGCGTCTCCGGCCTTGGGCTGACTTACCACACGTTTGTATGCTATACGCCAAGAGCGCGGAATTCTCCTGCAAAGGAAATTCGAGGTTCGTGTCGAACTCATCAGCTTAGAAGAAAGGAGTAAGCTTAATATGATTTGCCCCAGTTGTAAAACCGACGCAGTTGAAGGGAAGAAGTTTTGCGGGGAATGTGGTGCAGCCCTAGCGGCACCGCAGATGATTGCTCCGGTTCCCGTACCCGGTGAAGACGGTACCTGGTTCTGCGCCCGTCATACGCAAGTCATCACCCGTCTCCGGTGCGGACGCTGTGAGGCTCCGATCTGCCCGAAATGTACGGTCTATACCCCGGCGGGGACCCGCTGCCGGGTCTGCTCCAAGAACAGGATCGCCGTTCGCCCGGCGGGCCTGCTGCACAGTGCAGTCGGAGCAGTCGAGGGTGCATCCGCCGGAGGCCGGCGCGTGTGGTACCTGGCATTGTGGTACTTAATTCTGTCGTTTCTGCGGAACCCGTTCGATTAGCAGCTTCAAACGCAAAAAAGCAAGAGCAATTTTGCTCTCGCTTACACACTTTGGCTACGCTCTTTCGCGCAACGATAGATAAAGTATATCACAAACAAAGTCAATTGTCAAGACGCACTGCGATTTCTCTGGGCAGACGAGAAATGCCTCAGACTATCGATAATCTGCACGAAAAGCCCCTTGAAATAAATGATTCTCCGATTCTATCACTCATTTTCTTGACCTGCCGAGTTTCTCATTTGTCACAAAATAGAGTTATGTCTATTTCCCGCTGTTGAGACAATCATACAAAGCCAGCAAAAGATCCACTCCTAGAAAGATCTAAGAACGGCTGAATCCAGGGCCGTCCTGCATCAGGATACGAGCTATCCCGACCTCTACTTCCAAAGCTTTGCCACGCCCGTCGCGGAAGAGGGCTGTGTCGCAGCCCGCGTGAGCACCGGAAGCGAGGTGTTCTCGCTGCGATCACAGGTGCTTCACGAGGATCAAGCACGCGTCATCGTGCAGGTTCCCACCCGCGAACTGACACGCCCCGTCCAGAATGGCCTGCGCCGCCCCCCTCGTGCCGTGGGTCAAGAACTGCTGGGGCTTTGACCTGGAGATCGTGGTCAAGCCCGCAGACCAGAAAGAGACCAGAAAGGTTTCTCGGTTCTGCCGCGCCGCTGGGTGGTGGAGCGCACGTTCGCCTGGCTAGGCAAACAGCGGCGACTCTCAAAGGATTATGAGGCACTGCCTTCGTCCAGTGAGGCGTTCCTACAGATTGCCATGAGTGCCTTGATGATCAGGAGATTGGCTCCTGAATGACCTTTCTATACAGTCTCTAAGCGCACCGGCTTGAGTGCCTATACGCTGCGCTACTATGAGCAGGAGGGCCTGCTGAACCCCATCGGGCGCGACGCAGGGGGACGCCGACGCTACACGAGCGACGACATGGTGTGGATTGCGCTGCTGATCCTGCTGCGCGACACCGAAATGCCACTCGCGCAGATCCGGGTGTTTGAGACCCTGATGCAGCAGGGGGCAGACGCCTCTCTGCAGCGCCGCACCTTGATAGAAGCACACCGGGCGCAGGTGGATGCCCTGTGCGAGAGCCTGACGATGATCGATCAGAAGCTTGCCATGATGCGCCGCTTGGAAAGGAATCTGGAAGAGCTGGATGGATGGCGGGAGAACTGTCTGAATATGCTGCAAAAGCGCAGCGCGGATCGGGCGCAGTCCACAATGCCGGCCGCAGAAGTCGGCGCGAAAGAACGGATGAAGATGTTGAGGCGACGGTAAAGTAGGCTTGGGAGTATGCCTGATGTTCCTCGACAACATCGTGTACGGCTCGTACAAAACGAAGCTCATTGATGCCGCCGTAGACTCGGGGCGTGGAGGTACAGGAAGAATTGCCTGGGCTAACTGTCGGAAAGGCCGCTGCTGCTTTCCGACTAGGCTGCTTCTGCTCTTCCAGAGTGGAAGAAATGAACATTAGATGAAAACCGGAGGAACATCAGATGAAGACAGGGTTTCCTCATTCGTCGAGGGGGCTGCGGACGCCGCGTCCGCCCCGGTTGAGGACATGGGTGTAAATCATGGTCGTTCGCACATCCGCATGGCCCAAAAGCTCCTGCACGGTTCGAATGTCATAGCCGTCTTCAATCAGATGCGTGGCGAAGGAGTGGCGCAGCGTATGGCAGCTTCCGGCTTTGGCAATTCCGGCCAGTTTAATCGCGGTTTTGACAGCCCGCTGCAAGGTTTCTTCGCCGCGATGATGCCGCCGCGTGGTTCCGGTGCGCGGGTCGATAGACAGGGTTTTGGCGGGAAAAACCCATTGCCAGGCCCATTCGCGTCCAGCATGAGGATATTTGCGAGCGAGGGCGTCGGGCAGGTAAACGTTGGCCTGTCCGGCGGCGAGGTCTTGGGTGTAAAGAACGCGCACTTTTTCCAGATGCTGCTTGAGCGGTTCGTGTAGTTTTCGGGGTAGCATGGTGACGCGGTCTTTGCCACCTTTGCCGTCGCGTACGGTGATCTGGCCGTGTTCCATGTCTATGTCTTTGACGCGCAGGCGCAGACAGTCCATGAGACGCAGGCCGGAGCCGTAGAGCAGGGACGCCATGAGCAGGGGGGTTCCATCGAGGTGGGCCAGCAGCCCGGTGACTTCCGTGCGGGTAAAGACAGCGGGAAGGCGTTCGGGTCGTCTTGCGGGCTGAATGCCTTCCATGGTCGGAAGTTGGTTTTCCAGCACGTCTCGGTACAGAAAGACCAGAGCGCTGCGGGCAATGTTCTGCGTGGATGCGGCGACATTTTTCTCGACCGCCAAAAAGGTAAGATAAGCGCGTACCTCGGCGGCTCCCAGATTTTTCGGATGGCGTTTGTCACAAAATTCGATATACTGTCGCATTCGATACAAATATGCTTCTTCGGTGCGGAGACTGAGATGGCGAACGCGCATTGCGTTACGGGCAAGTTCTAAGAAGGAATCGACGGTTTCCATGTCGTATTGTCTCCAAGAGATGTGGTGCGGCCTATGCGCTGCTCACGTTTGGTACGCCTGATGGCCCAAGGCTGAGTTCCGAGGGCACTGGGCTGACTGCTGGCACATGTGAGAAACAGCGGTATTTGCTGCGCTATCGGGTGAATTATACCTAAGTAATGCGGTAAAACTTCGTAATGGCCGTATTTTGCCGCACATAGGCGGTAATTCGTCAAGCGTCCTGACGAGGATTTTGCGCGTGTGTCCTGTGGTCAAAAATACCGCAAGGGCGCGGCCTAATACTAGTTAGGCGGCAAATAGAGGCTTGCATGGGGCCAAACCAAATAATCACACAAGCAAGGGAGCGTATCGGCCTAAATCCTCAAGAGTTAGGGGAAGCTATCGGTATCTCTCATACTTGGGATTTAGAGGCTTATGAAGATGAG
>JANXNV010000155.1 GCA_025353925.1 Armatimonadota bacterium
AAAGAAGAGGAGAATGATCGTGTCGGCTGTGCGAGATACGGATACTGAAAGCCTTGATGCAAAAGCTGAAACGCCTTGGTATTCATCTTCAGCGTCCTCTCTTTCGCGGCAATCCCCGCCGGGCTGTTATCTTTGAGAGGATCGCCGCTGGCCCATTTGTCCTCGACTTTCGCATTCCCGGCGGCCTCAAAGTAATCGCGGGCATTCGGGACCGGCATCGTTGGCGTCGGTACGGAAATGGACGGGTTAATGTCCAGCCCGCGGAACCAGAGGACGATGCCTACGGCCAGAGCCGCGACGATCCCGAGAACGATAAATAAGAATTTATCCCAGTGAGACCAGGGGACGTGCGGCTTTTTAGTGGGTGTCATGGTGAGTATAACGGAAAACGAGAGTGATTCGGTTCGCGGGAAAGAGTGTCACGCGGAGAAAAGAGCCGCGTGGAGCCACAAGGGAATGGATTCCTCTCGCTGAATGGCGTTCTCCGAACGTAAGAGTGAGAGAGCCAGCGGGCATTTGTCTTCCATCCGAAGGATGGCATTCAGCGAGTGGAGTTCACTCCCTCGTTCTTCCGTCAATGGATGTTGATCCCCGCGACGATATCGCCTTTGCTGTCCGCATCGGCTGTATACCGCTGATCAAAAAGCGCACTTGGACTCGGCTTCTCTTTCCTGACATCAAAAATGGGCTGCCCGCCATCATCTTCGCCGTCGGGGCCGACGGAGTACAGCACAAATTTGATGACCTGATTTTTGTAGTGCAACGGGCCGGAAAGGGCGAACGGATCTATAGGTACTGTCTTCAAATATTCGGGCACGAGTGTGGAGAGTGCCATTGGGTAGCTACCGTGCTCCAATTTATAGGCCTGTAAAGCCAGTGCTGTCATCAGTAGTGCGTTCTGCGTCTCGGCATCGACTTCCCGAGCGCGTGCATTCGAAAAATTAGGTGATATCATCGAGTTGTAAAGGTCGTTTGGATGAAGTCTCTCGGTCAAATGGGCAGCATACGGTTGAGAAGCATCTGTGATGCAGTAATTCATATAGTTCGTGTAATTTGCGATAATCTTGCGTTTGCCTGTTGTACGGATTAAAGCCGTTGCCAGCACTCGCTGGAAGCCGTCACTATGTCCCCAACCATCGTCCTCTACGACAGAAAGCAGCTCACCGGCCCAATCCTTTTTACGCATTAGTTCAAGTGTTGCAGCTTGCAATGCCCATTTCTCCTCATGCAAAATGCCTGATGACCGCACATGTCGGGCACTGATATGCTCCAAGCGTTTGATGGACGATTTCGTCTCGGAAGATGACAAGTGGCCGACAGCTGCCCAGACATGACAGCGGCCCTGGGCTTGACAGGAGACGCCGACCAACATTCCCACTATGGCCCCGCCGTGAGGTATCTCCTCGCCCAGTTGTATTGCATCCAGAGCAGAGTTCATCGACCCATTCCAATCTCCCTCTGCCGCCTTGACCTGCGTTTGCAGCTCGATCAGCCGTGCCAGACTGCGAAATTTAGCGTACTGTGGTGTCTCGGTCTTGAAGGACCGCATGGGAGTCTCTTGGTAAGAATAGAAAAGGCCTTTCTGAAGGGATTGAAATGCTGAGACATTCTCTGCGACCAAAGCCGCTTTTTGTGCAGGTGAATAGATATGCATGTTTGCTGATGTACCTGACGGCCTTCTAAAGAGCGGCGAGCTGGATGATACAGGAGATCTCTGCGGCACTTTGTCAGGCTGCCAGTTGACATCCATTATCTTGCCCTCATCCACAACACCATTCGCCGCCTCGATAAAATAGTCACGGGCATTCGGCACCGGAATCTTCGGTGTCGGGATTGCGACAATTGGGTCCGTGTCTAAAGTATGCAGCCAGAGTGATATTCCGGCGACCAGGCCCGTGATGATGCCCAGCGTGACGAATAAAAACTTGTCCCCGCGAGAGTAGGGGACGCGGGTGCGCGGTGATGCTGCCATAAGAGTGTGTAACGGAAAACGAGAGTGATTCGGTTCGGGTATACTAAAATTATGGTAGCAACGATTTCCGGTAAGTCTTATCTCGGCGCAACTCCTGACCCTGCCGAAGCGACGCGCGAGGCGATGGCTGTGGCGAAGAACGGGCTGCTGCCGGTGGTGGAGATCTTTTATTCCCTGCAGGGCGAAGGGCAGCGGACCGGGCAGGCGACGGTCTTCGTACGCTTTGCGGGCTGCAACCTGGCGTGTGAGTTCTGCGACACGGACTTCCGGGTGAAAGACACATTTACAGCCGAAGCTCTGGTGGCGGAAATTGCGCGGATCGGCGGAGCGTGCCGCTGGGTCTGCCTTACGGGCGGCGAGCCGACCATTCACGACCTGTCGGGCTTGTGCGAGCTGCTTCACGCTTCGGGCTATTTGCTGCAAATGGAGACCAACGGCACGCGGCCCCATCCGGAATGGAAGCTGGACCATATCACCGTGTCGCCGAAACAGCCTCAGGGGGGACGGCTGCATCCGTGGTACGAAGCGAACGCTTCGGAGTTCAAATATGTGGTGGACGATGACGACGACCTCGCACGGGCTTTGAATGGTGTTCGGGAGCATGGACGAATGACATTCGTGCAGCCGAATTCGCTTAACCCCGCCGCGGTCGCCCTCTGTGTAGATGCGGTGCAGACCTATCCGGCACTCCTGCGGCTGTCACTGCAAACTCATAAGTTTCTGCAAATCCGCTGACGGGTAAACACCGAGTTGGAGGATGGACAATGAAAGCTTCACAACTGTTTCTAATACTCGGCGTGGCGGCCGGAGCCTACTGGCTGCTGACGAAAAAGACGCCGGGGTCGGCTGAGAAAGCTGAGGCGGAGGACTCGCCGGTGATCCATGTCGTGGAGGAAACGCTGCATCAGCATGCCGGGGAAGATAGCCCGATGGTGCATGCGTTTGAAGAAGCACTGGAAAAAGCATAACAAGAAAGCATAAATCGAATGACCGTTACGCCTGCAGGTAATCCCGCAGGCGTTTTTTTCGGGCCGCGGAGCGCAGCTTTCGCAGGGCCTGGGACTCGATCTGGCGGACACGCTCGCGGGAAATGT
>JANXNV010000168.1 GCA_025353925.1 Armatimonadota bacterium
CCGCTCATGGGTATGCTGGCCCCCGGCCTTCTTCCGCCCGCCATCGGTTCATATTCGATTTGAACTCTTCCAAGTCGCGGTGCGGCAAAGATTCAATCAGTTCGCTTATGGGGCAACGACCTTCCCCAATTTCCGGGGCGATGATTTCCAGGTGGTGACCCGGTAAAACGTGGGTGGTCACTCGAAGTGCCGTCTGCATACGTTTTCTCCACTCTGGTCTCAGCTTTCATTATACCGCGCAATGCACGCGTGCTTCGCCTTGCGCTTCCCGCCCCTTTCGTGTACAATTAAGTCCTAAATCAGGTTCACCCGCCCACAAGGCGAGAGAGAGAAGTAGAATGAAGCGAATGAGTTTTTTGTGGCTGGTGGTGGGCATGGCTTTGTGCCGGACCGTCTTTGCCAATCCACTGGTGAGTGTGCAGAAGGCGGGCACGGTCACGGCGGCGTACTTCAACGGGCGGCTGGCGGCGGTTTATGGGAAGCTGGCCCCGGCGGCGGCGACTGGGCCGACGGATTTGTACAAAATTCGATACAATTCTTACGATGCGAAAGGGAAGGCGGTGGTACTCAGCGGGCTGCTCGTTCTGCCGCGCAGCGGGGCGGCAAAGGGACTGCTGGTGTTCGCGCATGGGGCCATTGCGGACCGGCGGCCTTCCCCTTCGCGGTACTCGGGAACGGAGCAGGGGTCGGAGGTAGAGTCGGCGCTGCTGGCGTTCGGCGCGGGGGGCTACGGCGTGATGATGCCGGACTATCTGGGGCTGGGCGACGACCCTGGGGTGCACCCATATCCGCTGGGGCGGGTCAACTGCTTGTCTGTGGTGGATATGATCGGTCCATGCCGGACGGCGGCGCGGCGGCTGAAGGTGGCCCTCGGCCCGAAGCTGTTTGTCAGCGGCTACTCGGAAGGCGGGGCGGTGGCCCTTTGGGCGGTGCGGATGATGGAAGAGAAGCCGTTTGCTTCACGCCAGGTCACCTCGGCGGTGACAATGTCCGGGCCGTATGATTTGACGGGGGCGACGGCGCAGTCACTGGTCGCTCCGACAACGAACAAAGCGATATTTGCGGCCCGCGTGTATTTTCTGTCATACCTTCTCCATTCAGTGTATAAAGCTGACGGCGTGAAGCTGACCAATTACGTCAAGCCTGCGCTGGCGGCGGTCATCGTGCGGGTCTTTGACCAAAACTTGACCGATGAGCAGATCATTAAGCGGCTGGCCCTGGCCGCGACACTACTGGGGGCGCGGAACTCGGTGGAGCGGGTGACGACGCCGTATTTTTCCAAAGTGCTGCACTCCGTGGATGCGCGTGATCCGGTCATCCGCGACCTGCTGCAGAACAACTGCACGGACTGGTCGCCGCGCACTCCTGTGCTGCTGATCTGCCTGCAATCAGACGGGATTGTGGTTCCGGCGAACACGCAGAAAGCCGTTCAGACCATGCGGGCGCGGGGTATTGGGGCGGGCGTGGTGCAGGAGTATGTCATTTCCGATACCAGCCTGAACCATGCGACGGCGATTATTCCGGCCCTGGCACGGGCGCGGAAGTTCTTCGATCTTCCACGTCCCTAATATCACAGCCCTAAATCAAACTCCCGCACGGCCCGGACGAAGGCTTTGATCTTGGCATGGTCTTTCAGACCAGGCGATTCTTCGACACCGGAGGAGACATCGACGGCGTAGGGGCGGACGACCTGAAGGGCCTCTTTGACGTTCGCCGGGGTGAGGCCGCCGGCAAGGATCAGCGGCTTGTCGGTGAGCTTTTTCGCCCGTGCCGCCAGGGTCCAGTCGAATGTCTCGCCGGAGCCGCCGAGCATATTGTGATGGTAGGTATCCAGCAGAATCGCCCCCACCGGATCTGGGTAGGCGGCGATTTCGGCCAGGGTCGTCTCATCGCGCATGCGGAAGGCTTTGATGCGCCAGGCGGCCCCGCGCCGGACACCGATTTCTTCGGGGTCGTTTTCGTAATGCTGAACGAACTCGGAGAGGTAGTCGGCGGCGTCCTCGGGCGTTTGAACGACGACCACGCGCTTGACGAAGATCGGCAGGGAGGCGGAGATCTCGGCGAATGCCGCCGGGGTGAGGTACCTGGGACCGCCGGGGACACCGATAAAGCCCAGCACATCCGCACCGGCATCGGCGGCTTCCAGCGCGTCCACGGCATTGGTGATCCCACAGATTTTAATGAAAGTCATAATGCCATTATACCTGCCAATTATGGGTATAATTGTGACTGCTATTTGATACAGGAAACACAAAAACTTGTCCGAAAATCAGCGAATTTTAATTGTGGGTGACAATGTTCAAGACAGGGAAGCTTTACGCACGGCCCTGAGTGACGAAGCGGCACGTCTGGCGGAGATCGAAGCCGAGGTGATCGAAGCGGAGACGCTGGCGCAGGCCCACGTCCTTTTGACGAAAGAGAACTTTTCCTGCGTCTTTATCAGCGAAACTTTGCCGGATGGTGCTGGGATCGATCTGCTGGAAGAAGTGCGCGGGCAGGAGATGGCAACACCTGTCGTTATTCTCACGGGGAAATTCGAAGAACCCTCCGCACTGGAACTGCTCAAGGCGGGTGCCGTCGATATCCTGCCCCGAAATCGCCTGACACCGGAGATGATCGCCCGCAGCGTCCGTGTCGCATTGCGCTTTCGGCAGGCCGAGCTGGAAAAGCGGGCAGTATTGCAGATGCTGCGTATCCAGGAGCGGGCGATCGACGCGGCGACTAACGGCATCCTAATCACCGATGCTTCCCAGCCTGATTGCCCGATTGTCTACGCCAACCCGGCTTTTTTGGCACTTTCAGGATATGCAGAATCGGAAGTTGTTGGCCGCAACTGCCGCTTCCTTCAGGGGCCGGAGACAAACCCCGAGACGATCAACCAGATGCGTCAGGCGATCAAAGAAGATTACCCGATCCAAGTGATGGTGCTGAACTATCACAAAAACGGCACATCTTTTTGGAATGAGGTCACGATCTCACCGGTTTGGGATTCGAAGGGGAAAGCCACTCACTACATCGGAATCCAGACGGACATCACGGAGCGGATCACGGCGGCGCGGGAGCAGAGAAATCTGCTGGGCGCAACGATCGCCGGGCAGGAAGAGTTTAAGTCGGTTCAGCAGGGCATGGCGGATGGGCTGATTGTCACTGATCGTGAGGGCAGCATGCTGACGATCAATCCCGTCGCGCTGCGGCTGCTCGGGTTCGAGTCGTTTGAGCAGGCGGTGTCGTACCTGCCGAGGTTTCAGGAGATTTTCGTCGGACACACGCTGGAGGGGGATCTTATTCCGGTCGAACGCTGGCCTCTTTCGCGCGTACTGGGGGGCGAGCATTTTGCGGGTGTCGAGCTTCGTATGACGCGGCTGGATACGGGTCAGTCGTGGATCGGAAACTTTTCCGGTGCCTCGGTGGAGGAGAGTGAAGGCCGTCCATTCCGAGCGATTTTGTCATTTCGCGATGTGACGAACCAGCGTCTCGCAGAAGAGTCCGTTCGTCGATTCCAGCATCTCAGTGATAATGCAAACGATGAATTCTACCTGATGAATGCCGCCGGCCAAATCGTCTATGTCAACTCCGCCGCCTGCCGCCGGCTCGGTTACACGCAGGAGCAGTTGGTTTCCCTGCATGTCACGGACATCAACCCACTGTACCGGGCAGAACTTTGGCCGGAGCTTTTCGAGCGGGCGGGGCGCGAGGTGATCCCGCCCTACGAAACGCTGCACCAGTGCTCCAACGGGAACGTCTATCCTGTGGAAGCGAGCCTGACCCGTCTTCAGGACGGTGCGGAGCCGCTGCTGTTCGCCAGTGCCCGGGACATCACGGAGCGCAAAGCGACCGAGGCGAAGATGGTGGAGATGTATCAGCGGGAACACCAGATCGCGGAAGCATTGCAGCGCTCCCTGCTTTCCACGCCGCCCGAGAGCATTTTGGGCGGGCTGGAAGTCGAGACAGTTTACCGTCCGGCGTGGGATGAAGCGCAGGTCGGCGGCGACTATTACGATGTTTTTGCGGTCGATGGGGGGCGTATCGCCCTGGTGGTCGGCGACGTTTCCGGCAAGGGATTGGAAGCGGCATCACGCACGGCGGAGATCAAGTTCACCCTGCGGGCGTATCTTCGGGAATATCCGCACGCCGCGTCGGCCCTCACCCGGCTCAATGCGTTCCTTTACGAAGCGCAGCTTTTGGAGGCGGATCCGCAGGATTACTTCGTGGTGCTGACCCTGATTTTAATCGACCCGCAAACGGGCTGTGTGGAAATCGCGTTGGCAGGTGCGGAACCGCCGATCATTCTGCGCAAAGACGGCACGTCGGAAGAGGTCGAGGGCGGCGGGATGCTGCTAGGCATCTCGCCCAAACAGGAATACTCTCTTTCCAGCGAACTGCTGGAAGAAGGAGATATTCTGCTGGCCGCGACCGACGGCATTACGGAAGCCCGCCGGGGCATGGATCTGCTGGGCAATCACGGCATGGTCCGAATCGCGCAGGAAGCGAAGACGCTGGAAACGCTTGCTGAGATGGGGCAAGCGATCCTGAACGGAGCGAAAGACTATGCAGGCGGAAAGCTGCACGATGACGTGTGCCTGCTGCTGGTGCGGCGATAGGGGCGCGGCAAGCAGCGCCCCTACGGCGTCAGCAATTCCCGCACCGCTGCCCCAATGTCTTCCGCCCGCATGAAAGTCTCCCCAACCAAAATCGCCTTCGCACCGGCGTCGGCCACTTGCCGGACATCCTGCTGCGTTTTCAGGCCGCTTTCTGCCACCAATGTGACTCCGTCGCCGACAAGCGCGGCCAAACGCTGGACGGTTTCCAGATTGGTGACGAACGTATTTAAGTCGCGGCTGTTGATCCCGATGAGAGGCGCGTTGACGACCAGCGCAGCCTGCATCTCCGCTTCGGTGTGGACTTCGATCAAGGCGTCCATTCCGAGCGAACCAGCCAATGCTTGAAAGTCACCAAGCTCAGCGAGGGTGAGTGCCGCCGCGATGAGCAGGACGGCATCGGCACCCAGTAGGCGCGATTCGTAGATCTGCCACGCGCTGATGACGAAATCTTTTCGCAGCATCGGCAGGATGACGGCCTGGCGAATGGCACGGAAATAATCATCATGGCCCGAAAAAAACTTTTCGTCGGTGAGAACGGACAGGCAGGAGGCACCACTTGCTGTATAGATCGACGCGATCTGCACCGGGTCGAAATCTGCACGGATAATACCGGCGGAGGGGGAGGCCTTTTTGACTTCGGCGATCAATGTCACCGGCCCGATTTTCGGGACCTGGAGTGCGGCTTGAAAGCCGCGTGTCGGCGGCAAATCTTTGCAGGCCATTTGAAGCTCAGGGAGGGGAAGCTTGTGCTGACGTGCGGCAACCTCCTCACGCTTGTAAGCTAAAATCGTGTCGAGAATGGTCGGCTCAGGCATTCGAGAACTCCCGCAGCTTCTCTAAGGTCGCGAAGGATGCGCCATTATCGATCAGCGCGGCGGCACGCTCCATACCCGCTTCCAGAGTTTCCTCAACCCCGGCGACGAGCAGGACCCCGGCGGCGTTCAGCAGGACAATGTCGCGGCGCGGTCCCCGGTCTTTGCCCTTCAGGATGTGGCGCAAAATCTCCGCATTCTCCGCTGGGCTTTCACCTCCGGCCAGATGCGCGATCACCGTCCGGGCCAGGCCAAGGTCCCATTCGGCATCGAGGGTGTGCGAGGTCACCGCCCCGTCCTTCAGCTCACTCATGGCAGTCTCGCCCAGAGTAGAAAGCTCATCGAGGCCGTCCACTCCGTGAACCAGGAGGGCACGGTGACTGCCTAAATTGTTGAGGACATGCGCGAGCGGCTCGCAAAGCGCGGCATCATAGACACCGATGAGCTGAACGGAGGCAGCCGCAGGGTTCGTCAGCGGCCCCAAGAGGTTGAAGATGGTGCGAATACCGATCTCTTTGCGCGGCCCGGAAGCGTACTTGAAAGACGGGTGCATGGCCGGAGCGAACAGAAAACCGATCCCTACCTCTTCGACGCATTTACCGACATGATCTGCCGGTAAGTCCAGCTTGACTCCGAGAGACTCCAGCACGTCCGCACTGCCGCATTTACTGGTCGCGGCGCGGTTTCCGTGTTTCGCGACCGCCAGACGCCCGTCGGCGGCGACGACCAGAGCGGCGGCGGTCGAGATATTGAATGTGTTCAGCGAATCGCCGCCGGTGCCGCAGGTATCAACGATCACCTTGTCAGTGTGGACGGGTACGGTCACGGCGTAGCGGCGCATGACACGGGCGAAGCCAGTGATTTCGTCGACCGTCTCACCCTTCATGCGCAGGGCGACCACCAGGGCGGCGATCTGTGCCGGGGTGGCTTCGCCCTCCATGATCTGCCGCATGACATCCGAGGCCTGCATTTCGGTGAGATGCTCCCCGCCGATCAGCTGCTGAATGGCTTGTTTCATAAATTGTCTATATGCTGGAAATCTGTGCTGAAAATACGGTGGACTCGACAAAAATGGCGGAGAGGGTGGGATTCGAACCCACGGAGAACTTTGACATCCTCGATCGTTTTCAAGACGATTCCATTATGACCACTCTGGCACCTCTCCCCGTATCTGTGCTGTATTATACGCTTTCCGAAGGCCGAGTGTCAACATTTCGGTTTGAACCGAGGAATTCCGGGGTAACCAAGCAGGTATGGAAACAGGAAGCTATCTGCTGATTGAGCGCGGAATGACGGTACGCGGCACCGATGGGGATCTCGGTACGGTCTCGGAGGTAGTTGCCGATATTATGATAGACGTGTTCCGGGGAATCGTGCTGGCGCATGGCCTTTTTGCAGGCAAGCATGGCTTCATTCCCGCCGACAAGGTTCTGCGTGTGGAACAAAACGCGGTGTATGTCGGTCTGAGTAAAGCAGAGGCGAATGACCTCCCGGCTCCGACAGCGGGTGGGCAAGCATTTGAAGGAAGGAACGATTTGATATGAACACTCGAAATTTAACGCTTTTAGGGGTGGCCCTTACGGTCGCAGCCGCAGCATTCGCGCCAATGGCGGTCCATGCCGACGACTCCAGTCGGCAGAAGAACAAGAATCAGTGGCGCAACGGTGCCATCCTCGGCGGCGCGGCGGCTCTGTACGGCCTGCACAACCATGACACCACGACGACGATTCTCGGTGCGGGTGCAGCAGCCTATTCGGCCAGCCGCTACGAGAAGGATCGCCATAGCCAGAGCCAGGCGCAGGCCGCGCGTGACAACCGTGCACGCTACCATCGCAGCTACCGCACGCGGAGCCGCCGGTATCACCACAACTATCGCTAAGTTTTAACCGGAAGCGGGCCTGTCTTCACAGACAGGCCCGCTTTTTTGTTTGGTTAAAATCCGCCTGAAACGTTTTCTCAGTGGCCTCCGTATGTCAAGCAGGCTCCCATTAGAATTCCACGTGCCATGACAACAATATCCGAAATTCGAATGCATAAACAAGGCTTTACGCTGATCGAGCTGCTGGTCGTTGTGGCGATTATCGCCCTGCTAACGGCCATTTTGCTTCCCGTCTTTTTCACGGTGCGCGGTAAGGCGCGGCAAACGGTGTGCGTCTCGAACCTGCGGCAGATCGGGCTAGCGATGGGCCTATATGCGGAAGACTCCGATGAGCTGTATCCGGCAGGCAATGACCCATCGGATACGGATACGGTTCCGAACATCTGGAAGGCTTCGCCCTATTTTGCACAGGTGCAGACCATGCCGCCGCTTCAGAGCATTCTTGTGCCGTATCTTCACAGCCCAGAGATTTGGCACTGCCCGTCGGACAGCGGGTATTCGGAGATGGATGTCAGTGCTTACAGCGGAAACAGCATCCCACTCGACATGATGCCGACGGCCTATGGCAAACGCGGCACCTCATATCTTTACCGCACGGAGATCGCACTGCTCGGAACGCGCTACGGCAGCTTGGTCGCCTACAGCCCCGGCCCGAACGGAGCGATGCACGAAGGCTCGGATGTCAATGTTTTGATGGATGGCAACGGATCCTGGCACGGGGGCTTTCTGGTCAGCCAGAAACGCTACAATGAGCTGATGGGTGACGGCCATGTAGTCAACCAGAATATCGCGCAGTTCGGCCAGACTTGGAATTTGCAGTTGAAGCAGCCTTAAATGACAAACTCCAATATATACGCCGCCCGCTGGATTTTGCCTATTGATGCACCGCCGGTCAGCAGCGGTGAAGTGGTTGTCGAAGATGGCAGGATTGCGGCGATCCGGCCCCGCCAGACCCCTGCGAACCAATGCCGCGACTTCGGCGATGCCGTCTTGATGCCGGGCCTGGTCAATGCCCACACGCACCTGGAACTTTCCGTGCTGCGCGGCTTTCTGGAAGATGTCCCCTTTTTCCCCTGGATCCGGGCTTTGACGGCGGCGAAAGCCAATCTCACGCCCGAGGATTGGCTCGAATCGGCCCGGCTTGGGGCTATGGAGTGTATTCGGGGCGGTATTACGACAGTAGGAGACAAC
>JANXNV010000171.1 GCA_025353925.1 Armatimonadota bacterium
TGGTGACCCGGTAAAACGTGGGTGGTCACTCGAAGTGCCGTCTGCATACGTTTTCTCCACTCTGGTCTCAGCTTTCATTATACCGCGCAATGCACGCGTGCTTCGCCTTGCGCTTCCCGCCCCTTTCGTGTACAATTAAGCCCCATGCAAATTATTTCCTCGCCTGTATCCTCGCATGCAAAAATGCATGGCGACATGGCATAAAAAGAATATTTGCTTCCGAAGCGTGTTGTAAAGTTAGTGAAGGTGACACTTGCAGTAATACCAGTATTATGGTATACTGTATTTAGATTCCAGACACAGTTGATTATAAAGAATAAGGAGAGAACTTGAATGGATGCGTTTGTTACTGTTTTGGATGGAAATAAACCTTCTAGCAAGAAGACGAAGACAACTTCAAGAAGTGCAATTCGTCGCTTGACAGGAGTATATTATACGCCGTCACCTGCCTCAGACTTTATGGCGGATTGGATCGTTCGCCGTGAAGGCGAGCAGCTCCTTGAGCCCAGTTTCGGAGATGGAGTCTTCCTGCGATCTGTTGCAAAGAGCAAAGACCGCAGAAAATTTGAACACCTGGAAATAACTGGGATCGAAATAGACAAGTCTGTTAAAGAGAACGTTCAGGAAAACTTACTTGATTCAAACTTTCATTTGCTCTGCGCTGATTTCCTTAAAGTGACACCTTTCCCAGTACATGGTATTATCGGGAACCCACCGTATGTCCGCTTAAGAAACTTACCTGACGATCAGAGAGAAAAAGCTTTAGACATTGCAGGAAGTGCTTTGGGACAACCTATGGAACCTTCTGGCAGCATTTGGATGCCCTTTGTCTTACACGCCATGCGCTTTCTAGTTAAAGGTGGACGTATGGCATTCGTCTTGCCTTATGAATTCAGTTACGTTCGCTACGCCCGCCCACTTTGGGATGTATTAAGTGATAACTTCGGTTCGCTGAAGGTTATACGTACACACGAACGGTTGTTTCCAGACATACTTCAAGAAGTAGTGATTCTACTGGCTGACGATTTCGGCTCTCGAAGCGATTGTTTACTATTCGAGGCGTTCGAGCAAGTAACAGATGTGTTGGCTAATTGTCCGTTAGTAAGTGAGAAAATTAAAATAAGTGATCTGTTACGCGGTCAAAGGCCCTTTGTAAAAGCACTTCTGGGTGAAGAGTTGCGCGAGCTTTTACATGGGCGCGTCGCCGATGTTACAGCTCCTGCGCGAAGCTTAGTGACTTTTAATATTGGCTACGTCACAGGTGATAAAAACTTTTTTCACCCTACTGCTGACGTAATCAGCAAATATAATCTCCCGAAAACGAGTACACATCCTGCTCTTACTTCAACCCGAGCACTTAGAGGTGTGGGACTTGATACATCCTCACTAAATGTAGAGTGTATGGATCGCCTGTTTATGCCTAGTGGCGATTTATTGACTGCAAATGAGAGGAAATACGTTGATTGGGGAGAAAAGAATGGTGTGGCAAGTCGGTACAAATGTCAGGTGCGTGACCCATGGTTTATTGTGCCTGGAGTACGTGTGCCTGGCCTTGTATTGAGCGTTTTTAGCGAGAGGCCAGTTTTGCTCGTCAACGATGCACAATACTTCGCATCCAACAGTTTGCTGTGCGGATTTAGCGAAAGCCTAGCTGCTACAGAGATTGTGACTAGATGGTACACTTCTTTGACGCTTTTGCAGTGTGAATTACAAGTGCACGCTCTCGGTGGTGGAGTAATGGTACTCATTCCCGGCGAAGTTGGAAATATTCTTTTGCCGAAAAAGGTTCTCCCAAGACAAGAACATTTGAGTCATCTAGATTCCCTGCTGAAACAGGGAAAGACAGATGAAGCATACAAATCCGGTGATCAAGTTGTCCTGGTCGATCAACTCGGCTTTAGTCAGGACGATTTGCTACTTATAGAAAGCGGTATCGCTGTTTTAACCCATTGGAGAACTTCGTCACGATCATCTTTAGGTCTGAAGCAACCAATGTTAATTGGTGAGGTTTGAATTTATTTGAACACGTCCCAGAACAAAAGGCGACTGTTGAACGTGTTGACGATTCGGTCTACGAATGTTGCTAAGCTCATATCTATGGTCTCCGCACTACCCTTAGCGATATCATCGCATAATTTCGGAGGAGTTTGCTCGAAATCCACAACCATATATGCAAATTGGTCAAAGACTCCACGTATCGTTTTCCAAGTGGGGCCAGAGCGACCGCTTACATCGGCATAAAATCTTGCATACCGCGGATGGTCAATGCTTTCCGACTCTTTGCCCGCCTTAATCGAAGTTAGTGGATGCAAATAGACGTAGCCATGAGTGCTCATGGGGAACCGGTCTTGTAAGCTAATGCACTCTCCAACGATACTCTCATAATAAGTGAGAACATTCTTGCCAACTGAACTCATTTGGCTGCGGACACCAACAATAACTAAAGGCCCGTTTTCTGGATCAATCACTGCGACATCGACGTTTTTTGGCTTAGTTGAACTGAGAATATGTGCTTCAGAAATTTTCCGTACACGCGTTTTGCCTTTTTTGTCCGAATCGGACTTTTCATCTTTGTAAACTACTTTGATGCCACGTTTAACGGCAAATTTAGTTAGTCTGGCTTCGAGTTGCGTGCCGATGTAACGGTGTAGTAATTGGATGAATTCTTGACTACGAACTGCCTGTACAGGATCAGCACGATAAGAAACGCCCATTGCTTGTAGTAAACTCGAAACATCAATTGCTTCATCCAGCGAACCAGCACGCTCAGATGTTTTGATTTCGTCGATATCAGGATCGTGTTCAACATTCAGAGCATTGTCATCGTCACTGACTTCAGGCGGCGCGGAGCTACTAACATTTACAGTTTGGTGAAGTTTTGGTGGTGTGATTTCGTCAGGCATAAAGTCAGTATACCTATTTTGTGAGCACATAGAAAGAATTTTTTGAAGAGGGGCATATGAATCATTTTAAAGAAGCTCTGATACAAGCACCAGACGAACCACGAGCACTTCAAACTAACCCAACTACTTCGGGTACTCCTAAAACCAAGGCTGACCAATACGCAAATCTGACGATCAGAGTCCAAAAGCGTCAGAGATTGCATTGGTTGATCGAAGCAAAAAAACAAGGAACAAGTTTGACCTCAGCTATTACGGATGCACTCAACGAGCGATTTGGCAAAGCCGATTGAAATTCAGGATAGAAACAGACGTAAAGTATATGCTGCGACAAATCTCTGCCGTGATATTAGTTGGTTTGGCACTTGCAAAGACGGTCTGTGCCGGCCCAATGGTGGGTATTCAGAAAACCGGATCGATCTCCGCCGCGCACTTCAACACGCGCCTGAAAGAAGCGTTTGGCAAGCTGGCCGCGGCCCCGGCGACTGGGCCGACGGATTTGTACAAAATTCGATACAATTCTCATGACGGAAAAGGGAGGGCGGTGGTACTCAGCGGGCTGCTCGTTCTGCCGCGCGACGGGGCGTCGAAGGGTCTGGTAGTGTATGCCCACGGGACGATCGCGGACCGGCGTCTTTCTCCGTCACGGTTTACCGAAGTCGGCAAGGGATCGGAAACGGAGTCGGCAGTGCTGGCGTTTGGGTCAGGTGGCTATGCGGTGATGCTGCCGGACTATCCGGGGTTAGGAGACGATCCCGG
>JANXNV010000238.1 GCA_025353925.1 Armatimonadota bacterium
TAGGAGTTACGCAGTTGCCTCCAAAAGTATGGTGGGCTTCTGCAAATACAACCGAATAGCCTCACGGATAAGGTTAGCTTTGGCGGCGTAGCCGCTGATGCCAGTTTTGAGGCGATGCGCTTCCAGCCGCACGAATGCCCGTAGAGACAACAAAATGTGGCACTTCTGGGCTTTCGCGTTCCGCACCTGCGCCCGCTCTACGCCGCAGCACTGCTTCAGTTGACGATGATAGTTTTCGATGGCGAACACCTGGCGGACAAGTTCCTGGCGTGTGATTTCTTCCATCTTCAGGTCACTTGTCGCCCAGTGTTCCACGTTGCCATTTGGGGCAACCGTCCGAAACACTTGGATGAAACCGAAGCCTTTGAGATGTACCTCACGTCCGTAAGCAGGAATGTTTATGCTTTCTACGGCCACATTGCCAGTGTCGTCAGGGCCGTTCTGTCCAGGATTGACCTGGCGGTTAGATTTCAACCTGGTCAAGAAGTGCCAGCCATGCCCGCGCACTGCCTTCAAGTTGGCAAGGCTGCTGTACCAACTGTCGAAGCAGACATAACGCGGGCGAAACTCTCGCTCTTTGGCGGTCTTGAGCATAGCAAGAAAATGATCGTTCTTTGTCACTTGCTCTTTGCCTTCTTCAGCAGGCTCGTAGAGGCGGCAGTCGCAGGGCAGACTGCTGAGGCCGTCGGTCCAAAGCATGGTGGTGAGGTTGATGCCCTCCACAACCGCATGGTGCTTGCCACTCCAATGGCGGGTAACAAGGCTCATCTTCTGGGCATAAGGTTTGTCGAGCGTGGTATCGTCTACCACCAACAAGCCGCGATTTTTATCAATCAGCGGCTCGACTTCTTGCCACAACGCCGCCGTGTCTGGCGGCAGTCTTGAAAGAAGACGTGTATAAGCGTCATGGGACGCGATTTCGGTGCAGCGGGCCGCTTCCGTGCAGGTGTAGACACGCTGGGCGGCGATCAAGAACTGGATATAATCATGCTCTGTCAATTTGGGCGCGTTCATCAAGCGCAGTATGAACCCGAAAATCAGATTAAGTCAACTGCGTAACTCCTAACTACATAAACAATAGGCTTATACGATTTACGAATGGGCGTTGCTCTGTGAGCCGGTGCTGGATGATATGTTCCGTGAATACTACTGATCGGAGCCTCACTGTTTTGCTGAGCAATTACAACCGCCCCGGTCAAAATAAGTAGTAACAAAGCTACGAAGGTCAACCGTGGCAGCCTTGTAATGAATGCGACTTGAAAATTTCTCATGGATGAATTCCTTTTTCCGAGAGCAAAATGGAATTATCGGGACGGAGTATCAAAGCGCGAGCAAGTGCAGAGTCAGCAGATTTCTCGTCCCCTAAATGCCGAAAGGCATGAACTCGTTCCGCAAGCGCAACGCTGTTCGTTGGGTCATCGTGGAAGGACTGATCGCAATCCGCTAATGCAGCTTGACATTTAGCCCGCAGGCTCGTTCGGATGGAAGCGGCTTGCTCATTTGTCAACGTTGCTCCTTTGTACTGAGCAATACTTTTCGCAACTTCCGCTGTCAAAAGCCTGGCCGCTTGTGCGCTGGCGTCGGCTTCCACCTGCCTCAGTCCCACAGTGGCTTCCTGCTGTATTTGCAGCGACATTTGCGCTTCGTCCGATGCTTGAGACGCGCGGCAAAGCCGCAGCGCTTCCTGGTACTGCATCGTCCGCGAATGAATGGAAATCGCCGCGTCTTCAGGTGTCAGATCAGACTGCTGAAATTGGATTTTTGTGGCGTTTGCCTGAGAAATGAGATCAATGGCCCGCGAGAGCATCGGATTTACGGGAGCAGATGGCTTGCGTGCTGTCGCCCCTGTCTCAAAAATTAGTAAAATCAGTAGCACCACTAAACAGAGCACCGCCAGGACAGCAATGCCTCCGAATAGAAAAGACTTGCTTTTGCCAAAACTGGATGTTTTAGCAGATGACATCCGTATCGTTGGAGCATCTTGAATGTCCGGTTGCGCTATGCTACGTCTGGGAACGCGGGGCATGAAAACTGGTGCTGGAGTAATGGTTTGTGGCGGGATTGTTCGCACTAGCTTGCTTGCCAAGGGCGGCGCAGTTGCCGTTTTCGTTTCAACTGCCCGACTTTCCACATCGGAACCTTTATCTTTTAATCCTTGATCCGCTAAGTCGAGTTGAGAGTACCAAGGTTTGCCCACTGTGTCTGGAGATGCGGCTTGATTGAGATTGTCAGCGGTATTCACATCGTCGAGATCGGTCTCCGCATTTTGAGCAGCCACAGGCGCAGGTAGGGCGAATCCGAGCGTGGCAAAGTTTTTACAGCGTGGGCAATCAGCATCAAAAGGTGAAAGTGCGAAGTGACACTTTGGGCATTCCATCTGAAACCTCCAAACAGCCTCTCATTTGTCTGATGTGATGCCACTCAGCCTAAAATCATATTTAAGGAACTGCACGAGTGATTTTTTGTTCCACATCTGCCCGCTCGTTTCCTGCACATCTTGTTATTGTCTTGGAATAAAAAAGCCCTGCCATAAGGCAGGGCCTTTCTGTAGTCGCTTTAGCGGTCTCGCCCACTCCCGCCGTCCTTAAGGTTCGCCTGGGCTGCGGCCAGCCGCGCGATGGGAACGCGGTAGGGGGAGCAGGAGACGTAGTTCAGGCCGATTTCGTGGCAGAAGGCGACAGAAGCCGGCTCGCCGCCGTGCTCGCCGCAGATGCCCAGCTTGATGTTCGGGCGAACGGACTTGGCAAGCCGGACGCTGATTTTCATCAGCTCGCCGACACCGCTCTGGTCGATGGACTCAAACGGGTCGCCGGGCAGGATTTTCTGCTCGACGTAGGGCTTAAGGAACTTGTCCGAGTCGTCTCGGCTGAAGCCAAAGGTCATCTGGGTCAGGTCGTTGGTTCCGAACGAAAAGAACTCGGCCTCCTCGGCGATCAGGTCCGAGGTCAGCGCGGCACGGGGGATCTCGATCATCGTGCCGAACATGTAGTCCACGGTCTCGCCGTGCTCGGCGGTGACCATCTTGGCGACACGCTCCAGGTTGGAGCGAACGGCCTTCAACTCGTTGACATGGCCGACCAGCGGGATCATGATCTCGGGATGCGGCTCGGCCCCGTTCTTTTTGGCGGCAATCGCGCCTTCGAGAATGGCCCGGGTCTGCATCTCGACGATGCCGGGGAAGACGATGGAGAGGCGACAGCCGCGCAGACCCATCATGGGGTTGATCTCGTGCATTCCCTCGACTTTGTGCAGCATGTCCGACTTCGCGGCAAGCTCCGGGCTGTCCGGGTGGGTGACCTTCAGGGTCGCGACTTCGGCAATCAGCGAGTCCATCGAGGGCAGGAACTCATGCAGTGGCGGGTCGATCAGCCGAATAGTCGCCGGGCGGCTGCCCAGGGCTTCGAAGATGCCCTGGAAGTCGTTGCGCTGGTAGGGAAGCAGGGCGTCGAGATGGACTTTGCGCTCCTCTTCCGTCGCCGACAAGATCATGGCTTGAACGATCGGGCGGCGGTCTTCGGCGAAGAACATATGCTCCGTCCGGCAGAGGCCGACTCCTTCCGCGCCCAGCTTGATGGCCAGGGCGACATCTTCCGGCGTGTCGGCATTCGTGCGAACGCCGAGCCGCTTGACTTCGTCGGCCCAGGAAAGCAGGGTGCCGAATTCGCCGGTCATCTCCGGGTCCACGACTTCAACGGTTCCGTCGATGACTTCGCCCAGGGTGCCGTTCAGCGAAATCGGGTCGCCTTCTTTGATGACCTTGCCGCTCTTCGTGGTAAACGAGTTCGCACCCACCGAGATGTCGGAGCAGCCGGCCACGGTCGGGATGCCGAAGCCGCGGGCGACCAGGGCTGCGTGGGATGTCATGCCGCCGCGCTCGGTGAGGACGCCTTCGGCGGCCAGCATGCCTTTGAGGTCATCCGGGGACGTGTCCGCACGGACCAGAATGACGCGCTGGCCCAGGCCGCCCTTGCCCATTTCGGCGGCGCGGGAGGCATCGAAGACGGCG
>JANXNV010000228.1 GCA_025353925.1 Armatimonadota bacterium
GTTAACGTTGCTGCCCGCATCGGCGTAAGCCGTCAAAGGCTGCTCCGAAAGGACAGGCGAATCAATTGTCGTTGTGGTGCCGAATACGCTGGTGTTAGGGCTGATGGGTGCCGAGAAGTAGTGCCCGGCCCTGCTGCCGTCCGCCGTGGTGGTCAGCCGAATCACGGGTCTCGCGTTCCGGGCAACGCTGAAGCTCGCGGAGATACTCTGAAGCACCAGGCGTTTCCCTGCCGGTACGGTGAAATTGCTCTCGTAGGCATAGACAATAGGCAAGACACTGCCGATATCGACGCCGGGCGTGATCTGGGTCTGGAACGGCGTACGGGCCGCTTCGGCATCCCGCACCGCCAGCGGTGCATTGGTCACCGTGACGGGCACCGGGCCGCCGACACTATGGGCGGGGCGTGAAGAGACGAGGCCGACTGCGCCCAGTAGGGCAAGCAGACCGACGCCCGCGAAAAGGCGCGGCGCATAAGAGGCAAGAGGCTTCATGAAAGTGTCCTTTCTGGAACGGAGAAGCCGGACTACGGCACGTCCACATAGTAGCCGTGAATATCTACGTTGTGACCGGCGGTGTCATTCTGGTTCGCGTCGTCAATGGCGATGGTGACCGTTGACCCGGGATCGGCGTAATCCGTGACGGCCTGCATTGCGTAAACGACTCCGTGATTGTTGACCGTATAGGGCACAACCAGAGCGGTCCCCGTGCCTGATGTTGTCGTATAGACTGCGACATCCTCAACCGTGGTCGAGCCGAAGCTGAACGCTGAGATCTGCTGAATGACCAGACGCTTCCCGGCAGGAACGACGAAAGTGGAGAACGTTTTGGGACTGGGGAAGACGCGGATCCCGAACGGCTGCCGGGCGGCATTGTCGAGGTCATGGTTTGCGATGGCGTTCGCCACCGTCACCGGGACGGGACCCCCGGCAGTGTGCGCGGGCCGGGAAGCGAACAGGCCTAACCCGGCCAGCAGACCGAGCAGCGTCAGGCCGCTGATGAGGGGGACACGGTGCGTGATCGGCTTGCGAATGGTTTGAGGTGCAAGGTTGTGTGCGAGTGCTTTTTTCATGGTGTTTTTCTTTTTCAGAGTGCTTGCTGAGAAGTTTGTGTGAGCCTACGGTACGTTCACATAGTAGCCGGACAGCTTGATGACGTTGCCGTAACCCGAACTCGACGGAATGGAGGTGTTACGCACGGTGGTCACAATCACCGTGCTGCCGCCGTCGGCATACAGGCGCACCGGCACAACCGGCATCACCCGAAAGCCTTTGGAGAAGGTCGTGGCAAATCCAACGTCGTGCCGGACCGTCTGTCCTCCCACAGTCGTGCTGACAACCACTTCGGCAACCGGGTCGTCCGGAGTGTAAGCGATCGCGGAGATATTCTCCAAGACCAGCTGTTTGCCGATTGGAACCGGGAACGAGGTAGAGGAATTCGCGCTTAAGGAAAGAAATGGGATCTCGACTTGAAACGGCTGCCGCGCCGCATTATCCACATCCTGAGTATGAACCGTGTTGCTGATGGTTACAGGCACGGGTCCGCCCGCCGTGTGGGCGGGACGTGAGGCGACAAGGCCGACGGAGGCCAGGAGAGCAAGCGTGCCGAAGCCCGCCAGAAGGCGGGGGGCGAGTGGTTGTAAAGTTGTCAAAATCGTATTCCATTCAGGAGAAAAGTGGCTCCAGCCTTCGTGGCCGGAGCCGGTGATTACCGCACGTTCACCATGTGGCCGGAGAGAATAATATTTCCCCCACAGGAAGTCCCGCTGGACTGACCGACGGAAGCCTGAATTGTTGTACCGGGATCGGCATAGATATGCGTTACCTGGTTAAAGGTAGCGGTCGAGGCGATCGGCGAAATCGCTCTGTAGAAAGCCTCATTTCCACCTGCAGTCGTGATCAAGTACATATAGCCGTAGCCGCCTGCCGGATACTGGGTGAGCTGAGTGGAGTAGTAGTCGATCACGACGCGTTTCCCAGCGGGAACCGTGTATAAGTCTATCGCCGAGTTGAAAGTGCTGTTGCTTGGTGACAGCGTTATCTGGAACGGCTGCTGGTCGGGGTCGTCGAGGTCCGCGGTCGCCAGCGGCGAATTGGCGACCGTCACCGGAACGGGTCCCCCGGCGGTATGCGCCGGACGGGAGGCGACGAGGCCGATCCCGGCCAGCAGGGCGGCGGTGCCGATGCCCGCCAGAAGGCGGGGTGTCAAAGAACGAAGTGTGTGCATTAGAATGTCCTTTCAGGTCACGGTCGGCCCTGGCCCTCACGGGAAGGGGCGTTTTCTGTTGATGAGGGAGCTGCTTATGGCAGATCTACCAGGTAGCCGGAAAATGAGACGGCAACATCCGGTGCGTTGTTGGCATTTGAAAGCAAATCGGCAAACACCACAGTGCCTGGATCAGCATAAAGGCGCATGGGCTGGCACACGCCGGGTCCTGGGGCGGGACTCGGTGCCGCACTGAAGATGGCATACGATACTCCTGTACCCACCGTGGTTGAGAGCTGGATACGATATCTGTTGGTATCCGTGGATGACTGAGAACCGACAGATGCCATCTCGATGACAAGCCGCTTGTTCGCCGGGACAGTGTAGATAATTTTGGAGATGATTTGACCGGGTGTGAGAGACGACAGCTCTGTGGTTATGCCCACTGGCTGCCGGGCACTGTTGTCCGAATCGCGGTTCTGTACGGTGTTGCTGACGGTGACGGGCACGGGTCCGCCGACGGTGTGCGCGGGCCGTGAAGCGAACAGGCCAATGGAGGCCACCAGGGCGAGGGTGCCGAAGCCTGCGAGGAGGCGGGGGGCGAAGAAACGTAGGCTTTTCATGAGATTGTCCTTTGAGGAAGCAAGTGGTCCCGGCGTTGATAGGCCGGGGCCAGTGCTATACGCGACTAGAGTATGTTTACGGAACATCCACGAGGTAGCCCGCAACTGTGACAGTGCTCGACTCCGTGCCGACGCTTCCGTTTCGGAAGGCGTTAACGAGAACATTTGTGCCGCCATCCGCCGTAAACGTTAGCCCCTGGGCGATGCCCGGGTGGTAGCTGCCGGAATTCGGGACAACAGGCAATCCGTAAGCAGCATAGCTCCCATTGACGCTGGCATTCACATAAACCTGCACGGTGGAGTTTGCTCCCAAAGTGCTGTTCCGATACATTGAAATTGTTTGAACGACCAACCGCTTGCCGACGGGCACCGGAAACGTCTGAATTCCTCCGGGGTTGCCATTATCGCTTCCTATGGAAGTGCCATTTAGTATGGTGGGATAGATCGTCGCCACAAACGGCTGACGGGCCGGCCCTTCGGTATCCCGATTCGAGATGGTATTGGTGACCGCCACAGGAACCGGGCCTCCTGCCGTGTGCGCGGGCCGTGAAGCGAACAGGCCAATGGAGGCCAGCAGGGCGAGGCTGCTGAAGCCTGCGAGGAGGCGAGAGGTAAGGATAGTCATTGGAGTCATTCGTTTCTGCAATTCTGCGTGCGAGTATTGAGAAGTCTAACGGGCCGATTGACGGCGGGCGCGGCGTGCCAGCAGCATTCCTCCGCCCAAGACGAGGACGAGGCCCAGACTCAGAGCGGACGAGGCTTCCGGCACAGGGGCGCCGAAGGTCAGGTCATCGGCGATGAGATAGGCCTGGCCGTAGTCGGCGTCGAGGGCATTCGACGCGGTGGTCTCGAAGCGGTAGCCGGTGACACCGGCAAGTGATCCGAAGAGGCTGGATGTGTCCAGGAGGGTAAGGGCGGGGCCATTGAGGGTCACGGACTGCGAAGCCAGATTCCCGCTTGCGCCGGTGGCGAAGATGGTCACAGAGTCGGCGTCATTGCTGCCGCCGCCGTTGTCATCAAAGCCGACATACAGGCTTTTAAGGATTTGGTTCGTGCTGATGGTTAGCCCCGTGTAGCTGCCGGAAATTGTGGGGCCGGAATACGCATTTCCTGCCAGGGCATAGGAGCCGGAGTGAGGCTGCGCGAAATGATCGGAGAAATTGGCTGGGATTGCAACGTACTGGCTTCCGACGATCTCCCAATCGCTGTCGGTCGCGGCATTAAACGTGATGCCGCTGATCGTCCGGCTTCCGCTGTTGGCGGTGGTCAGGAGCGAAGCCGAGGCGACTCCAGGTTCGCTGGGCAGAGCGTCGAAATTGAGTGTCTGGGCGGAGGCCGGAAATGTGGACAGGGCGGCGAGAAGTGCGAATGCACAAGTGAGACGTACCATAAGAGATGTGTTCCTTTCGGTGTGCAGGTAGTACAGGAAATCGTGAACAGCAGTTGGGGAGTGCAGAATACTGTCATGACTAGCAGTGCATAAATCATGCCAAAATGAATCGTCAGCGAAAATACACGCCTGACGGGACGCTTTGTGAGAAAAGTTGACAATTCCGCCGATATATCATAGAATGGAAGCACAAGAACACTTTGTGCCTCCATCCGCTCACAAAGGAGGAGCGTCTATGTCTGCGCTGCTCATACTCGGGAGTATTATCGGGCTTCAAATCGCGGCGGTCGGCCTTGCCCTGCGGATGTATCTGGGGTACGGGCGGCAATGGGCCTGGCTGCTGATCGCCGGGGCGGCGGTGTTCGCCGCCGTGCAGTCGGGCCTGACGCTGCGGGCCGTCGGCAGAGAAGAGCTGAGGCATGAAAATCTTTCGGCCCAGCTCTCCGCGCTGCTGATGTCGGCTTTGCTGGTCTTCGGCCTGAGCATGGTCAGCCGAATGATCCGCTCCAGCTCGACCAGTGAGGCCGCGCTGCGCACGGAAAAGCGCCACCTTTCGATGCTTGTGGACCGGCGCGTCGCCGACCTCGAAGCGGAGGTGACCGAGCGTGCCCGGGCCGAAGAGGCCCTACGTGAAGATGCCGGACGGTTCACGGCGATCATCTCCACCCAGCGCGATGTCGCAACGGCGGCGCTGGACATGGCCGCCGTGCTAAACTTGATTGTCGCGCGAACCCAGGAGCTGACCCATGCCAGCGGGGCCGTGATCGAGCTGGCGGAAGGCGAGGAGATGGTCTACCGGGCCGTCAGCGGACGGGCTGCGCCGTATCTAGGCCTGCGAGCGAATATCACGGCGGGCCTGTCCGGAGAATGTGTTCGCACCGGCCAGATCCTGCGCTGCGACGATGCCGAGCGGGATCCGCGTGCGGATTTGAACGAGTGCCGCCGGGTGGGGGCGCGGTCGCTGATCGTCGTGCCGCTTTATGATCAGCAGCAGGCCGTGGGGGTTTTGCAGGTGCAGTCGGCGGAGCAGTATGCATTCGGCCCGGTGGATGTCCATACGCTGGAGCTGATGGCCGGTCTGATCGGGGCCGCCATGAGCCACACTGCCGAGTTCGAGGCCAAGCAGGCGGCACTGCTGGAGCTGCAGGTCGCCAAAGAGACCGCCGAGGCTGCGACTCGCGCGAAGTCCGAGTTCCTGGCCAATATGAGCCATGAGATACGCACGCCGATGAACGGCATTCTCGGCATGACCGAGCTGGCCCTGGACACCGACCTTGATGCCGAGCAGCAGGAGTATTTGCAGCTCGTGAAATCGTCCGCCGATGCCCTGCTGACCGTGATCAACGATATTCTGGACTTCTCGAAGATCGAAGCGGGAAAACTCGATCTGGACCCGATCCCCTTCGATATCCGGGACAGCCTGGGGGAGACGGTTAAAACACTCTCGCTTCGTGCCCACTCGAAAGGGCTGGAGCTGCTCGGAGACATCCGGCCCGACGTGCCCGAGACCATCATCGGCGATCCGGGCCGTCTGCGCCAGATCGTGGTCAACCTGACAGGCAATGCGATCAAGTTCACCGAGACTGGGGAAGTCGTGGTCTCCGTGGAGGTGGAGTCCCGGACCGAGGAGTCCGTGCTGCTGCATTTCGCCGTGCGCGATACGGGTATCGGCATCCCGGAGAGCCGCCAGAAGCAGATCTTCGAAGCCTTTTCGCAGGCTGACAGCTCGACGACGCGCAAGTACGGCGGCACCGGCCTCGGGCTGACCATCTCGACCCAGCTCGTGGCGGCGATGGGGGGCCGTCTGTGGGTGGAAAGTGAAGAGGGCAAGGGCAGCACATTCCACTTCACGGCCCAGGTCGGGATTGGGGAGGTTCGCCCGCAGATCTTGCGCGATCTGGACCTGACCGGCCTGCGCGTCCTGGTGGTCGACGACAACGCCACCAATCGGCGCATACTGGAGGAGGTTCTGACCCGCTGGAATATGGAGCCGACACTGACCGAGGGCGGTGCGGAGGCCCTGAGAGTGATGGAGGCCGCCGCTGCGGAAGGCCGGCCGTACCGCCTGGTGCTGCTCGACGCGATGATGCCGGAAATGGACGGTTTCACCCTGGCCGAGCGGATCAAGGACCGGCCGGAGCTGGGCGGGTCGGTGATGATGATGCTGTCGTCGGCGGGCCGCCCCGGCGACAATGCCCAGTGCCGCGCGATGGGCCTTTCCGCCTACCTGACAAAGCCGTTCAAGCAGTCGGAGCTGCTGGATGTCATCATGACCACGCTCGACGAGGAGCCGCGCCCGCCTGCCGCGCCCCTCGCGAAACTCGAGGAAGAACCGAGGCACGCGAGCGGCCCGTTTTACCTGCTGCTGGCGGAGGACAACACGGTCAACCAGCGTCTGGCCGTGCGGATCCTGGAAAAGCAGGGCCACACCGTCGTGGTCGCTGGAAATGGACGCCAGGCAGTCGCCGCGTGGGAGAAGGCACAGGCGGATGGCCGGAAGTTCAGCCTGGTCCTGATGGACATCCAGATGCCTGAAATGGACGGCTTCGAGGCGACTGCTGCGATTCGCAGCTGGGAGAAGTTCCTAGGGACGCACATTCCGATTGTCGCTATGACCGCACACGCCATGAAAGGCGACCGGGAACGCTGCCTCGAAGCGGGCATGGACGACTATGTCGCCAAGCCCCTGCACGTCGCCCGCCTGCTGGAAGTGATTGGGCGGTTGGCGAACACTGAAACTGCCGTGCCCGCCGCCGCTGAGCCGGAACCGGAGGCGGGGGCCGGGCTTGCCGTTTTCGACACCGAATCGGCCTTGGAGCGGGTGGATGACGACCGGGAGCTTCTGGCCGAGATCATCGCGCTGTTTCATGGGCAATCGGGTCGGCTTTTCGAGGAGATTCAGGCGGCGGTCCGCACCGGCGATGCGCCCGGACTCGAGCGCAGCGCGCACTCGCTGAAAGGTTCAGCGAGCAATATCAGTGCCCTCGAAGTGCAGCATTTGGCCCTTCGCCTGGAAACTTTCGGGCGCGAAGGTCAGTGGGATACATCGGAGGCGGAGGAGGCCGCGTCGGAGCTGGGCTGTGCCCTGAACCGCCTAAGTGCCGCGGTCGAAAACTTTTGCGGGCTGACCGCCCCAGTGCGCTGAGGAGAGATTGAGACGAGGAGATACGGGGATGATGCGAATACTGATTGCGGACGATGACTCGATCACGCGCCGCCTGCTGGAAACCATTCTGACGAAATGGAGCTACCAGGTCGTCATCGCTCAGGACGGCGATGAAGCCTGGCAGATCCTCCAGGGGGAGGGTGCCCCTAAGCTTGCGATTCTGGACTGGATGATGCCGGGCTTGGACGGAGTCGAGATCTGCCGCCGTGCACGGCAGCGGATCGACGCCTCCTATGTCTACATTATGCTGCTGACGTCCAAAGTCCGCAAAGAGGACTTGATCGAAGGCATGGAGGCGGGGGCCGACGATTACCTGACCAAACCCTTCAATCGTCATGAGCTGGAGGTGCGCCTGCGGGCCGGTCTGCGCATTCTGGACCTGCAGGAAGCCTTGATGACTTCTTCCGACGAGCTGGCGCAGATGCGCTCGTCGGAAGCGGAGATGGGCCGCCGCCTCCGCGCGACCCTGCTGACCGGAGAGCCGCCCGCCGTCATGGCCGGGGTGGAAGTGGCCGCCCGCACGGAGCCGGGCAGCAAGCTCGACGGCGACTTCTACGACTTCTTCCCGCATAGCGACCACGCTCTGGACCTGGTCATGGGCGATGTCCTGGGTCAGGGCCTTTCGGCAGCCCTGATCGCGGCGGCCACGAAAAACCACTTCCTGCGCACCCTACACCGCGCCACCGCATCCGGCGGCGAGCCGCCCGCGCCTGCCCAGATCGTGACACAGGTGCATGACGCGATCGCTGGGCAGTTCCTCGGTCAAAAGAACTTCGAGACGCTCTGCTATGCCCGTTTCGACAGCAAAGCCCGGCAGCTCGATTACGTCGACTGCGGCTACTCGCCGACCGTCTATTTCGAGAAAAAGACTGGAAAGTGCAAAATGCTGCGCGGCGACAACATGCCCCTGGGCATCGGCCAGCAGGAGACCTACCGCCAGCTCTCCCTGCCCTTCGCCCCCGGCGACCAGTTCCTCTTCCATTCCGACGGCATCACGGAGACCCTGAACGCCAAAGGCGAAGCCTTCGGCCCGGACCGCCTCTCCGCCCTGGTCCAGAAAGCCGGGGACCTCTCGCCGGAAGAGCTGATCACGCGTGTCCACACCGCCGTACGCGAGTTCGCCGCCGAGCCGATCACCGCACATCTGACGTGCCTCGTGGTGAAGATCACGGGGTAGGGTAAAGGCACAAAAAGCTCCGGCACCTGTAGGTGCCGGGTCTTGTTGCTGACCACAAGCCCGGGTCCGGATGCCGAAGGAGGACGTATAATGCTGGGCAGAAACGCATAGCTGCATCTCTGCAACAGAGCCATCTGTGATTGCTAAATCAGGAGCAATCCCGCAAAACAATAATTTGCAGCAAAATCATTAAATTTGCTGGTTTGGCATGGAATTTGCAGTGGGTATACAGTGGGGATAGCTATGTCGCACGCCGAGCCAATTGAGGCATCCCCGGCTGAATGAACCCTGGAGTTGCATTGCACCTGTACATTGATGGATGCATCTCCAACAGAGAGGACAAGAAATGGAACTTCGATCGAAATCTGGTCTCGCACTCGCAGTCGTAGTGCTGACCGGCCTCGCGGCCTACCCGGCTCACGCCGCCGGCAATTTGGTACAAGATGGGGGCTTTGAGCTGTCTGACCCGAGTGCCCCCGCGAACACTCGGGACAATTTTGCGGCCGTCACTTCGTTTGACGGCGGTTTTTGGACGGTCGGGCAGGGTGTTGTCGGTATCGACACGACTAACAAATTCGTCCTTACCGGGAAGAAAAGCCTGTTTCTAACCGATGGATCGGGTTTGAATGCTGTCACACAGACGCTGAGCACAGTGGTGGGACAGGTCTACACCATCTCGTTCGACGCAAATGCAGACAGCGCGAATGGGGTCTCGGTCCTTTTCGGCGGTATTCCCGTCGCGGGCGCACCCACGACGATAGCCCAGAACGGTTTCCCCGGAGCGTTCACCACTTATACCGCAACGGCGACCGCCAATTCCGCGTCGACGGTGCTGACGCTGGAAGGCTTCTCGCATTTCGCCCCTACGACCGCCAACCAAACCGTCGAGATCGATAATGTCTCGGTCGCCGCAGTACCGGAGGCTTCCACAATTGCTTCCCTGGGCCTGCTGTTGGCATCAGGTCTGGGCGGGGTGCTCGTCACGGCACGAAAAAAAGCAAAATCGGCTGCTTAGGTAGTCAATAAGCTGCACCGGATGGCCGGCACAACACAATAGCCTCAGCACTTCAGCTGGGGCTATTATTTTCCCCAATTCCCTCAATTTTCAGGAACGCTTCAAGCTGAATTCGCGTGATCTTTCCCTCCCGCAGCATCTTCGCCGGGACCTGCATCACATCCAGCACGGTGCTGGGGGTACGGTCGATGGTCTCGCCGCCGTCCAGCACGAGGTCGATCACGCCGTCGAGATCTTCCAGCACGTCGGCGGCGGACATCGGGGCGCGGCGGCCGGTGAGGTTGGCCGAGGGGCAGACGAGGGGGGCACCGAAGGCTCGCAGGACTCCCAGGGCGATGGGGTGGTCGGGCATGCGCAGGCCAATGGTGTTGGTGCCGCCGGTGACTGTCAGCGACACGGTGGGCAGACGCCGGAAGACCAGAGTCAGGGGGCCAGGGAAAAATTCGGCGATCAGCCGCTTCGCCTCCGGTGAGACTGACTGGGCTAGGGTCTCCACGTCTTCGACGGAGGCGATCTGCACCGGCAGCGGCTGCGAGAATGGCCGCTGCTTGGCATCGAAGACCCGTGCCACGGTGTCCACGATAAACGCGCTGGCCGCAAGGCCGTAGACCGTCTCCGTGGGGTAGGCGACCAATCCCCCGGAACGCAGGACGTCACCCGCATGGGCCAGAACTGCGGGGTCGGGGTTGGTTGGATCGATTCTCAGGACTTCGGTCATAGTCAGAAATCTCCGTCAGTCAACGATATTTTAGTAAGTAAGATGCGTGCTGTGGCCGAGGGCATCGGTGACTCCGGTGTCGCGGCCCAGGGAGTCGTAGTTTTGGGTCGAAAACTCGGCAACTTTGCCGTCCGGCCCGGCAATCTGCACCAGAGTATGACCGTCGGTGTAGGTCATTTGGTGCTTGTTCCCATTGGCATCGATCTGCGCGATCACTTTCCCCGATCCATAAACGATCGTCGCTGTGCTGAGGCCGGGGCCGCCGGGATCGGGCACGCTGATGGTTTTCAGCAGGGTCTGCCCATTGCCGCCGATGTACGTAAATTTGTACCGTGACAGGGCACTCGGGGAGGCCGGGGTGAAGAGTGTCGAGACGGCCAGCAGGGTCGGAGCAGTGGAACCGGCCGCCGGGCCGAACCGGTAATGCACCGTCGCGCCCGAGGCGTCTTTGATATCCGAAAGGCTGCCGCCGGAGTCGTAAAGCAGTGTCAGCAGCGGCTTCTTGTCCTGTGTGTCCGTAGCCCCCCGCAGGCGGCGCAGGCCGTCCCATTGGAGATACAGGCCATTGCCGGTGATATTCGTGATCCCGCTGAGAACATACGAATCCGGGCCGAACGGCAGAAACAGCCAGTGCGTTCCGCCGCGCCAGCTCAGCGAGATCGCTGTCCACTGCCCCGGTTTGGCTCCGGGCACCCCGACCACCTCGAACGGCTTCCCGGCTCCGAATTTCCCTGTCGGCTTGCCACCGTCGTCCAGCACCGGCTTCAGCAGTTCCCGGCTGCCGGTGCAGTGCTTCAGGAGCAGATCTCCCCATTGCCCCGGCGTGACCGCAGACAGCTGGACATCGTAGTTATGCACCCAGCCCGGGGAAAGTCCCGGCGAGCCGTAGCCGGTGAGTGCCAGATCGCTGCGGTAGGAGCGGCGAAACACGGCATCCGTGCCGATCCCGTTGTGCCCGCGTAGATCCGGGTCGGGGACATACTCCTCCGCGCCCGACGCCAGATTGACCTGCATGCCGTTGGACGGACCGAAGTTCGTGCCGCCAGTGTCGAACAGCTTCCCGCCTCCGTCGGGCAGGTCGCCGAGAGACGGGTCAAAGTCGGCATGGTTAGGCGGGTCCACCGGCTCAGCACTGTTCGCCCAGGGTGGGATCACGGGCATCGCCTGCAACGCGGCGGTGCAAACGCCTACCAAAACCAGCAGGGTGACAAAAGCGGTTTCGCAAAGTCGCATGGGCTGCCTCCAAGGGTTCTATTTTGCCAGCGTCAGCTTGGTATAGGGCAGATGGCCCATCAGGCCGTCATCCAGGTTTTTGACATAGGGCTTGACCAGCTCGATGTCCTTCTGGTAATACAGCGGGATCAGCGGGACCTCATCGGCGGCGATCCGGGCCGCCTGCCGGTACAGGCCGCTGCGGACTGCCGGGTTCTGCTCAACATCGGCCTTGTCGCAGAGGGCGTCGAGCTTCGGGTTGGAATAAAGCGTGTGATTCTCCCCGGCATTCGTGCGCAGAAGAATCGAGTAGAAGTCCTGCTGGTCCAAATAGTCCGCCGCCCAGCGGATATGGTAGCAGTCCAGAGAATTGCGGTGCTCCTGGTCCAGCATCACGGCCCATTCGGTGACTTTCGGCTGAAGCGTGACTCCCAGATTGGTCTGCCACATATCGCGCAGCAGGTCCACAGTCTTGCTCAGGTCAGGATAGGATTCGCGGAACGTGATATTGATCACTGGAAAGCCTTTGCCGCCGGGGTAGCCCGCCGCCGCCAGCAGGGATTTCGCTTTGGCCGGGTCGTACGGCAGGCCCTGGAACTGGGGATCAAAGCCGGGGATGCCGACCGGCAGGATGTCCTGGGCAATATCCAGCTTGCCGCGCAGCACCACCGATTGCAGCCGCTTTTTGTCGGTGGCGTAGGCAAGGGCCTGCCGGACACGGACATCGGCGAAGGCCGGGAACGTCTTCTGGTTCAGACCAATATAATAGGTTGCCGCGCGGGGCCAGTATTTGATCTGGTCTTTGAGATTGGTGTCTTTTTCGTCGGCATCCAGGTCGCCTTTCGCTTCATCGACAATATCGAGCTGCCCGGCGACATACTCGTCATGGCGTGTTCCCGCATCCTTGATAATTGGCCGCTCCTGCCCGGCCAGCTTCGGGGCACCGTCCCAGTAAGCAGGATTGGCCGCGAGTGTGACTTTCGAGCCGCGCTGATACGAAGTCAGCCGGAACGGTCCGGTCCCGGCTCCGGCGGCGTCGGCGGAGTCGGTAAGGTCTACGCCGTCCTTCGCTTCGGCTTTCGAGAGGACGTAGGCGGTCGGATAAGTCAGCGTGTAAATCCAGTAGGCCTTGGGAGCCGTGATGGTGATCGCGACTGTCGATGCGTCGATCACTTTGACCCCGGTCAACTCCTTTGTCTTGCCGGTGCTGACCTCTTTCGCCCCTTTGATGTCGCCTAAGTAAGAAAGGGCAACGGTGGATTTCAGGGCCGGATCGAGGGCGCGGCGCATGGAGTAATAGACATCCTGGGCGGTCATAATATTGCCGTCCTGAAACTTCACGTTCGGACGCAGGTGAAATGTGTAAGTCAGGCCATCCTTGCTGATATCCCACTTTTTCGCCAGGGCCGGAGCCAGCGTATTCTGCGGAGTCCAGCGGACCAGCCCCTCGAACATTTGCTGCAGCATATCGATAGTCGTGCCGTCCTCGACTCTGGCGGGGTCGAAGGTCGTCGGGTCGGAAAGCAGAGGAATCCGCAGGATATTGGAAGTCGGCGGCGCACTGGCAGTTTGTTTATGTCCGCAGCCGGTCGGAAGCAGAAAGACCGGGGCAAGCAAAGTCAAAATTGAAAGTCGGGTGCGGGAAGTCAAAAGGTGTGCCTCCAGGCAAAAGATGATGGGGGTATTATACCACGCAGACGTTCACAACTTCCGCAGCAGGTAGCAGAAAAACGGAGCACCCAGGAACGCCGTCACGACCCCGACGGGCAGCTCGCGGCCATCGCTTAGGACGATCCGCGAGAGAGTATCCGCCCCGACCATCAAAATCGACCCGATCAGGGCGGCTTGCGGCAGCACCGCCCGGTGATCCGGGGTCCCTGCCAGGCGGCGGGCGATATGCGGCGACATCAGCCCAACAAAGCCGATCATGCCCGCAAAGGCTACCGAAGCCGCCGTCAGCAGGGAGCCGGTAACAATCAGCACGGCTTTGAAACGCTCCGTCTCTACCCCAAGCTGCTGGGCGGACTCTTCGCCCAGCGCGAACAAATTCATCGCCCTCGCTTCTCGGAGTAAAACCAGCCCGCCGATAATCAAAAACAGCAGCAGGACGGCGCACTGCTGGAACGGCTGCCCCGCCTCTCCCCCGGGCAAATGTACGGATAGGGGAGCGTCGGCATCCTGCAAAGACCCCATCAAGCGCCCCAAAATATGCGCCGTGTCCGACGGCGGCCCCAGCAGAAGCATCAGCGTTGAAATGCCGCCTAGAAATGAGCTGATCACCACCCCCGCCAGCAGCAAAGTCGTCACCGGCACGCGCCCGTGTCGACGCGCCAGCGCGTAGACCACCAGCATGGCGGCGGTCGCCCCGCCGAATGCCGTCAGCGGCAGGGCCAAGCCTCCCAGCCAGGCTTCGCCCGATGCCAGCAAAATCGCCTCCGCCCCCACCGATGCCCCCGCCGAGACGCCCACGATGTAGGGATCAGCCAGCGAGTTCCGAAGCAGGGCCTGGAACGCCGTCCCCGCCATCGCCAGGGACCCGCCGACCAGAGCCGCCAGCAGGATGCGCGGCAGGCGCAGGGTCCAGAGAATGGTGTCGTTCGCCGCAAGACCGTTTGGCCCATGCCGAAGTGCCGCCCAGACTTCCGCCGGGGAGAGTGCCGCCGGCCCGACCCAGGCGGCGACGAGCATGAAGAGGAATAGGAGAGGGAATAGGAAAAGAACCCACCTCCCCCGCTGCGCGGGTACTCCTCTCGAGATGGGAGGAGGCAGAGTACGAGGGGAGGCGTTATTTGCCATGCAAAGCTTTCGCCAGCAGCAGCAGGCCGTCCGCCAGACGCGGGCCGGGGCGGGATGTCAAATCGGCAGGCAAGGCATAAAATCGGCCCAGACGCACGGCAGCTAGTCGCCTCAAAAATGGATCGGCGCGAAATGCCGCCTCGACCGAGGCGTCCCCCAGCACGACATCCGGCGGAAGCGCCAGTATCCGCTCTTTCGAGAACGCCCCATACTCCGGCACGCTCTGCCCGATATTGATTCCCCCCGCGCGTGTGACCAGATCATCCAAAAACGAGCCGTGTCCCGCCGTCCAGAGCGGGGCGGTCTGGACCACGATCAAAACGCGCGGCTTCGGGCGACCGTCCTGCGCGGTCAGCCGCGCGGCAAGCGCGGCTTTATGCTCCATCCCGGCGATAACCTGTGCGGCCTGCCGCGAAGTCCCGGTCTGCGCCCCGAGCTGCCGCAGGCTGTCCTCGACCCCGGAGAACGTCGTCGGGCGCACGGCAAATACCGGCTGCCGGAGCTGCTTCAAGCGCGTGACTGCCCGGGAGTTTGCGACCGCATCCGCCACGATTAAATCCGGCTTTAGTGCCAGCACTTTCTCATAGCTCGTGTTCACATCCCCGATCTTAGCAATTTTCTGTGCCGCCGCCGGGTAATTGCAGTAGACGGTATCGCCGACCACGAGCTTCCCTAACCCTAGCGCAAACAGCATCTCCGTCGTCCCCGGCGACAGCGAGACGATTCGGCGCGGGGGTGGCGACGCATGGGCGTTCGGGGCAAGAGCGAGCAGCAGAAAAAGAAATAGCAAGAGGCGTCGAGTCATACGCTTACTATAGCGTGAGCGAGCGGAGCGTGTCAACCGATGTTTGACAACCCCCCTCCCTTTGAGTTACAATAATCATACTTTGAGCGACACTCTTTCTTTGACCGACACCCAGTATCCACTGGACACCCTCTGGGAGCTGCTGGCTCTCGACAGCCCTTCGGGCGACGAAGGCCCGGTTGCGGACTGGCTGGAACACTGGGCGGCCCGCACTCTGCCCGACGCCCGCGTGGAGCGGCTCGGCGATACCGTGCTGGTCCGGCGGGGCGCGAAGCCGTCGGTGGCCGTGTTTGCTCATACGGACACGACCGGCTGGACTTTGGGATACGACCGTCAGCTCATTCCCATCGGTGATCCGCATGGCAAGATCGGGGACAACCTGCGCCCTGCGGGTCGGCCCGATACCGGCAATACGCTCACCCGCAGTGCCGACGGAGTTTGGAAGCTCAAGGGCAAAACCGATGCCCTGCCCGGCTCGAATTGGGTTTATGCCGACCCGGCAGCCCAGAAAAGCGGCGAAATTTTAGGGCCTTATTTGGATAACCGGGGTGGAGTCTGGGCAGCCCTCACAGCCCTGACCCACTGCCCGGAGATCTGCGCGGCGTTTACCACCGGCGAAGAAGAATCGGGAGGCGGAGCGATGGTTTGTGCCAGGCGTCTGCACGAGACTGACGGCATCACGCAGGCCCTGATCTCCGACCTGACCTGGCACACGAAGCATGTCAAATGCGGTTTGGGGGCTGCGATCTCCCTGCGCGACAATTCTCTGCCCCGCCGCCGCTTTCTGGGCCGGGTCCTGGCCTGTGCCGAAGAGAGCGGCTTGCCATTCCAACGCGAGATCGAATCCAGCGGCGGCTCCGACGGCGGCGCGATCAGCCGCAGCGGCGTCCCCATGGACTGGGTGTTCGTTGGTGCCCCCGAAAAGGCGGCGCACACGGCGAAGGAGCGCGTTCAGGTTGCCGACTTGCTGAGCATGGCGGGGCTGCTGGTGAGCTTGGTGGATGGGCTGAGTAAAGGGTAGGAGCAGAGCAATGACAATCACTTCAAAGCTGGAGACTGAGCAGTTTGATGAGGATGTGAAAGCGGCGCAAGTCGGGCTTGATGCGATAGATCAAGGCCGCGTTCGGCCTTTCGAGGACTATCTGGCAGAGCATCGTCAGCGGTACCCGGATGCGAGAACGACGCTGATGCCTTTGAGCCGATAGCACTCGGACCCGGCATTAAAATGCCGGTCTACCGGAGAAAGTCACTCCGTGACTGGGATTATCTGACCCGTAGGGGCGGGGCTTGCCCCCGCCCTCCAAAATGTTCCCGCCTTCATACTCGTGTTCTTTATCCGGTGTTCTTTATCCATAACTCAAATGCCTGGGCTGACTACTATCCGCCGAGAAGAATAACCTAACCCTATGCTCGACATTAAACACATCCGCACCGAACCTGAAGCCGTCAAAGCCAAATTGACCGCACGTATTTCCGATCCCGCCGCCATCGATGCCGCCCTCGAGGCCGACACGCGCTGGCGGGCGGCCACCGCCGAGGCGGAGGAGCTTCAGGCGGAGCTGGGGCGGGGCAGCAAGGCCATTCCGCAGCTGATGAAGGAAGGCAAGCGGGACGAAGCCGATGCCCTGAAGGCCCAGCTTCGAGACTTAGGCGATCGGAAAGCGGCCCTGGGCGAGGATGCCAAGCGGCTGGAAGCGGAGCGCGATGCTCTGCTTTTCTATCTGCCCAATCTGCCCCATGAGTCCACCCCGGCGGGGGGCGAAGAGAACTTTCAGATTGTCAAAGAGTTTGGCACAGTTAAAACGTTCGACTTCGAGGCGAAAGCCCACTGGGACCTGGCGGCGGATCTGGGGCTGATCGATTTCGCGCGTGGGGTCAAGCTCTCCGGCAGCGGCTTCGTGCTGTACAAAGGGGTGGGGGCGATACTGGAGCGCGGCTTGATCCAGTTTATGCTGGACCTGCACCGCGAGAAACACGGCTACACTGAGTGGTCGACGCCGTTCTTTCTCAGCCGCGAAAGCGTCCTTGCCTCAGCCCATCTGCCGAAGTTCCAGCCGGAGATGTATCACGACGCTGAAGCGGACCTGTTCGCTCTGCCGACCGCCGAGCCGGCCCTGGTCAATATCCACCGGGACGAAATCCTGGATGGCCGCGATCTGCCCCTGAACTACATGGCCTACTCCCCCTGCTGGCGGCGTGAGGCCGGGGCGGCGGGCAAGGACACGCGCGGCCTGCTGCGGGTACATCAGTTCGACAAGGTAGAGATGGTCAAATACACTTTGCCGGAAACGTCCTACGCCGAGCTGGAAACCCTGCTCACCGATGCGACCGATATTCTCGAAGCGCTGGGCCTGCCCTACCGCGTCAAGCTGCTGGCCGCCGGGGATATTTCGTTTGCGGCCTCGAAATGCTACGATGTCGAAATCCATGCCCCCGGTGCGAACATGTGGCTGGAGGTGTCGAGCTGCTCCAACTGCGAGGATTTCCAGTCCCGCCGAGGCAATATCCGCTTCCGGCGCGAACCCGGCGCGAAGCCTGAGTTCCCTCACCTGCTGAACGGCAGCGGGACCGCCCTGCCGCGCCTGGTCGCCGCGCTGCTGGAAACGTATCAGCGTGCCGACGGCACCGTCGCCGTCCCGGAAGCCTTGCAGCCGTATCTGGGAGGCCGGACACTCCTCACTCCCGAGCCGCCGCCATCCGCGCAGAAAGGCCGAGGGGATGCAGTTCACGCATGAGGTGACCCTGACCCTGGCCTCTCCGCCGCATGCCGTCTGGGACGACTGGGCGGATATCCACGCCCTGCCGCGCTTCCTCTCCCATGTCCGCGCCACGGCCCCCGGTGCGGGCGAGGACACCGCCCGCCTGATCATCCTCCTCGACGGCCACCATGTGGAGTTCGCCGCCGAGCGCACCATGTGCGCCGCCCAGACCCTCTGCTGGCAGTCCTCCGGCGACCTGTTCCTGTACGTCCTCAGCCTCCGCCTCGAAACCGCCTCCGAAGGCCAAACCGAGTTCATCCTCACCATCGCCTACGACCCCCCCGGCTTCCTCCCCGACATCGCCGAGTCGCTGGGCCGCAGCCGCAAGTTCAAGCAGACTTTGGAAGCGGACTTGCGGCGGTATGCGGCGGGGGCGTCGGGGCGGGTGGGGGCTGAATGAGGCAAAAGATAAAATGACAGTACCAAGGCACCACTAGATTTTCCCAGCCCCGGAGGGGCTTTCTCCGAATAGCCCGGCCTTTCAAGGCCGGGTTCCTATGCCGACCCCAATCCAAAGAGGGCGCAGCAAAGCAAAGAGGGGCGCAGCAAAGCAAAGAAGGGCGCAGCAAGCAGCGCCCCTACATTATAGAAGACCAAATGACGACACTAATCGCATTAGATATTACGCCGGACGAAGTCCGGTCGGGGCGGATTTCGCCGGAGCATCTGGCGGCGGCGGCGACTGCGCTGCGGGAGGACGGCATCGTGGTACTCAACGATGTCATTGCCCCGGATCATATCGCAGCACTGCGGCAGAAGATGCTGGCGGACCTGCCTGCCTATCTCGCCCGGACCGATGCACCGTTTAACTTTAATACGGGCAATGTCCAGCAGGAGCCGCCGCCATTTGCGCCGTACCTGTACAAAGACGTGCTGATGAACGAGATCGTGATCGCGGTGACAAGTGAGCTGCTGGGCGACGGCCTGCACAACGGGTTTTACAGCGGCAACACGGCGGTGAGCGGCAGCGGGCAGCGGCAGCCGGTACATGCGGATGTCGGGCAGCTCTGGCCGAACCTGGCGGTGGCGCATCCGCCGTTCGGGCTGGTAGTCAATGTCCCAGTGGTCGACATGTCTGCCGAGAATGGCAGCACAGAAGTGTGGCCGGGGTCCCACACCGACACGACGGTCTGCATCCAGCAAGGCGACATCAAGCTTCCCCCGGAAACGGTCGAGGCCCGCCGCGCGATCTCTCCGCCGCTTCAGCCGGTCGTCCGGGCTGGGAGCGTCGTGATACGCGACCTGCGCCTGTGGCACGCCGGGATGCCGAACCTGACAGACACGCCGCGCCCGATGATCGCCATGATCCATTGGGTGAGCTGGTGGCCGGGGGAGAAAGTGAAGTTTCCTGCGAGCGAGGAGGCGTTCTTCGCGCACTCGATCCTGCGGACGGATACGGAATACGTGGACGGGCCGATTGATTATATCGCCCATGGCGGGGCGTATGATCTGCAGGGGGAGGCGGGAGGCTGAGTGGGAGCAGGCAGGAGCCACCGGCATTGAAATGCCGGTCTACCGGAGAAAGTCACTCCGTGACTGGGATATTTCTTTCCATACCTATAGGGGCGGGGCTTGCCCCGCCCGCTCGCTCCTGCCGGGTCTTTCTCTCCCTCTGTCACACCGAGTGTCACAGCTCTGTGACACTTACCAGCCGTGCAAACTTCTCGTGCAGCCAAATCAGATCGGCAGGTGTGCCGCGCATGGCCGACTCGACGGCCTGCTCATAGGTGACGAAATCCAGATCCGAGGCCCCGCTTTCGTAGTCCGCCGCCAGGGCCGACGCGGCGGCGGGGAGGGCGACTTCGAATTGGACAAAGCCCGTTTCCGCCTGATGCCAGGCCCGCCCCACATACGCACCCAGGCGGAGGCTGCTCGGGACGGCTTCGAGAAACGGGTACTTCCAATTGGCCGGTTTGCTCAAAGCGGTGGCGTAGAACCCGATTTCCATTCCCCCTGAGTCCGGGCTGCGGTCCAGCCGGGCGAAGGCCCCGTCCTCCAGGGCATCACCGCTTGTCCCCGCGCGTTTCGTGAGCTGCTCCCACCGGGCAGCGTCCAGGTTCCAGACAGGAAGTGTATTTATCTGACCACTCATCAATCCCCACTTTTCCCATAACTGCTGCGCAGGATGAGAAGGTCAGCAAGAGAAACTTGTCCGTCACAGTTGAGGTCGGCACTCGAGTTCCACTTCGCGGACGCCGGTCTGCTTCTGTAGGCATTTCGCAGGGCGATGAAGTCCGGCAGGGACACCTGGTTGTCGCCATTGACGTCGCCGCCTGTCAGGGAGACGGCAAGACCGGTGACATTTCCGCCGGTGGTATCGACGGTGACACTTTTGCGCAGCCACTTGCTGCCCTTAATTCCCAGGATGTAGGTTCCGGATGGAACATTGGTTAGCGCGAAGGAGCCATTGAATGCCCCTAAAGTCGCCGTCTGCGTGATTGTGCTGCCACCGGTGGATCCAGTTGGAGTGAGCGTGAAGGTGATCGGCTGAGCAAGACGACCCGCCGCCACGCTTTGCAGAGATATGGTACCGGAGATGCCGGATGTGGAGAGTATGACAGTCGCGGCGGCTTCGTTTGCGGGCGCACTCTCGCCCTCGGAGCTGACTGCTGTGACCTTGTAGTAGTAGGTCACTCCCCCTGTCAGGCCGCTATCCGTATAATTCGTGGCTGTGAGATTCGCTCGAAGTGGCGTTGCGTTCTCGCCACCGGGACTTGTGCCGCGGTACAGATTGTAGGTACCTCCTCCGGGGCTAAGGCTCCAGGTCAGCGTCACAGATCCGTTTCTGCCTGTGGCTGAAAGGGTTGTCGGGCCTCCGATGCCGTTTGTGATCGCATCGGCATAACGAATGGCATCGGTCGAGCTCATATCGTCCAGGAGCCAGATGAAGCCGCCTGTGACTCCATCTTCCGCCGCCCAGCCCGCCATTTCCGATTGAACCGTCGCGAAGCTGTTCACGTTCCAGTCCCCAGGCTGTACTTTCAGGCCGCCAAACAGGGTGTTCCAATAGCCTGGATCATTGCCGAAGCCGCCATCATAGCACTGAAGATAGACGGCATCCACGCGGCCGCCAAGCTGCAATTTGACGCTACGCCAATATGTTTCGTTGTCGTAAGGACACAATGTCACGTGCATTCCGAGCGTGGAGATCAGCTTGCCGAAGGAGACGGCGGAGCTGACATCAAAATCTACCTCATCGTCATAGTCGATTGCATCAATACCCAGCGTGTTTTTTAGCACCTGAAAGTTTTTATAAAGAATGCTGGTTGGCCCTGTACCCTGCGAAGCAATCAGATGCCGTATGTTGACGAAGCTCAGAGCACCCGCGCCCCCTGTGCAGACCTCGATCCGGTGAACCGAACTGGGAGGGGTCTTGAGTGCGGCCAGCCGTGCCCCCCAGCCTGGATCGCCGACATAGACCCCATTTTGAACGAGCAAGTGGTTGCCGTTGTAGTTGAGATCCCCGTTTGCCGCAACATCAACGACAAATAAGATCACCGTGTTGTAACGGGACCGAAGAACGGCCGAATCTGAGGCGTTCAGCGTAAAGAGGTGCTCCCGCCCAAAGATGGCCGATGTGGCAGCCGACGCCCGCTTCGGTGCAGTGGCAGTGAGGACCAGCAGTGCGAAGAGAACCGCGAACGCCGCGGCGATGGTGATTTTTCGTAGTGGGTATCGCAATTGATTTACCTCCCTGAGAAGTCTTTCCAACTGTGACCATTATACCGCCCATTCGCGGTAATTGCTTTCAGCAAAGCCGCCCAAGTTGTTTCTCTTGCCAACCCAGAGGCGATGTGCTATAATGGCGCGTGACTGTCCGCGCGGCGAAAAATTTGGTGCCGGAAACTCCGGTGACGGATCTGGACGGGCTGCGTGCGAAAGTGACGCGCGTCGAGGCCCTGCTGACGGCAGCCTATGGGGCGCGGGTGTGGCAGGCCGGAAACTATTCGGATGATCTTGTGGGTGGCCTCGTAGCGACCGTGCTGTCGCAGAATACCAGCGATCTGAACTCCGGACGGGCGTATGCGTCCCTGAAAGCGGCGTTCCCCGGCGGCTGGGACGACGTGCGGACGGCAAATGTCTCCCGGGTCGCCGACGCGATCAAGTCCGGCGGCCTGGCGAACGTTAAAGCTCCGCGTATTCAGGCGATTCTATCGGACATTTTCGAGCACAGTGGACATACCGGCCTCGACCATCTCCGGACCTGGGACGATGCGGCGACGGTCGCATATCTGCGGACGCTTCCCGGGGTCGGGCCGAAAACCGCCGCCTGCATCCTGATGTTCAACTTGGGCCGCCCCGTGCTGGCTGTGGACACTCATGTCCACCGGGTTTCGCAGCGTTTGGGTTTGATCGGGCCGAAAGTCGGGCCGGATGCGGCCCACGACCGGCTGCAGGAGCTGGTGGCCGACGATCAGGTGTATTCCTACCATGTGCATTTCATCGAGCACGGGCGGCGTGTCTGCCATTCGCAGCGTCCTGCCTGCGGAGTGTGTCCCTTGCAGAAGGAATGTGATTTCTTCCGTGCCCTGCCCGTGCCGCTTCAATCCGCCCCCGATTGACTCACTGTGCGGGTGAGGTGCGGGCCGAAAGGGGTAAGAGAATGGGTGCGACGAGGACGGCAAAGCCGATGCGCTCTTGAAATCGCCGCCGATCGGAGTATTTTATGACCGAAAGTGCGTATGAAACGGTGGGGGAGACGCCGCTGGAGGCGTCCGTTCGTGCCGAAACCGAAGGCGAACATGGGGCGGCGCAGACCCGCCGCGAAGAGCTTGAAGCGGACCGGCTTGTAGGGGACATCGATACGTATGTCGCTGAGACCGATCCGGCTTCCCTGCCGGACGCGGAGCAGGCATTGAATGCGTGGGAGATCCCTACCGATCCGCTGGTGGGCGTACCGGACTCGTTTGCCGTGGCGCCGGGGGTCGAGGGCCAGCCTCTAGTATCCGTCTTTGCCGCGGCGAACGAGGCCGAGGCGAATATCGTACGCGGCGTGCTGGAAGCCTCCGGCATTCCGGTCACCTTCGATGGCCTGCCGTCACCGACACTCGGCAGCATCTTTCAGGCGGGGGAGACCCGCTGGGCTGATCTGCTGGTCCCGGCAGGACAGGCGGATGAGGCTCGCGCTGCAATCGCGGAGTCCGTTGCCTCTGCGGCGGCTTAACAGTGATGTTTTCAAGAATTCTTACTCAGGCGAATTGAGGGCTATTATGCGAAACTCTTCGGCAGCGATGCTCACGAATGCAGCACTCTTCTGCACACTGACTGCACTCGGCGGCGGCATGGCACGAGCACAGGACCCGGCACCGGACGGGGCAGCGACTGCCCCGGCCGGGGCAATCCATATCGCTCTGCCCTACAGCAAGGCCATCGTGCGGGAGTCCGTGCCCATCAAGCTGCGCGACTTCCCCGAGGGCGGTTATGTCTCGGTGAGTATCGATAATCAGTTTATCACGGCCCAGGGCGTGCCCGCCAAGCGTGGTGCTCCCGTCTATATCTGGGACACCAAAGCCCCTTATATGCTGGCTTCCGCTCCTGGTGTCCCAAATTACTACTCAGACGGGGCACACACTGTCACCATCAGCGTCTTCGATGCCCAGAACAAACTGGTCGGCAAAGACTCCGTGGTCGTGCAGCTCTCCAATAAAATCAATCTGCCGGCTTCGCAGGGGATCACGCTGACCTATCCATGGAAGGCGAACACGAGCCTGCGCTACCAGCGCCGGACAACTCTGACCGCCGCCCCGACCGATGGCACTGATCCCGAGCAGACAGTCCAGCAGTCCTTGCTGCGCTACCGCCGGACAGTCGAAAATACCACCGGCGGCTCTTACTTGATTCGCGATGAAGCCCTGCCCGTCGATAAATCTGTCCGCCTGACCCCGTTTGTTTCTTATGTCGCCACGCGCGGCGTGACTGCGCCCCTGCAAAACGGCTTTGACATCCGCGCCCGCTACCGCGTCGTAGACACGCGCGGTCATGTCCTCTCCGAAGTCGGAACGCAAAACGGCGGCGAGCAGATCGGCTTCTCCGTGCCGATCCTGCCCCCACGCCGCGTTTCCGTCGGGGCACACTGGGAGACGCCGGTGCAGATCTCGCTGGACTGGACCTCTCCCTACCCGACCACGGTCACTGCGACCAGTACACTGGAGGATTTCGAGTGGCAGGACCGCTACCCTACCGCTAAGATCCGCGAGACTTACACCGGTCCGGCGAACTTCAACCCGCGCCCCGGCTCGCCTCTGCCGCCGATCCAGTCGCAGAACATCAAGTTCGAGCGGGTGATTTTCTTCGCCTACAATGCCGGGCGCGTGGTGCGCATGGAGACCACCCTGACCCTTTCTTCCACCGCTCCCGGCCTGCTGGTCAACTCCGCCGTCCTTGGCGGCGGTTATCCGGGCAGCTCCTCTTATCCAGGCGGCTCCTCTTATCCAGGCGGCTCACCGAGTGGGCCAGGACAATTGGGTGGTGACCCCCGTTACAGTGTCCCCGGCATCAACCGGAGCGGGATGGGCTATCCAGGCCGTCCGCGCGAAAACTCCTCGAGCACCGGGCAGTATCCTGGCTCTAGTTATCCGGGCGGCTCTAGTTATCCCGGCGGCTCTAGTTATCCCGGCCTGGGCGGTGCAGGCGTCGCCGACTCGGTTCCTGTCAAGCTGAAATACACGGAGACCAGCGTGATCCTGATCTAACCGATAGGGCGGGTGGCCGACAAGAAGGGCGGGGGCAAGCCCCGCCCCTACGGGTCAGCCAATCTCAGCCACGCAGTGACTTTTTCCGGGGAGATCGGCATTAAAATGC
>JANXNV010000261.1 GCA_025353925.1 Armatimonadota bacterium
TGGCAGTCACCGGCGGGAAGCTGAGGCTTGTGGAGTCTGATGAGCTTTTGCCGCCGGAGCTTGCTCTCGGGACTGCGCTCCTTTGCCTGCCGCTTTGTGAGCCGATTGATGCGACGATCCTGCGCCATCACCTAGCCCTCATCGGGCAGGGGGCTGGTATGGAAAGCGAGCGGCTTGGGGACCTTGCCACAGCGGCGACCGAGGCGGCAACCAACGCGATTAAGCACGGGAGCGGCGGTCAGGCGACGGTCTGGGCCGCGTCGGATTCTGTGACCGTGCAGATCGAAGATCGCGGCACAGGAATCACCCCGGATCACCTGGCCCGTGCGACACTGGAGCAGGGCTTCTCGACACGCGTTTCCCTCGGGATGGGATTCCATTTGATGCTGCAGTCCACGGATGCCCTCGCCCTCTGCACGAGCACGAAGGGAACAACTATTTTGCTGCAAGTCTCCACGAAGCCGCGCCAGACTTTGCAGGAGTCCGTCTTGGCCCGCTACGCGAAGGCAAGTGAGCCGTCTGAGTCTTTTGCTCCAGAACCTTTTGCCTCCTCATTTCCGCTGTCTGCCTCCGCTTAATCAAAACTTAACCTGTTCTTAATACTCCTTTAACATAAGGCCAGTAAAATGACCTTCAATTGAAGCAAAGGAGACTCAGATGGCACGCACTTCCCATACATCACGTCGATCCAATCCCGGCGCAGCTCTGGCCGCCGGCAGTCTTGCGGCACTCCTGCTTGGCAGCCCCGCAAATGCCCAAAATCCTCTCGTGATCGGTAAAAGCATCACCCTGCCGCCGCAGGGCACGCAGACCCCGGTCGGCAGTTTGCCGATGCACATGATCCTGACCCCGAACGGCAAATTCGCCATTACGTCGGACATGGGCTTTCGGCAGTCGCTCCACGCCCTGAGCGTCACAACGGGCAAGGATGTCAGCACTCCGCTGGTCTTCGGCGCGTTGAACGCCGACGGCTCCTACGGCCCGCCGGGACTGTATTATGGTCTGGCGGCGAAGTCTAATGATGACGGCACCACCACGGTCTACGCCTCCCAGGGGGCTGATAACAAAATCGCGGTGGTCACGGTCAGCGCGACCGGCGCACTGACGCTGAAAGACACGCTTTCCCTCGGTGCAGGCGATTTCTCCGCCGGGGTGGCACTCGACAATCGCGGCTGCCTGTATGTCGCCGTCAACGAGACTTATCCCGCCGGTGCCGTCGCGAACATCACGACCCCGGCGAGCATGGTCATCCTGGACACGGCGACCGGCAAGATCGTCAGCCGCCTGCCGTTCTTCGTTCCGGTCAGCCAGCTCAGTGCTCCTGGGACTCCGCCGTTCTCGCCCACGACATTCCCCCTGGCCGTGGCCGCGCTGGCCGACGGCAGCAAAGTGTTTGTGACCAGCCAGCGCGACGGCGTGGTATATGTCATCAACACGGCGACGGCTACAGCCCCGACGCTCGTCAAGTCCCTGCGAACCGGGCAGCATCCGATCTCGCTGCTGCTCAACAAGGCGCAGACGAAGCTCTACGTGGCGAATGCTCACAGCGAGACCGTCTCCGTCGTCAACACGGCAACCGCTCTGGTCAGCGACACCATCCTGCTGATTCCCTCGGAGTCGCGCCGTCTGCACGGGGCCACTCCCACCGGACTGGCACTTTCTCCGACGGAAGACCAGCTATACGTCTCGATGGGTGACATCAATGCCGTCGCCGTGGTCAGCACCAGCAGCAATTCTCTGCTGGGCTTCATCCCCGCCGGCTGGTATCCTACCGGGGTAGTCGCCGCCGCAGGCAATGTCCTGGTTACGAATGCCAAAGGAACGAAAACGCGCTATCCGAACCCCGGCTACAAGCAGTTCAGCTTTGCTGGTGAGTACGGACTGAATCTGATTGAAGGCAACGTTCAGACCATCGCCGTACCGAATGCGCAGCAGCTGGCCGAGGACACCCGGCAGGTAACGGCGAACAATGCCCCCGCCCCGCTGACTGGCAAAAGCATTTTGCCGGAGATCGGTGTGCAGGCGGGCAAGATCAAGCACATTATCTACATCGTCAAAGAGAACCGCACCTACGATCAGGTTTTGGGCGACCTGCCGCAGGGCAATGGCGACCCGTCTCTGACACTGTTTGGCCGGGATATCACTCCCAACCAGCACGCCCTCGCCGAGCGGTTCGTGCTGCTGGACAACTTCTACGACTGCGCCGAAGCCAGCGGTGACGGCTGGCCCTGGTCCACGCAGGGACAGGCCAATGAATACGTGATCAAGAACCTGCCGTACAACTACAGCGGACGCGGGCGGAACTATGATTTCGAGGGTGCGAACAACAACTATCCCACCGGCGGCTTCCCCGCCAAGGACCCGTACGGCGTCGCTCTGGTCCCGGCCTCCCCTTTCCGTGACCCGCGCACGGGAGTCGCTCCGGCCATTCCCGATGTCGCGCAGGCCCCCGGCGGGCACATCTGGGATAACGTCAAGAAAAAGCTGGACCTCACCGGCACCGGCCTGACCACCAAGTACCGCAACTACGGCTTCTTTGCCCTGTTCGGTGACAATGCCGCGACCCCGGACAACTATCCCGCCGACGCCGGTCTGCAGCCCGCCGGGCATGACCTGGGCGGCGTTACCGATATCGACTTCCGCCGCTACGATGCGTCCTACGCCGACAGTGACGGCCCGCAGGCCGTCGGCAGCCTGTATCCGCTGGCTACCTACGGCCATTATAAGGCCCCCAGCCGCTACTCGGAGTGGAACCGCGAATTCCAGCAGTATCTCGCCGCGGATCCCACCGGCAATTCCGTTCCGGTGTTCCAGACCGTGCGCCTGATGCACGATCATACGCAGGGCCTGAGTGCCAACAAGCATACCCCGCGTGCGGAAGTCGCAGACAATGACTACGGAGTCGGGCAGCTGGTCGAAGCGGTCAGCAAGAGCGCGATCTGGGGCAGCACGGCGATCTTCATCATCGAAGACGACTCCCAGGACGGTCCGGATCACGTGGACAGCCACCGGTCGACCTGCTACGTTATCAGCCCGTACATTACAAAGAACTCGGTTGACCACACGTTCTACAACACGGACAGCGTACTGAAGACGATGGAAGACCTGATGGGCATTCCGCCGCTCTGCCTTTACGATGCCACGGCGACCCCGATTCAGGCGTTCTCCAAGTCGTCCGAAGGCAATCTCGGCGTCTTCACCGCCACGCTTCCGGCCGCAAACATCCTCGGCGAAATCGCGCCGTCGGCGCAGAGTAAGTTCCTCCCGCTGATGAAGCTGTCGGCGAAGATGGACTTTGTTCACCCGGACAGTGCCCCCGCAGGCCCGCTGAACGAAGTGATCTGGAAAAGCATCAAAGGCATGAACTCCAAAATGCCCACGCCGCGCCATACCCTGATCCCGACTTCTTCCCATCCTCAAGCCTCCAAATCCGCCGCCAAGGCGACTGCCGCAGCCCGTGACGCGGACTAGCCTCCGTCACAACACCCTCGCACGAAGAAAGCCCCGTATCCAGGAGTGGATGCGGGGCTTTCCTCCGGCGCGTTGTCGTTTGATGCTAAATCTTCGCTCCAAGCATCGCCTTGCTTTCTTTCGCATCTTTCGGCAGGCTCGAAAAGGGGACGATCGTCAGCGGGTCCCCGCCTTTGTCATGCATCCCATGCGCCTTCGCCCAGGCCACCGAGTAGTACCGCTTGTCTTTAGCATCATAGGCGACCATTTTGACGTTTTGAGTGTCGCTGCTAACCGTTTTGCCGGGTGACATGTGAGGCTTGGGGGCAGCGTGGGCTGCGGAGAGCAGAGTTGGGACGAATATCAGCGTGGTTGTGGTCAGAAGGTGGAAAATCCGGGTGCAGCTCATGGTTTTAGTTTTACTTTCTCGTCGGATAGTTGAAGGCCCTGCGCGTCAGTACCTAATATGTGAACTTGTCACAGATATTGTCCGGGTTGCCGTTAGCGAGTTTCATATCGGCCACGGGGTAATCGTGGACAAGCTGGCAGCCGGTCAGATCGCGGCTGTTGATCAGAGTCGTCGGGCGATACCATTTCGCGTGACCATCGAAGAACGTGCAGTTGACGCCCTCGCCGTGGCGGTCGCCGACCAGGTCCATGCGGCGGGTAGTCGGGTTGTAAGCGAAGTCGCCGTTAAACGGCTCGACCCAGCTATCGGTAATGGGTGCCCCTGCCGGGTTCTTATCCCATTTCTCGGTGATGACGATTGTTTCCACTGGGTCAGGAATCTGTGCGAGGGAGAGGCCCTCGGCGGGCCGCAGAGCGATATACGAACGCGGGATGACGGCGACGCCCTGGGCATTCTTGCTCAGAGTCGGCCCGCTGTCACTGGGGCAGGTGAAGACGGCATTGCTTTTGATGAACGGCATGAGCGCGTTCCACCAGCGTACTGGATCGACGGATGTGACGATCGCCCCGGTCCGCGAGGCGGAAGGGGATGCACTGCTGGCGTAAAAGAACAGTTTTTCGTCGTAATCCTGCGTATACTGTTGCACGGCCAGACCGATCTGCTTTTCATTCGACAAGCAGGCAGTCCGGCGGGCATTCTCGCGCACCTTCTGGAAGACGGGGAAAAGAATCGCGGCGAGAATCGCGATAATGGCGATCACGACGAGCAGCTCGATCAGCGTGAAACCCCGGCGCGGGGGGCGGGGCAGAAAACGGGA
>JANXNV010000265.1 GCA_025353925.1 Armatimonadota bacterium
ATTTTGTTGCCAAATCCATTGTCTCTCGGGTATCTTCTTTGTATATACGATTTGTAGTGGGAGGTAACTATGAAAACGAAAGTGCAGATGTGGGGGAATAGTTTGGCTCTGCGAATACCTAAGTCATTTGCCGCTGAAACCCACCTGGGGCCGGACACGCTGGTGGAGATATCGCTTGTGGAGGGGACATTGGTCATTTCTCCTACTCGTTCGGTAGGGGTCCAACTCGAGCAATTACTGGCAGGTGTCACGGAAGACAACCTGCATCAAGAATGGGGGACTGGTACGCCTGTCGGCCGGGAGGTCTGGTAGTCCACCATGACCTATGTTCCAGAGCGCGGCGACGCGGTGTGGGTGAGTTTCAACCCACAATCCGGCCACGAGCAAGCAGGGCGTCGTCCAGCCCTCGTTTTATCGCCAGCGGCCTATAACCGGAAGGTCGGCTTAGCGGTTTTCTGTCCCATCACAAGTCAGATTAAGGGCTATCCTTTTGAGGTAGTCATCCCTATGGGGTTTGGTGTGACTGGGGCCGTGTTGTCTGACCAAGTGAAAAGCATGGACTGGCAAGCTCGGAATGCGGAACTGATTTGTGCCTTGCCCGAAGCAACCGTCTTCGAAGTGTTGCAGAAGTTAGAAGCCCTGATTTCGTAATACGTTTGCGAACACTCACGTGAAAACCGAGTATATAGGAGGCCTCGTATGCCAGCCGAACCCATGCCGATCCTGCTTGACCTGCCGGACCAGCTTACCGGACCGCGAATTTTCCTGCGCCCTTTGCGTGCTGGTGACGGGGCGGCGGTCTGGGAGGCCGTCGAAGAGTCGCGCGAGCAGATCGGCCCCTGGCTGTCTTGGGTGGCGAAAACATTCAGTGTTGACGACAGCGAGGCCGCCGCGCGTCGCGGGGCGGCCAAGTGGCTGACCCGTGAAGACTTAATGGTCGGTCTCTGGGACCGCGCCACCGGCCACTACCTTGGCGGCAGCGGTCTGCACCGGATTGATTGGAGCGTGCCTGCCCTCGAGATCGGTTACTGGCTGCGAACCTCGGCGTGGGGGAAGGGATACGCTTCGGAGGCCGTGCGCTTGCTCTGCGAATTTGCCTTCGAGACCCTGGGGGCAAACCGGGTGGAAATTCGTTGCGATGCGCTCAACACGCGCAGCGTGGCCGTCCCCACCCAGCTCGGCTTCGTGCAGGAAGCACTCCTGCACAGCGACTGCCGCGACGGGAACGGGGAACTGCGTGATACGTTGATCTTTGCGCTGACGCCGGAGGATTATGACCGAGCTAAAGCAGGATGGGACTGACATGTGCAGGAGAGGGAATAAAAATGGAATCCGCGTTTCCAATCCTGAAATTCGACCCGTCGCCGACGGCAATTATCGAACCGAAGCATTTTGATGAGGACTTGGATATGCCGGAAGCGGCTGTCGTGTGCTTCTTCCAAGATGTCATCGCAATGCTGCTGCGGGACCATAAAGCCCGATTGCTTTTCAATTTGGAGAGCGAAATCGGTCTGCACCCGATCTAAGAGATCATTCATCGGGGCAAACGACTTGCCGTATTTCATCCCGAGGTCGGTGCGCCTCTCGCCGCGGGGCTGCTGGAGGAAGTGATCGCCCTCGGCCCGCGGAAATTCATTGCCTGCGGCGGGTGCGGAGTACTCGACAGCACCATTGCGATGGGGCGTGTGCTGGTGCCGGGGTGCGCCGTGCGTGATGAGGGAACGTCGTATCATTACTTGCCTGCAAGCCGCGAAGTCTGCGCCAGCCCGGCGGCAGTGGCCGCCATTGAGCAAACGCTGAAAGCACACGGAGTGGACTATCTGCTTTCAAAAACTTGGACAACCGACGCGCTTTACCGCGAGACGCCCGACAAAGTGAGGCGGCGACGTGTGGGATCGTCGAGATTGGACCGCCCACCTCTCGGGCCGCGAGAAGCTGTTCTGGCTGGCGGCGGAAGCGTGTTTGATCTTGATTGAGAGCCAGAGTGCATCTACTCCGTATGATGGTCCACCGGCTTCCACTGCTTCGTCGCCATGATCTCTTTGACCCGGGCGTAGGAAATCGGGCGGTAGTCGTGGAGCATGCAGCCGACATCGATGGAGCGGGCGTGGGGGTCATCCGGCAGGGACCCGTGCGAATGGCCGTAGAGATGAAACGAGCCGCGATGCGACTTGTTCCATACCCGGAAGGCGTAGTGACACAGCACCAGGAGCTGCTTACCGCCTTCAGCATCGGGATCGGGCAGCTTCAGCTCGTGGTAATCCCGGATCCACTCAAATCCCTCTTTCATCGCCTCCCCGGTTCCCTCGTGATTGCCGCGAATCAAGCGGATCGTGCCCTGGAGCTGTGCGCGAACGGCACGGGCCTGATCGACCTGTTTGTAGAGGAAGATGTCGCCGAGGTGATAAACGATGTCGCTGGGTGCGACCGTCTCGTTCCAGCGAACGATCAGATCGGCATCCATCTCCTCCACCGTCGTGTAAGGCCGTCCGTCGTAGCGTATGATATTCGTATGGCCGAAGTGGTGGTCGGACGTAAACCAAATGTTCTGCATGTAAATCGTTTTTTCTAAATGATCACCAAACGGTTAGCCCAAATGTCGGCAGCATCCGGCAGAGGTTGTCTCTCTATTACTGCCATTTAGGAGCACGATATGCTTGCTTGGGGTGCTGTGGGTCTTCATGAACTGTTTCCAACTCCCCCTCACGAACCATTGTATACAAATATCCGTCCCGAGTATGACGTAGACTGCGCCCGATAAGAACAGCAATCTCAGGTGGGCGCAGGTCGCGCCAGCGGCACAAAGCGACAATGACATCGCGGACTTCACGTGGTGTTGCTCGCTTACCTAAACGCACAATGATCTGGACGAGAGGAGCAGGTAAGGCGGGGAAGTTATCAGGCAGACCTAACTGTTTGTATTGCTTATCAGGGATGCTGAGGTTGCCTGATAACGGCTTATCAGGGATGCCGAGGTTGCCTGATAACGGCTTATCAGGGATGCTCACCTGACTCTGCTGCGAATCAGTCAACCGATTTCCGGGAACGTAATAAGTAGTGGCGGATTTGCCTTTTTGGTTGAGAAGATGCAAGTCCCTCAGATGTTGAAGATGTCGACTTGAAGACAGCGCGTCTAATCCGCTCAAAGTGCGATAGTAAGCATTATTCATCGCTCCTGTTTCGCGAACGACAATCAATGCCCGCGCCTCGTCATCGGTCAAATTGCAGTCTTGAAACTGCGCCAGCCAAAGAAAGTCTTCCGCCCCAAACAGATGGTGGGGCAAGAATGTTGCTACGAACGTATCCATCTCGCGGTCACTCTCAAAAAAGGGTGCAGTCAACTTGGACTGGTCCATCAGTTCACGCATGGTGCGAATGCCTGTTCCTTTTGTCTCCGCGAACAGCGTCTCGTGTAGGACAGCGGCAATCTTTTCGTTGCGGCTGATTGACCCCGGCTCTCCCAACCGATCATCAGACTTGAGCGAATGGCCCGGATTACGCAACTCAATTCGATTCGAGTAACGTATTATCTGGATTGGCTGTTTCGTGCGGTAGCTACGGTGCATGAGCGCATTAACCACGGCCTCACGGATAACCTTTTGGGGAATGCGTGGGATTTCACGACGCTGCACATCACCTTCGCCAAGTGTGAACGCTTTTGGAATGTCTTCCATGACATATGCGATGACGCGAGGGATCATCGTCATTAATGCCTCCCGCCATTCCACTCCTTCATACCGGTTATCGGGGTCTGAGACCCATTTACGTCCAGGGGCCATGATGTAGTCCACTCGCATCATGGGGAAGTGACGACGAAGGGCAGTGGATTTCCCGAACAGTAATATTCCCGCAATCGTTGCACAAGTTTTTCCCTCCACATTGGTGGTAGCGTACACGGCGTCCAACAGCTCTGAGTCAGTATAAGTGAGCTCGACTGCATTGGGATTTGCCTCAGCCCGAGCTCGGCGATAAGCGACTATGGCGTTCGGATCAAAGTCTTCAAGCGAGGTATCTGGAATAGCTGACTCGTCAAAAGATTTTCGACCCCGCTGCTGGTAAAAAAGTTCCAAATCCTCGTCCGTACAGCTTAAGTTTGTGGAAGCGATGCGGCGGTAGGCTCCGTGCGGAAGGCTCTGAGACTTGATAAATACGGGCTTTTCATGGGGTTGAGCTTCAGGAATGAAGGCAACCACCACGGTCTTGCCCTCACGAAGCTCTGTCCAAATTGTCGGGCGAATCGGTACGCTAAACATAGTGGCACATTTGGTCTCCAGTTCCCGCTGCAGCTTGTCGGGATCAGAAATGCCGACAATTTCGTAGTCCGGAAATTGTGAGTTCGGTTTCAGAGAAACACCGCAGATCAAATAGCCACCACCACGGGTGGGCTCGTTGGAGAAAGCGGAGATCGTCTGAGGGGCACTCTGACCGACTTCTGTCGCACGTTTGGCCTCTATCTCCATAGACTCGTCAGCACTGCACAACTTCTCAAATAGTTCATCGAATGTATACAAACTCATTCTCTCAGTATAACTACAGGCCACACAGAATGCGAACGGGCCGAAATCTAATAGATTCCCATCCCAAATGTCGGCAGCATCCGGCAGAGCAGGAACAATGGCAAGCCGACGACATTGAAATAGTCTCCATGAATGCCGGGAATGAACGAGAGCGCTTTGCCCTGGATGCCGTAGGCCCCAGCCTTATCGCGCGGCTCTCCGGTGGCGACGTAGGCGGCGAGGACAGAGTCGGTGAGGGTGTCGAAGGTGACTTCGGTGACGGCGTAGTCGGTTTGCACCTCCGACCCGCGGATTAGGCAGAGGCCGGTGTAGACCTGATGCGTGCGTCCGCTGAGTGCCCGCAGCATCCGGGCGGCGTCGGCATCGTCGGCGGGCTTGTTGAGGAATTGGCCGTCCAGTACGACTGTGGTATCGGCCCCGATCACGAGAGCGTCTTGCCCAACACGCGCGGCGACTTCGGCGGCTTTGCCTCGGGCCAAAGTTATGACGTATTCCTGCGGGGCGAGATTCTGGGGCGAAAGCGAATCTTCATCGAACCCGCTGGCGACGACTTCGAACGGCAGCCCGAGCAGGGCGAGCAGCTCCCGTCGACGGGGGGACGTGGAAGCCAGAATCAAGCGCGGCGGAATGTTCATGGTGTGGTCAATTTGCGGGTCCAGGGAAACGAGACTTTCGGCTCGGTATGGGCCTTCAAACGAGTCATATTCGAGCGGTGCTTGAGAATCACCGAGAGTGTCACGAATACGGCAAAGGCCAGATGAGCGGGGTCGTGGTGGTAGCGAACCAGCACCAGCGAAGCGGCGACGGCACCGATCATAGACGAAATGGAAATCGTGCGGGTCACCAGCAGGCAGAGCAGCCAGACACCGAAGCCGACAATCGCCGCCGTGGGGGAGAGGCCGAACGCGACTCCCAGGGAAGTCGCCACCCCTTTGCCGCCCTTGAACTTCAGGAACGGGCTAAAGTTGTGTCCCAGGATCGCCGCCAAACCAACCGCGACGGGCAGCCACTCCGGGACCGCGAGCGAAGCCGCCGCGACATGCGGCACGGGCAGCCAGCCGGGGGTAGCCGGAACGCCGCGTGCCAGCAGGGTCGGCAGGTAGCCCTTGCAGAAGTCGAACAGAAAGACGGCGATGCCCCAGAGCGGTCCCAGAGTACGCCAGACATTCGACGCCCCGATATTGCCGCTGCCATGCTCCCGGACATCGATCCCTTTGACCATGCGCCCGACCATCAGCCCGACCGGCAGGGAGCCGAAGAGGTAGGCGACCAGGATCAGAAAAATTGAAGCGGTGTGGTGTGTCATTTGGCGTTGACCGGCATCTCCAAAGCGAACTTGGAGACGCGGACATGGGCGGGTATCTCGATGGGGTACTTGCCGTCGAAGCAGGCGCGGCAGAATTTGTCCTTGTGAATCCCGATGGCTTTGCAGACGCCGCCAAGGCTGAGGTAGCCTAAAGAGGTCGCACCGATCATCTCGCGGATCTGTTCGACGGTGTGGTGGGCGGCGACGAGATCGTCTTGGTTTGCCATATCGATGCCGTAAAAGCAGGGGTACTGGACGGGCGGGGCGGTGATGCGCACATGCACCTCGGCGGCCCCGGCATCGAAGAGGCGCTTGACGACCTGGCCGGTGGTGGTGCCGCGCACGATGCTGTCGTCGACCATGACGACACGCTTGCCGGCGAGGGCTTCTTTGATCGGCATCAGCTTCATGCGAACCCCGGCCTCGCGCATGCGCTGATCGGGCTGGATAAATGTCCGCTGGATGTAGCGGTTCTTGACGACCCCCTCGCCGTAAGGAACACCCGACGCCTCCGCAAAGCCGATGGCGGCGGGCGTGGCGGCATCCGGGATGGGCATGACCATATGCGCTCCGGGCACGGGATGCTCGCGGGAAAGTTCCTGGCCCATGCGGCGGCGGCAGTCGTGCAGGCCGCGCCCGTACATGGAGCTGTCCGGACGGGCGAAGTAAATAAACTCGAAGAGGCAGGTAGCGTGTTTTTCGATTGGGACGGCCTGCCGCTCACGCATGCCGTTTTTGTCGATGATAATCATTTCGCCCGGCTCGACTTCGCGGATGTAGACCGCACCGATCGTCTCCAGGGCGCAGGTCTCAGAAGCGAGGACGTAATGCTTATTATCGAGAATGCCGAGGCAGAGGGGGCGAACTCCGTAGGGGTCACGGATACCGATCAGAGCGTCTTCCGTCAGAAGAGCGACCGAGTAAGCCCCGCGCAGCCGGGTCATGGTATGAGCGACGGCATCTTCCAGGGACTTATCCTGCTGGGTGGCGACCATGCGGGCGATGACTTCGCTGTCGTTCGTGGTCCCAAACGGCACACCCTGCGTCTCCATCTCCGCCCGCAGCTCCTCGGTGTTGATTAAGTTTCCGTTGTGGGCGACCGCGATGGTTCCGTCCCCCCAGGCACAGTGCAGGGGCTGGGCATTGCGAAGGATACTGGAGCCGGTGGTGGAATAGCGGGTATGGCCGATGGCGATATGGCCGTGGAGCTGGGAGAGGGTGCGTTCGTCGAAGACCTGCGTGACCAGGCCCATTTCTTTATACCATTTGATCTGCTCGCCGTCGGAGACCATGATCCCGGCGGACTCCTGACCCCGATGCTGCAGTGCGAAGAGGGCGAAGTAGGTCAGCCGGGCGACATCCTCCCCCGGCGCGAAGATGCCGAAGACGCCGCATTCTTCATGGGGGGCATCATCGTCCGGATCTCGATAGTCCCGGTCCGTTTCTAATGGCAAACTGATATTTGGGGTTTCTTCATTGAACATACGGCGTTTAGTATACCACACGCCGCCTCGAGTCTGGGGCACAGGGAAAAATAAGGTCAAGTGCCCAATTTCTCCATTTCCCGAACCCGCTGCCGCAGGTACTCCCCCGGCCTTGCACTTTCCTTGGTGCTCATCGTTTCCGTAACATACTCGCGTTCCCAGAACGGCTGCCCGGTTCGGGGCCGTGCGTAGAGTATCTGCTGGAGTTTCGAGATGGCTTCCTCCGCTGCCTGCATGCTCCCCCGAGCAAGGTCTGAAATGGAGAGTGACGCGGGGAAGCGAAACACGACGAAGAGGCGTGTTTGTGAGGATTCAATCGCGAGTAGTCGGCAGAGCAGAAGTCGGGTGCGGGTGCCGACCGCCTGATAAGCGGCCTGCTGTATCTCGTCGCCGGTGAGCAGCGGTTCTCTGCCGCGGGTCTGGCAGGAGAAGTAAACAAATAAATCTGAGCCGAGCAGAGGAAGAGTGCAGGTTTCGGGCAGCATAAATGGTCGCTCTTTCCGAGCAACCAGTGTCTTGGAACAACGGGAGGGCTGACGCTGGCTGTCCGTATGTTTGTTTGGTACAATTGCATTGTGCAGGAACCATGCCAAAGTGCGCTGGAAACCCGTAAATGCTTCTATTTGTACGAAAATGTACTAACCACATGACCCGGTAATTACACTGGCAGAGCAAGCACCTAGAAAATAGCCACGGATTGGAAATCCCAGGCTGGAAAGTGCTCACCGTCGAAGCGACGTTCAGACAGTAACTCGCAGGCGGCATAATTACTTCTTCTGTCCCCTGGACAGTGGGCTTTTTATGCAAACCTTGTGCTCTGGCTCGGATTTCCAATCCGTGGCCGCCCTCTGTATCTACCCTTCCAGATCATGCACCGCCGCCGTCATCGCCGCCGGAATCGCGCCTTCGTAGGCCAGGCGAAGGTCAGACACAGGAACGAAGAGGGTCGGGCCGCTGCCGTTATCACCAAAAGCCAGCGCGTCGCCTGAGACGGTGCCGACCGGACTTCGCCCCGACAGCGCTTCAAACGCAGCGGCGTTATTCGGGGCAACGCTGACCACGACAGTTGCCGTCATCTCGGCGAACAGGTCTTTGGCCCCGTATTCGGATTTGTTCAAGACTGCGCCAAAGTGACCCGCTAGGCAGCACTCGGCCAGAGCCACAGCCAGGCCGCCGTCGGAAACGTCGTGGGCGGACTGCAGAAGCTTCACGTCAATCGCTTCGCGCAGCAGTACGTGCAGTGCTTTCTCCGCGTCCAAGTCGAGCGTCGGAGGACTTCCCACTTCCAGCCCGTGGATCAACGCCAGATATTCACTGCCGCCGAATGTCGGCACGCCGCCACCGAGGAGGTAGATCAAATCGCCTTCGTTTTGAAAGCCCATGGTCACCCGTTTATTCGCCTCAGGCAGCAGGCCGACCATGCCGACGGTCGGGGTGGGGAAGATGGCTCGTTCCGGGGTCTCATTGTAGAATGACACATTACCCGAGATGACCGGGGTGCCGAACGCTTCGCAGGCATCCGCGAGGCCCGCCACAGCGCGGCGGAACTGCCAGAAGCCTTCGGGCTTCTCGGGGGACGCGAAGTTCAGGCAGTCGGTCACCGCCAGCGGGATCGCCCCGACACAGCTCAGGTTACGCGCGGCCTCGGCGACGGCGATCATCGCGCCTTGGTACGGGTCCAGGTAGCAGTAGCGCGGATTGCAGTCGGTGGTCAGGGCGAGGCCCTTGCCCCCCGAGTCCCGCAGGCGCAGGACGGCGGCATCGGCGGCACCGGGCAGGACCGTGGTCTGGGTCTGCACCATGGAGTCATATTGGTCGTAGACCCAGCGTTTGGAAGCGATTGAGGGAGAGGCCAGCAGCTTCAGCAGGACTTCGTTGTAATCAGTCGGCTCGGGCAGGTTCGACAGGTCCGCCGACTGGACTTCCTGAATATAAGCCGGTTCAGACGCCGCCAGCGTGTAGGTGGGGCAGTCATCGGTCAGCGACTGGGCGGGGACATCGGCGACCACGACGCCGTGGTCTAGAATCACCACACGGCCCGTATCCGTGACTTCGCCGATCACCTCCGCGCTCAGGCCCCATTTATGGAAGACCCCGGCGACTTCCGCCTCATGGCCCTTCTCGATAATCGCCAGCATGCGCTCCTGCGACTCGGACAACATGACTTCGTACGGGGTCATGTCCGCTTCGCGCAGAGGGACTTTGCGGACATCGATCGTCATGCCCATGCCCGCTTTGGCCGCCGTCTCGCAGGTGGAGCAGGTCAGCCCCGCCGCGCCCATATCCTGAATGCCTACGATGTAGCCCGTCGCCAGGGCTTCCAGCGTGGCTTCGATCAAAAGCTTTTCGGCAAACGGATCCCCCATCTGGACATTGGGCCGCTTGCTCTCCGAATCCGGACCAAGCTCCACCGAGGCGAAAGTCGCTCCGTGAATGCCGTCCTTGCCCGTCGCCGACCCGATATAGAGCACGGGGTTGCCGACTCCTTTCGCCCCCGCCGAGGCGATCTTGTCCAGCGGTACGACCCCCACCGCCATGGCATTGACCAGAGGATTGCCTGCATAAGACGGATGAAAGTAGATCTCCCCGCCGACATTCGGCACCCCGACACAGTTCCCATAGTGAGATATTCCGCCGACCACATGCTCAAATAAGTAGCGTGTCCGGGCATCGCCGTGTTCCGCGTCGATTGGCCCGAAGCGCAGGCTGTTCAGGATGGCGATAGGCCGCGCCCCCATGGTGAAGATATCCCGCAAAATCCCGCCGACTCCGGTGGCCGCGCCCTGGAACGGCTCGACGGCGGAGGGGTGGTTATGCGACTCCATCTTCATCACGACCCCGATATTGCCGCCGATGTCGATGACCCCCGCATTCTCGACCTCCCCGGCATCCATCGCCTCTTTGTACTTCTTGAAAAGCCGCAGCACGGGCCGGGAATACTTGTAGCCGCAGTGCTCGGACCACATCACGGCGTACATGCCCAGCTCGGTGAGGGTAGGCTGCCGCCCGAGGGTCTGTACCACCAGGGCAAATTCGGCGTCGTTGAGGCCCATCTCGCGGTACATCTCGGGGGTGATAGTCGGATTGTTTTGGGAGTTAGAGGAATTGGTCATGGTTTGGCTATTATACCTCTGGAGAAGCTGTACCCGGCATTGAAATGCCGGTCTACCCGGAGAAAGTCACTGCGTGACTGGGACTGCCCAACCCGTAGGGTGCGCTGATAGACGCGCCCTCTTGTCCTTATCACCGTTTTTTATTGCACCCGCCGCACCCGGATTTCCAATCCGGGACTAACTGAGTAGACACGCATCATTTCCTATCGTCCAGCACCTTCCCAGCCCGACGAACTGCTCCTTCGACCGGTGCAGACAGCGGCGGCTGGAAAACGGCGTTTGGGGCGAAGCGGCGCAGGGAGCGGGTGAAAACGTCGGTCAGCGGGGCACCGGCATCCCACAGGCCGCCGATGGGGGAGACGGGGAAGGGCAGGTCGGCGTCCGCGAAGAGTCGATCCGTCACGCCGCGAGCGAGTTGGGCGAGTGCGCCCCCGGCCCGCATGAGAATGGCTGTGGCGGCGGAGTCATTATCCTGAAGGGCGGCCTCGGCGACGATCCGCGAGAGAACGGCGACGGTGACCCGGCTGATCCCGCCGCCGTAGACCCCCGGCACGATATCTGCGAGCGACGCGATCCGTAAGGCCTGGGGGATGCGTGTCGAGAGGGAAGTCGCCTCCCCGGTGCCGTCCGCCGCGCGGAGGATCGCGGCCAGGGCGGCCCGCCCAACCCCGTAGCCGCTGCCGGAGTCGTCGATCAGGTAACCATAGGCCCCGGCGCGGTGGTTTTCGCCTCCTGCATTCTCCCCATACGCCACGGAGCCGGTGCCCGCGATCACGATCACACCGGGATTTCCCCCCGTCGCGCCGGTGAGGGCAATCGCAAAGTCGGGAATGACGCTGACTTTCGCGTTTGGGAATGTTTCCCGCAGCCCCGCTTCAAATTCCAGCCGCCGCGCCTCGAACGATGCCCCCGCGACTCCCGCACAAATAGCCCGAACGTCAGCTGGGTCCACCTCGGCTTCGCGCAAGGCCTCGGTGGCAGCGGTGCGGGCAGACAGCAGAGCCTCTTCCAGGGAAACCGCCGACATACTGCAAGCCCCGCCCGAACCTCGGCCCAAGAGAGTTCCATTTGCGTCGGCGACTGCCACACGTGTCTGCGTGCCGCCGCCGTCCAATCCCAGTAACAGTTCTTTCACAGGTCAGCCCCGTCCAAGTGATCCAAATGGCTGGTGTCGTTCAGCAGCACGACCCGGCTGTCGGCTTTGCCGTGGAAGTCCAGTCGGCTCAGAGAGGCATTGTCGAGGTGAAGCCGCAGCAGGGTAGGGAGGGCGGCTTGCAATGCTTCCAGAATGAAGACGCGTCCGGAGCCGCCGTGCCCTACCACCAGGACGGCGTCGTCCGGGCCGGGGTGGTCCCGCAGGATCGTCATCAGCGCACGCGCCATGCGGCTTTGCACCTGCGGCCAGGTCTCGCCGTTCGGGACAAGCGCATTCAAATCCCGTTCGGAGTGGTACCGATGCCACAACGCCGTGTAGTCCCGCTCCAGTTCGGTCTGTGTCAGCCCCTCCCAGTCCCCAAACCGCTTCTCGCGCAGTTCTTTGAGCGGGGTCACGCTCAGCCCGTGCCGCTCCGCCGCAGGCCGCGCCGTCTCCATCGCCCGCCCTAAATCGCTGGAATAGACCGCAGTGATTGAGACGCGCCCCAGTCGCTCTCCCAATGCCTCGGCCTGAGTAACTCCTTGCGCACTCAGCGGAATATCGGTCCAGCCCTGGACTCGCCGGACAGCATTCCATTCCGTTTCTCCGTGCCGTGCCAGATAGATCTGTGTCATCTCGGTCTCCTTCCTCCGCTCAAATCCCGGCTTGACAGCCTCGGCGTTGTTCTGCTATAATCAGCCCAGTGGATCGGGGCGTAGCGCAGCTTGGTTAGCGCACCGAGCTGGGGGCCCGGGGGTCGCAGGTTCGAATCCTGTCGCCCCGACCATTTCAAGCAAAAACCGGCGTCGTGAGAAGCAATTCTCAGGGCGTCGGTTTTTGCTTTTGTGGGGGCAGTGAGAAATCGGTCTATCACTGCGGGGTCCTATTTCCTACGGATTTTGCTGCACTCTTCTTCGCCATCGGAACTCGCGCCTCCTCAAAAGCCGCGATCGCATTGGGCGGCAGAAACGCATGCCGCTTGTCAGGCAGTTCCAGCACGACCCATTTATCGAACGTATCTGCGTAGTATCTCGAAGATAGTGCCGCTTCGCCTTTGGCTCCTGCTCCAACGAAAGCGGTGAGTGCTAAAGCCACGACGGCAATCCAAATCTTTGTACTTCGCTTCATGGTGGGGCGTTAGTTCCTCGGCTCGTGACGCCGCGTGGTGCGAAATAGTCAGAATACAATGCCCGTATGAAAAACTACGTAGGCTTCTAGAACCCACCCCGCAGCAAGCTGCGACCCTCCCGAAACGGGAGGGTGAGCGGGAAGAGGACAACGGGTTCAGCTATTTTGTCAGGTGGCTTCTCCAGAAGGCT
>JANXNV010000234.1 GCA_025353925.1 Armatimonadota bacterium
GGAGCATTGCCCCCGCTCACTGCATTTTATCGCCGGTGTCATCAATTGGCACTCGCGGACGTTTCATTACGCGACCGGCGATCAGGCGATTTTCGTCCGCCGCACCGCCTTCGAATCCGTAGGCGGTTACCCGGACTGGCCCCTGTTCGAGGATGTTGAGTTCGCCCGGCGGCTCCACCGGAAGGGCCGATTCGCCGTGCTGCCCAACTTCGTTACTCTGTCGGCCCGGCGGTGGCAAGCAAAGGGTATCTGGCGCACTTCCCTGCTGATGCTGGCACTACTGGCCGGTTACCGGGTCGGCATCCCGTCTGCCCGCTTAAAGGCTTGGTACGATGATGTCCGCTAACTATGGTATAATACATATGTTCGCAAATCCCTGAAAAAAGGAGGAATCCGATATGTTTCGTGAAGACAAAACCACACAAATGGCGGCACGGTTTCTGACACTTGCTCAGGGGCGTTTGCCATACATTCTCTTGATGAAAATGCTCTACCTCGCCGACAAGCAGATGCTGTTGAAGTGGGGCAGCCCCATCACCTATGATCGTTGGATTGCAATGCAGTACGGCCCCGTGCTTAGCGCGACCTTTGATCTGATCAAATCTAAGACTGGGCAGTCTACTTACTGGGCTGCCTACATTGCCACGGAGGATTATGACGCTGTCCTCAAAACCAGTCCCGGCGATGATGATCTTTCAGACGCGGAAGACACAATTATCAGCCAGGTATTCCATGAGTTTGGTCATAAAGATCAATGGGAAGTTGTAAAACTTACGCATGGCCTTCTCGAATGGGACAATCCAGGAAGTACTTCGGTGCCAATCTCTTACGAGAGAGTACTTGAAGACAGTGGGTTGTTTTCCAGGCAAGACGTAAAGAGCATCCTAGGTAACATCGCAATGCAGGACGAGATCCGGGAAATTCGGGAGCTGATTGCCTGATGCCTTTTTCTGCCGGAGATACGTTCCTTCTCCATGCGCCTTCAGCTGATCGGCTTCACCTGTTTGTCACACTCTGCGAACCTTTTCTTGATCCGCTTGGCGATCCGCTGGCAATAATCGCGGTCCCTCTTAATACTCCGACTTTGATGACGGACAAAACCGTTTTGCTGCTGCCGGAAGATCATCCGTTTATTCGGTACGAGACAGCGGTAAGCTATAATTACATGACACGCCTTGCGGTCACAGGACTTGCACAGCTCGAACAGGGCAACGCGAGCAAGCACGAAGGTAAAACTTTCCTGAGACGCGAGCCATTACAGGCAGACGTTTTGAGCCGTGTTATTGCCGGTGCTCTGACCTCTGAGCTAGCCCCGCGAGGTGTCAAGCGAAAGCTCGTTGAAATTTTGAGCGGTGCTCAGAAGTCTTAGAAACAGGACGGCGATCACAAGTGTGAGCGCAGCCACCGGCCTGTCGCCGGAGCGCGTGCCGCAGCGTCGGGGTGCGCTAACAGGTCCGCTCGCAGACGCACCAGGTCCTCAGGAGTATCGACATCGTACCAGGGTTCGATTTCCTGCACCCGCAGTCCCGCCCGCTCGGCATTTTCCTCTGTCTGCTTCAGTGCAGTTGGGCCGCTCCAAAGTACGCCGTTAAACAGGATAGGTTGAGGAGCCGACACGCCG
>JANXNV010000236.1 GCA_025353925.1 Armatimonadota bacterium
TAGGAAGGAAGCTGCGCAGCAGCAGGTAGGTCTCTTCTCCTACAAAGCAGCAGGTAGGTCTCTTCTCCTGTTGACTTTTACGTCTCTTCTCCTGTTGACTTTTACGTCTCTTCTCCTGCGGCCTGTTGGGATAGGCTCTAAGCACTTTGCGAGGTGGCAGGCTGTGTAGGTTTGGCGGTTATGGTCGCCGTAACCATAGCCACATGAGTGTAAACATACATAATCACGCAGTCACCGAGAACAGCGAACGCCACACCAAGTGTGATCCTCAAAAACTGACGAAACCAACAACAGCCGCGTAAACACAAACATTCGCTTGAAATTGTGTGGTCGGCATATCTTTCCAAATCTGAAAAATACGGGAGAGATTCATTGTTGTCACCTATGTTTTCGATAGCTGCCGCAGATGCACAGCTTTCCGAACCGTACAAGCCCATTACACCGCGACAGCCCCTCGAATGCCGTGACTACGCTCCCGTCATTGTGCAGTCTTAGCCCAATCCAAAAATGGGAAAATAGAGTTTACCCTAAGAAAATCCTGGGAATAATTACAGCGTGCCTAAATAATTGGGCACTTTGTACTCGCATTCGCGAGATTAGAAAAGATATTTCCCATGGCAGACATCGTTGACACAGCAGTCGCCGCCGGGTCGTTTACGACTCTGGTCGCCGCCATTCAGGCCGCAGGCCTCGTGGACACACTCAAAAGTGCCGGTCCCTTCACCGTATTCGCACCAACCGACGCTGCATTCGCAAAGCTTCCCGCCGGAACAGTTGAAGGTCTGCTTCAGGACATTCCGAAGCTGACCCAGGTCCTGACCTACCATGTCGTTCCCGGTGCCGTAATGTCCACCGATATTACCGGCCCGATGAACCCGGCAACCGTTCAGGGTGGAACGCTCAAGATTGACCCGACCAACGGGGTCAAAGTGAACAACGCCACCGTCGTCACCCCCGACATCAAGGCGGATAACGGAGTTATCCATGTGATCGATACCGTTCTCCTGCCCTCGTAGTCAGGTCACTCGAAAAAAGCCCGGCACAACTCTCAAAAGTCGTATCGGGCTTTTTTGCGGTCCGAGTGCTACGTGTTTATCACGGTTTCACACCCCGTAAATCTTCGCCAGCGTCTGGTCAAAAGTCAGCGGCTCGATCCCGAACACCTCTTTGACGGATTGCTCGGTCGTGATATTGTCGCGGCCTAAGTTTTTGAGCTGATCACGCGTGACCGGCGGCTTGGGCAGAATCTTCTCCATCACAGTCGCGGCGGCAAACAGCAGCGGGATCGGCGCGTGCAGAAGCTTCTTTTTCGGCTGCCCCAGCTTTTTCGCGAGGCTCTGGATGATCTCGTTGAAGGAAACCTGTGTTCCCCCGCCCACTTCGTAGACCTGATTCAGCGTCTCGGCCATCCCCAGAGATTTGACGACGCACTCGACCAAGTCCTCGATCCAGATCGGCTGGAATAGGTTGTAGCCGCTGCCGGGAACGGGAATCACGGGAAAGGGGAGCGGGAGGGGCAGGCCGCCGTGCAGGATCAGGTCCTTCATCTGGGCCACGAATTCGCCGTCGGACCCGAGGATCAGCGAGGGGCGGAAGATCGTATACGGGAGCTTACTGCCGATGACGATCCGCTCGGCCTGGTATTTCGTGCGCGAATACTCGGCTGGAGCGTTTCCCGACGAGCCAATGGCACTCATGTAGACAAAGCGGCCATCGAACCCAGCCCGCATGGCCTCATCGACGACATTCCGGGTTCCCTCGACATGGATACGCTGGAATGTCTGGCCTTTGCTTTTGACTTCCTGGATAATGCCGACCAGATGAATAATCGCATCCACCCCCTGAAACATCTCCGGGGTCAGGGTCAGCGCATCGGAAACATCGGCTCCACGAACATATTCCACCCCGTCCACCTGGAACTTCCGCACGGGAATCTGCCGAACCAGCCCACGCACCGGATGCCCGATCTTTACCAACCCCGCACAGATATGCCGCCCGACAAACCCCGACGCTCCCGTCACTAAAACCGTCATACGCTCATTCCCCCGCCTTCTAAAAATCGTACTGAATAAAGTGCTGACGTTATGATACCCTACCGGTGTGGAAAGCAAAAGCGCGGAAGGGCAAAGTTCCCCTATAGCTGAACTTTACGCCACACTGCCGGCATGCCCGCTTCGGTCCAGACGCACCCGGAGACGGGCAGTATCTCCATCCAAAGCTCCTCGCCCGCCGCGTCCTCCGAGTCCGCCGTGAGATCATCCTGCTCTGCCCCGATTCTCAAAATACCAGCGGTGCCGAGGCGACGATCAGCATTCAGGCGCCGCGAGTGGATTACTCCCTGTACAAGAGCGAAATCGGCACCGAGTGCGCTCATCACCAGTACGATAGCCCGGAGCCAGCCAAAAAAATTACCATGCAATCCCGTCAATATCATACCGCTGACCGGCAGGGAAGCCCAGACGGTCAATCCCAAAGCAAAAGGGAGATTTTTCAACCAGGCCCGACGGGCGTGACCACGTAATTCATCTTTTTCCCCGGTACTCAAGTCGCGATGGCCGGCTAGGACTATGGAGTCTGTTTCTACCGGTTCCAGCCAATTCGCAGCGACTGCGGCAAAGGCGGGGACACTGGCCACTTCAATCTCCGGGGCGATCACCCAGGCGGCAACTCGCTCTGCGTTGATTTTCCAAACCATTCGCGAACCCGACAGCACCTCAATAGTGCATTGCTTCAGAGAATGAAGGATTTCTATCTTTTTGAGTTCCGCGAAAGTAGGATCAATCAAGGCCTCGGCAGGAACTTCTCCTTCATACCGGCTGATACTTCCACTAGCAGCCGAACGGCGGAAGCCACGACTGCGGCGTACCCAGTCCCGGGACAATAAAATGCACACCGGAAGCACGATCATCATGAGCATAATGCAAGTGCCAGCCAGTACACTTTGAGTGATGACTGCATTGGGATTTGCAAAGATAGCAAAAAAGAGAAACAAACTGACCGAAGAACCATAGGTCGCCCAGAGCAGCCATAATTTGCGCCCCCAAGACTCCGCCTCGCGCATCAGTGCCGCTCGCTCGAAGATAGTCATCTGACGCTCCTCGGCGAAAGGCAGTCCTAGGCACCACCTTGTAACGTCTAATTTTCCATGCATTACAATGTTCTTTCCCAGCTTCGCGAGTACGATTTTATATAAAAGCTTGAAATCGGAGGGTCATCTATGGCACAATAGTCAAACAGAGTCCAGGAGAAATTTCCATGCCGACCCCTGTGGAAAAACTTTTTACGCGTAAAACGCCCCGAATTCGGCAGCGTACTTCCGCCGCGGAAACGCGGATGCGGGAGGCGGATGAAACTGTTCGCAATGTACAAAAAGAGCGGCAGGCGATGCTGCGCTTTCTGGCCTATCTTACCCCCTATGTGCCGCTCTTCGCCGCCGCGACCCTCTGCGGGATCACCAATTACGCGATCGGCTGGGTGGTTCCGAACGTCGCCGGGTACGTGCTGGACCTGGTCAGCCACGCGAACCGGCATGTGGGCCGGGTGAACCCGCTGTATCCCGCGCTGGACCATCTGCTGGCGGCCCTCGCCCCGCAGGCGACGCTGGCCGACAAGATCAACTTCGCGCTGGTAGGGGTGATCTTCCTGCTGGCCTGCTCCGGCGGGGTCATCTTCCTGCGCTCGTTTCTGGCGAATGTCGGCGGGCAGCGGGTCATTTTCAAGCTGCGCAACGACCTGTACGAGCACATCCAAAGCCTGTCGCTGTCATTTTTTCAGCAGAACCGCTCCGGGTCCATCGTCTCCCGGCTGACTTCGGATATCGCCCTGGCGCAGAACTTCATCGGCAATGCCTGTACGCTGCTCTGGATGGACTCTCTCTCGGTCATCGGCGTAGTGATCTGGCTGTTCGTCCTGTCGCCGCGCATGGCCCTGATCTCGATTATTGTACTGCCGCTCTGGGTCATCAGTGTCCGCTTCTTCGGCCAGCGCATCCGCAAGGCGTCCCACGCCGTCCAGGAAGGGCTTTCGGAGCTGTCGGGATCGGTGCAGGAGAAAGTGGCGGGAGCGACCGTGGTGCAGGCGTTCGCGCGGGAGAAGCGTGAGACCCGTCTGTTCCACCGGATGCACCGCAGCCTCTATGACCGGCAGATCAGCACCGTTCGCTTGCAGGCTCTGAACATGACTTCGTCGAACCTGCTGACCGGGATCGCCCCGATCACCGTGCTGCTGTTCGGAGCGCACGAAGTGCTGAACGGGCGGATGACCCCCGGCATGATGATCACGTTTTATCTGTCTCTGGGCATGTTCTATATGCCTCTGCAGCGGCTGACGGATCTGGCCGCCGTGATCGCCAATGCCGGAGCGGCGATCGAGCGTATCTTTGACATTTTTGACATCGCCCCCGATATCGCCGATGCTCCCGAGGCCGCCCCCCTGCCGGAGCGAATCGAGGGCCGGGTCACCCTGCGGAACGTTTCGTTCGGCTACGATCCTGACGTGCCGATTCTCAAAAACTTGAACCTGGACATTCAGCCCGGCGAGGTCGTGGCTTTTGTCGGGCCATCGGGGGCGGGCAAATCGACGCTGGTCAATCTCGTACCGCGCTTTTACGACGTCACCGAGGGCCAAATTCTGGTCGATGGGCTGGACATTGCCTCAGTTAAAGTCAAGTCCCTGCGCAACGCCGTCGGGATGGTTTTGCAGGACAACATTCTCTTTACGGGCACCATCAAAGAAAACATTTTGTATGGCCGCCCGGGAGCGAGTGACGAGGAGATCGTTGCCGCCGCGGTCGCCGCTAACGCCAGCCATTTTATCGAAGCCCTGCCCGACGGGTACGAGACGGAGATCGGAGAGCGCGGGACCAAGCTATCCGGCGGTCAAAAGCAGCGGCTTGCCATCACCCGAGCTTTCCTGCGCGACCCGCGCATCCTGATCCTCGACGAAGCCACCTCGGCCCTCGACAGCGAGAGCGAAAAGCTGATCCAGAATGCCCTAAACAAGCTGATGATCGGGCGCACGACCCTGATTATCGCCCACCGGCTCTCCACGATCATGCATGCGGATAAGATTGTCACGATGGCCGACGGAAAAATCGTCGAAGTCGGCAGCCACAACGAGCTTCTGGCAAAGCACGGCCTGTACTACCACTTGTACAAGGCGCAGTTCGAGCACGCGTTCTCCCAGGACAACCCATTCCGGGAGATGACGGGGGGTGAAGTCGCGCCAGCCTGGAGCAGATAGCAGATGATGCCTGTGAGAGGCTAAGGGCGATTTGGCCGCTGCCGCTCGTACCCTTTGACCCGTTTGCCTTTCCGTAGATGCGATTGCACGGCGACAGGCTTAGGCTCGGCTTCGCGCCGGAGATAAGACCGGACTTTCACGACCAGCCCTGTTTTGGGATGCACCCGCGTGTATTCTTTGACGGGGTTTTTTCCCGCCGGTACCGAAGTCCCTGGGGAACCTGCCTGAGCCATCACCTGGGCGGCAGGCCCGATGCTCACGCCGATGAGTAAGAGGGAAGCACCCGCTAGTGCCGCCGCTTTCTTCCCTTCCTCCACCATTCGCAGCCTAATTTTCATCGAGCCTCCTCTTTCCAAAATCACTTCACTT
>JANXNV010000237.1 GCA_025353925.1 Armatimonadota bacterium
GGAAGGGTTAAGAGTGGAGAGGACAGGAGCAGACGGCCCCTCCTGACTCTTCTCCTAACTCCTCACCCTTCCTTCTTAGGGAAGGGTCGACGCGAAGCGGCGGGGTTAGGTTCCTGAATCTTCAACATTATTTTAAGGAATAGACACATGGCAGATATTACCGCCGCAATGGTCAAAGACCTGCGGGATAAGACACAGGCCGGGATGATGGAAGCGAAGCGGCTTCTCACCGAAGCCAACGGCGACATGGACGCGGCGATCAAAGCGTTCCGCGAGAAGAATGCTAAAGCGACGATCAAAGAGGGCCGTACCAGCGCGGAAGGCGTCATTGAGTCACTGATTCGTGAGAACCACACGCTCGGGGTTTTGATTGAGATCAACAGCGAAACGGACTTTGTGGCACGCAACGAAGAGTTTGCCGCTCTGGCCCGAGATATGGCCAAGCATGCGGCGGCGAACCCGGGTGCTGCCAGCGTCGAGGAGCTGCTCGAAGCCACTCACACGGAGACCAGCCAGCCCGCGAAGCTGCGCATTCAGGAAGTCTTCGCGAAGATGCGCGAGAATATCATCTTCAAGCACTTTGCGGCCTATCAGACCGCGGACGGCACCGTAGACGCTTACGTTCATATGGGCGGACAGATCGGCGTGCTGGTCGAGCTGACCGGACAGGGACCGGAAGTGCAGGAGCTGGCCCGCGAGATCGCGATGCATATCGCGGCGGCGAAGCCCAAGTTCCTGGCGAAAGACGACGTTCCAGCGGCGAAAGTGGCCGAGGAGCGCGAGATCGTCATGGCCCGGATGTCCGCCGACCCAAAGAATGCCGGCAAGCCCGCCGAGATTCTGGAAAAGATCGCCGAGGGCGGTGTCGGAACCTTCTACAAGGAAGCCGTCCTGCTGGAACAGCCGTATATCCGCGAGCCGAAGCAGACCGTCGGCCAGCTCATCAAGGGCAGAGCCGAGATCAAGCGGTTTGTCCGCTTCGAAGTCGGCGAGGCATCCTAACCGATGTCTGACGAATCCACGATTTCTCCCATGAAGTGGTCCCGTGTGCTGCTGAAGCTCTCCGGCGAAGCCTTCGCCGGAGACGGCAGCCACGGGGTCATCGACTATGCTGCCGTCGCCAAGATCGCCGAGGAAGTCGCAAGCCTGCAGCGCAGCGGCGTCCAGACCGCGATCGTGATCGGCGGCGGCAATGTCATGCGCGGCCAGCTTGCGGAGGTTGCGGGCATGAAGCGCGTGACCGCCGACCATATCGGCATGCTGGGAACTGTGGTCAATGCCCTTGCCCTCCAGGACTCGCTGGAGCAGCAGGGCGTGGACACCCGCGTCCAGACCGCCGTTCCCATCCAGACCGTCGCCGAGTCGTATATCAACCGCCGTGCGCTGCGTCACCTGGAAAAAGGCCGCGTCGTCATCCTGGCGGGCGGCACGGGCAACCCCTATTTTACTACCGACACCGCCGCCGCCCTGCGTGCCTCCGAAGTGCGGGCCGAAGCGATATTGATGGCGAAAAATGGCACCGACGGAGTATATGACAAGGACCCGCGTCAGCACGCCGATGCCGCAAAGTTTGACAAGATCTCTTTCAGCGATGCGATCAACCGCCGCCTCAAAGTCATGGACCTGACCGCGATGGCCTTCTGCATGGAGAACAACCTGCCCATCGTCGTGTTCGACATCAATGTCCCCGGAAACATCCAGCGTGTCGCCGAAGGCAGCCCGATTGGAACGCTTGTCTCCAAAGATGCGTAAGTTAAAGATGCGTATCTAATGCCAATTTGTATTGCGCCAATCGAAAAGTTCCGCGACTACATATTCAAGCCGGGTGCAATACATGGTAAAGACCAAGTTTTCCGTTCATTGGGATACAATCGCAGTCATTCAGCCGATCTTGCTCACCTATACGAACAGGCAGCTGATGAGCGTTATTCGCGTCAAGATTTCGCACTTGGGATGCTTGACCAATATGGGCAGAGGATCACAATTGAGATTGAGCTTACTGGAATTGGTGTAGATGCTCACCGACGAAGCTACCTGCTTTCTGGCTGGATGATAAAATCCGATGGAAGCATCACCTTGAACACTCCTTTCAGTGGGTTTGCGCGATAAAAGGGAAGAATATGTTAGAAAACTATTCTCGTATTCGGTTGCTCACAGATGACCACCAGTCGGAAGGTGCCAAAAAAGGCAATATAGGATATATTATTGAGACATATCCCGACGGTGCTTACGAGGTAGAGTTTTCAGATTCTACCGGGGTAAATTACGCTCGGTTTGTCGCGAAACAAGAAGAATTGCAGCTTGCAGAGCTGGCACTTACGGAAGCGGCATAGAGATAATTTCGGCGTATTTACTTATGGAGAAGACAATGTTGCGGGATTCCCTGGGAATGCTCGACACCGAAGCGACCCGCCCAATCGCTCTCCGCGAAATCAGCGATATTTACCGTGCCCGCGCCCGGCGGAATAAAAATATGGGTACGCCGACCCAGGGCTTCGAAGAGCTTCTGGCTGGGCTTCACGACTATTCTGGCGAGGCCATTGTTATTCACACGCTTCATTCCGAACAAGGTCAGTACAAAATCTTCACGAACGAAGCTCAAACCGAGTTGGCCAGCATATTGAAGTTACCCGCTCAGGCTGCGAAGAGTTCTGTCCCTGGCCTTTCCGAGCTTCAGACCGCATAGCATTACTACTACACTTTCAGGAGCCAATCACCCATGAGCCTTGCCGACCTCACCGCAGACGCCGAGCAGAAGATGAAAAAGACCGTGGATGCAACGCAGCACGACTTTTCGACGATCCGCACGGGCCGCGCCACCCCCACCCTCGTCGACGGCATCAGTGCCGACTACTTTGGGTCGCCGACGCCGCTGAACCAACTGGCGAGTATCAGTGTGCCTGAATCGCGCCAGCTTTTGATCACGCCCTACGACCGCAGTACGCTGGCCGCGATCGAAAAAGCCATCAAAGCCTCCGATCTGAACATCAACCCGGTCAATGACGGCGCGGCGATCCGTCTGAACATCCCCCCGATGAATGAAGAGCGGCGCAAAGAGTATGTCAAGATACTTGCCAAGAAGACCGAAGACGGGCGCGTTTCCGTGCGGAATATTCGCCGCGACGCCAACGACGGCTACAAAGCACTCGTGAAAAAGAGCGAAGCCTCCGAAGATGATTCCAAGCGGGCACAGGACGCACTGCAAAAGCTGACTGACCGTTACATCGCGCAGATCGACCAGATCGCCAAAGCCAAAGAAGTCGAGCTGCTCGAAGTCTGAGTTCCGAATTGACTGCTATGAACGCCCTTCTCTCCAAGCACTTCAAACCCTGCCCCGACCCGGAGCTTCAGACGCTGAAAATGCGCCTTGACCCGGCCCGTATCCCCGCCCATGTCGCGATTATCATGGACGGCAACGGACGCTGGGCGCATGCGAAGGGCCGGGACCGGCTGCTGGGGCACTGGGAGGGATACCGAACGCTGCAGAAGATCGTCGCCGCCTCTGATGCGCTCGGCGTTCAAAACTTGACCGTTTTTGGGTTCTCCACCGAGAACTGGCGACGGCCTGAAACCGAGGTCGGCGGCCTGATGCATCTGATGCAGGCAGCGATGTCGGCGGAGATCGAGGCATTGGTCCGCAGCCATGTGCGTATTCTGGTCACCGGGCGGCTGGACGAGCTGCCGGAGAGCCTGCGCGAGACATTTGAGAACGCCATGCGGCGGACAGCGGGCTTCGGCGGGTTGACATTTAACCTGGCGATCAATTACGGCGGACGAGCGGAGATCGCCGACGCCGCCCGGGAGCTGGCGAAAGCGGTCCAGCGCGGGGAAATCGACCCCGCCGACATCACCGAGTCGCATCTTTCGGCCCGGATGTACGCCCCGGACCTGCCCGACCCCGATTTGTTGATTCGGACTGCAGGCGAGATGCGTATCTCGAATTTTCTCCTCTGGGGAGTCGCCTATTCCGAGATGTACGTGACACCAACCCTCTGGCCGGACTTCACGCCGACGCATCTGGTGGAAGCCCTGGAAGAGTATGCCCGGCGCACACGGAAGTTTGGGGCGGTGGCTGCCCCTGAGCACACGCTTGGGCATTAAGCGGATCGTCATTCTCGGCGCAACGGGCAGTATCGGGACGCAGACGCTGGACGTTGTCCGGCGGCTGCCGGAGCGGCTGCGGGTGGTCGGCTTGTCGGCGTTTCGGAGCGAGACGCTGCTGCGGGAACAAGCCGCCGAGTTTGGCGTCCTATCAAGCAGTCTAGCCTGGGGCGACGAGGCCGATCTGGTTTCTCTCGCGACAATGCCTGAGGCGGACATTGTAGTGGTCTCCGTGGCAGGCGCAGTCGGGATCCGTGCGACTCTGGCGGCCCTGGAAGCGGGCAAAGACGTTGCCCTCGCGACCAAGGAAGTCCTGGTCGCTGCCGGGGAGCTGATCACGGCGGCGGCAAAGTGCAGCGGGGCGAAGATCCTGCCAATAGACAGCGAGCACTCGGCCATTTTTCAGTGTCTGCTGGGGCAGAAGCCAGAGCACGTCGCCAAGCTATGGCTGACGGCCTCGGGCGGTCCGTTCCGGGCATGGAGTGCCGAGCGAATGGCGCAGGCCACGCTCGCTGATGCCCTGCACCACCCGACCTGGCCGACTATGGGCCGGAAGATCACGGTGGACAGTGCCACTTTGATGAACAAAGCCCTGGAGATGATCGAGGCCCGCTGGCTCTTCGATGTGCCGATTGAGCGGGTCGGCGTGGTCGTGCATCCGCAAAGCGTCGTGCATTCGCTGGTGGAGCTGATCGACGGCTCGGTGCTGGCCCAGCTTGGGCTGCCGGATATGCGCGGGCCGATCGAATGTGCCCTGCTTTACCCTGACCGGGCCGATCTGGGCATTCCGAAGTTCGACATTCTGGCCCAAAAAACGCCGCTGGCCTTCGAGGCCCCAGATGAAGCCCGTTTTCCGGCACTGGCGCTCGCCCGCCGCGCAGCAGAAGTCGGCGGCACGCTGCCCGCCGTGATGAATGCCGCAAATGAAGCCGCCGTCGGCTTTTTCCTGGACGAGAAGATTGCGTTCCCAGCGATAGTCGACCTGACGGCGCGGGTGATGGACGCGCACACGGTTCAGCCCAGCCCGACATTGGAGCAGATTATGCTGGCTGATGGATGGGCAAGGGGGGCAGCGTTGCGGCTAAGGATTTCCCCGTAGGGGCGGGGCTTGCCCCCGCCCTCTGAATCAGCCCCACCGCTGGGGCAAACCGACCGCTCTCTGCACATTATTAAGGAGCTTCCGACTTGGCACTTTGGACACATATACAGCCGACTGTGACGCTGCTGATTATTCTCAGCATTTTAGTCGTTGCGCATGAATGGGGCCATTTTATTGTGGCCCGTCTCTGCGGAATTCGCGTGGACGATTTCAGCATCGGCTTCGGCAAGCGGCTGTTTCGGATCTGCAAGCGCGGGGATACCGAATACAATGTTCGGATGCTGCCGCTTGGCGGATTTGTCAAGATCGCGGGCATGGAGCCGGATGAGGCCCCGCTGGTAGCCGCGAAAGACAAAGTGCTCGGCAAGCCGAACCCGTCCGACCCTGACTCCAAAGACCTGCCTCTGATTACGGAAAATATCGGGGACGGCGTGCCGTACACCTCTCCCGACGGATTCTACAGCAAGCCGCTCTGGCAACGGGCTTTGGTGATCCTGGCCGGGCCGGTCATGTCGTTTTTGTTCGGCTACATCGCGTTCTGCCTAATGGGCTGGACCGTGGGAATTCCCTCGGGCAAAGTCTTGTCGCGCATCGGCATGGTCTCCCCCGGCGGGGAAGGCCAGCGGATTGGCCTGCGCACAGGTGATGTCATCACGGCGATCAACGGGCAGCCGATTTCCGACGGCAAGCAGATGATCGCGGTCATCAACGGCAGCCTCGGCAAGACCCTGACGCTGAATGTCAAGCGCGGCGATGAAATTCTGACGAAGACGGCGACCCCGCAGACGGCGATGGAGAACGATAAGCCCGTCATCCGCACCGAAGTCACGACGCCGGGAGCTGCCGGTTTCGCGCTGGGACTGGAAGCTGGAGATACGGTGCTTTTGGTCGCGAAAGACAAAGTGAAGACTGCCGAGCAGGTTACAAGCTTCCTGCGGGCAAATGCTGGGAAGGCCGTCGAGTTAATCGTTTCGCGCCCAACCAGCGACGATCCTATTCCCCTACACGGCACGCTTCCTGCCGATCTGTCGGACAGTGCGCTGCCGACGCTGAACTCACACCACATCGGGGTGCTGAAGATACAGCCGTCGTCGGAGATCAAGCACCTGAGCTTCGGAGACTCGGTGGCGGCGGGGACGAATGCGACGCTTGGTATTTTCGCCCATCTCGGCGAAATGGTCCGCCAGCCCAGCCAGATCAAAGAGAACACCGGCGGCATTATCTTCATGTACCAGGTGACCAATGTTGCGGTCAAGAACGGCTTGGTCGAAGAAGTCGCCATTATGGCCCAGCTTTCGATCAGCCTGGCGATCTTTAATTTGCTGCCGATCCCCATCTTGGATGGCGGGCACCTGCTGACGTTCTTCTTAGAGTGGGTCCGGCGCGGCAAGCGGCTGACAGACCAGCAGCAGCAGGCGTTTCTGATGACCGGCCTGGCGATTATCGGCGTCCTCTTCGTGCTGATCAACTCGCACGACATCATCCGCACCATTACCCATCAAGTGCCGCAGTAACTCTCGGCCAGCGATACCCAAATTATGCGATTCACACAACTTTTCGTCCCTACCCTCCGCGATGCGCCGAAAGACGCCGAGATGGTCAGCCACAAGCTGCTCCTGCGAGGCGGCTTTATCCGGCCCCTCTCCAGCGGGGTCTATTCCTACCTGCCGCTGGGTCTGCGGGTGCTGAACAAGATCTCGCGTATCCTGCGCGAAGAGATGGAGCGGGTCGGCGGGGCCGAGATGCTCATGCCGTCTCTCTTTCCCAAAGAGCTTTTGGAAGAGTCGGGCCGGGACAAAGTAGATGTGCTCTTTACGGTGAAGCCGCAGGATTACTTTTTGGGCTTCACGCACGAGGAGGTCATCACGGATATTGTCCGCAAAGATATTCAGTCGTATAAACAGCTTCCTCTCCTGCCCTACCAGATACAGACGAAGTTCCGCAATGAGCCGCGCCCGCGTGGCGGCCTGGTTCGGTGCCGCGAGTTTTTGATGCTCGATGCCTATTCGTTTGACAAAGATGAAGCGGGCAATCAGCTCGCCTACCGGAACATGAAAGAAGCCTTCGGGCGGATGTTCACCCGGTGCGGCCTCGACTCGCTTTCCGTGGAAGCCGACTCGGGCGCGATTGGCGGCTCCCAGAGCGAAGAGTTCATGGTCCTGTCCGCCGACGGCGAAGATACCGTCCTGCGCTGCGGCAAAACGGGCTATGCAGCGAATGCCGAGCGGTGCGAAGCGGTCCCGGCTCCGGCGGAGGCTTCCGACACGGTGGTGCCCGCATCCGAAAGCATTAGCACGCCCGGCACGAGCAGTATCGAGGCCGTCTCAGCGTTTTTGGGCATTCCAACGACTCGATTAATTAAGACACTGGTGTTCAATGCCCCCGACGGTCAGCCGGTGGTCGTGCTGGTACGCGGCGACCGGGAATTGAATGATGCCAAGCTGGCGAAGCTGCTCGGCGGGCCGTCCTCGCTGGCCGATGCCGCAACTGTCCTGCGCGTTACGGGTGCCCCGCTGGGCTTTGCCGGGCCGGTCGGCCTCCAAGTGCCGGTGCGCATGATCGCTGACCGCGAAGTCGAGACCGTCCGGGACGGGGTTGTTGGGGCAAATACTGCCGACACGCATCTGGTACACGTCCAGCCAGGCCGCGATTTTCCCCACCCTGAGTATTTGGATTTGCGTACGGCGGTCGCGGGCGATATCAGCCCAGTTGATCCCGAGGGGCGGCTGGAGACGCAGCGCGGGATCGAAGTCGGCCACGTTTTTAACTTTGGCACGAAGTATTCGAAGTCTATGGGGGCGACCTTCTCCGATGAGAACGGTGCGACTCAGCTCATGCTCGGCGGCTCTTACGGGGTGGGTGTTTCGCGGACCATGGCGGCGGCGATCGAGCAGCGGCACGACGACAACGGCATCCTCTGGCCGATCTCCATTGCGCCGTTCGAGGTCGTGATCGTGCTGGTCTGGCCGAAGGACGATATGCAGCGGCAGGCGGCGGAAGATCTGTACCATGAGCTGAGCGTGGCTGGAGTCGATGTTCTTTTGGATGACCGCGAAGAGCGGCCCGGGGTCAAATTCAAAGAGGCAGACCTGCTGGGTATTCCGGTCAAAGTGGTGGTCGGGAAGGGTCTCGCCGAAGGCACGCTCGAAGTCAGCCTGCGCCGGAGCAGTGACCAGAAAGAGGCGGTCGCCGCGGTCGAGGCGGCGTCCTATGTCTCGGAGCTGGTCAGCGGGCTGCGGGCCGAGGTTAGCCTCTGAGCCTCTCCGACATTCTTCATCTGACCCTGCTGCATCAGGCCGGTCTGCTGCTGCTTTCCCTGCTGCTTGGGGGGCTTATCGGCTGGGAGCGGGAGCGGCACGAACGGCCGGCGGGCTTGCGCACCCATATCTTGGTCTGCGTCGGGGCCGCGCTCATTACCCAGATATCCAGTCAGTTTGGGGTCAACGGCGACCGGATCGCCGCCCAGATCGTCACGGGAGTAGGCTTTCTGGGAGCGGGGACGATTCTTCGCAACGGCATCAGTGGCGCAGTCACCGGCCTAACCACGGCGGCGACCCTGTGGGCCATTGCGGGGGTCGGAATGGCGGTTGGGTACGGCGGCCGCTATGCGTACCTCGCGGTGATCAGTACAGCACTGATCTTCTTTATACTGACCATTCTTAACCGTTTCGAGGATGTGCTTATTCGGCAGCGGCGGCGGCACGGCTTGACCGTCGTATTTGCCGCAAATTGCAGCTCGCTGGAAGTCCTGAGCAGTCTCCTGAGCACGCTGCGCGAGAAGAATGTCAAGACGCGCGATCTCCAGATCGAGAAGATGGCGGATACGGAAGTGGCAAAGTTTCGTGTCCTCCTCTCCCGCGACGTCAAGCGCGATGCAATCGATGCGCTGCTGAGCCGAGATACGCGGATCCTGCATTACGAGTGGCAAGATTAAATTACGGTATGAGAGGCTCCAGGAGGCAAGCACGGCAGCCTCAGCGTAATCGTAGTCCCTTGGCCCGGCGTGCTGACGGCAGAGGCTTTTCCGCCATGCTGCTCCACGATCCGGCGAACGATCCGCGTTCCCAGGCCGGTCCCTCCGCTCTTGGTCGAATACGCCGCGTCGGTGAACAGCATCTTTCGCACCTCTTCCGGCATCCCCTCTCCCGTATCGACGACTTCAATGGTGTAATATGCCGGTTCAGAGTTGGCTTGTATGGTCAGCGTGATCGAGCCGCCGGGAGGTGTCTCCGGCAGAGCATTGTTGACCAGATTGTAAAGGGCATTGTAAAGGCGGTGCCCGTCGTAGACCGCTTCCAGAGCCGGATCACCTGCGATTGACAAGCGGACATCGACGCGCGACGCCGCCGCGGTCAGCCCCTTCACGACACGCTGGGCGGTCTCGTAGGGACGGCCCGACTTGAAGACCAGCGGGGCGATCTCACCTTTCAGCGCGGAGGCCATCTCCCGGGTCCGCGCCGTGACCCGGTCCACCCCTTCCGCGACATTCTCTTTGACTTCTTCATAGAAAGTCTCCAGCGTGTCAATCGATCCGGGCTTTCCCTCGCGGACATCGACAATGCAGCCTTCGAGTGATTGGACATACGGCAGCACGTGTGTCAGCATATTGCCGATATCGTGGCTGATTTCGCCCACCGAGCGGGCGATGGCAGCCAAGTTGGCCTCTTTCGCCAGCAGGGAGTTTTGCAGGCTCATCGTGATCAGGCTGCTGACGATTTCGCTCACCGCCATGTCGCCCGAATCGAAGTCGCCGACGCGCTTGTTGACAAACTGCATGACCCCGAGGGCCGGGCCGGAACGGGCATTAAGGGGGACCGTCATCAGAGACCGGGTCCGGTAGCCGGTACGGGCATCGATCGTCCCGATGTGGTCAGCGTCGGTGTCGACATTCGGCGTGATCCGGCTGAGGCCGGTGCGAAACACCTCCCCCGCAATCCCCTTGCCCAGGGTCAGGTCAATCGTAGTTCCGGTCAGCGTCTCGGAGACCGGCCCGACCACGTAGCGAAAGACCAGCACATTTCGGTCGGCATTGTACAGGAGAATGGAACCGGCATCGGCTCCGACCACGTCCAGAGCCGTCCCGAGTGCCTGCCGCAGCAAGGTGTCGGTATCCGTCACCGAGTACAGGGCCGTGCTGACGCGCTGGACTGCCTCGAGCTGCCGCCGCGCGAGGGCAAGCTGTGCCGATATATCTTCTTGCGCCGACGTATCTTTGGTTTCGATCATAAATTCTCTGTCGTTGAATCTGGCACCAATGGCCGGTACAAACCGTTCTGCGCGATGTAACCTTCGACGGACTCCGGGGTCAAATACTTCACGCTCCGTCCTTCCCGCACCCGGCGACGCAGGTCGGTGGAAGAGATTTCCAGACCGGGGATAGGCAGGAATGAGATCTGGTGCAGAAACTTGGCATCCAGCATCTCTTCCAGCCGGTCCAGCACAAATCCGGGCCGAGTGACGGCGATAAACCGGCACTCCTCGGCCAGCTTGTCGTACTCATGCCAGGATAGAATTTCCAGCACGGCATCCGCCCCGGTGATAAAATACAATGCGTCGAGATCGGGGTGCGCCGCGCGGTAGGCCCGCAGGGTGTCAATGGTGTAAGACGGGCCGGGGCGGTCCAGCTCGATCCGCGAACAGGCAAAGCAGGGGTTGGACCCCGTCGCCAGCAGGGTCATCGCATAGCGGTCTTCCGGCGAGCTGACAAGATAGACCTTCTTGTGCGCCGGGCGGCCATTAGGCACGAAGACGACCTGATCCAGCGCAAACGCCTGCCTGGCCTCTTCGGCCATCAGCAGATGCCCGTAGTGGATCGGGTCGAAAGTCCCTCCCATAATGCCGATGCGCTGCATGAAAAGCCTCGGTGACCTCCCGAAAAAAGCCCAATGGGCAACAGACCAATGATGAGGGCAAAAACGATGCCCATCTCCGTCCAGAGTTGCAGCGAGTGACTGAAAGTCACTCGCTAGGTGAGGCACCCTCCGGGTGGAAGACAGAAGTCCGAATCCGACGTCCGCAGGACGCCTCACCTAGCGAGTGGTTTCCAACCACTCGTTCCTCCTCGTTCTGCCTCTTCCACTCTCTCACCCGCGAATTTGCCCGTCGCCCCGCACGACGTATTTATAGGTCGTCAATTCTTCCAGACCCATCGGCCCGCGGGCGTGCAACTTCTGGTTGGAGATACCGATCTCCGCGCCAAAACCAAACTCGAAGCCGTCGGTGAAGCGGGTCGACGCATTGACATACACGGCGGCGCAGTCCACACCGTCGGTGAAGGCCTGGGCGGCGGCGTAGTTCTCTGTGATGATCGCTTCCGAGTGCCGCGTCCCATACTGCGCGATATGAGCGACGGCGTCCTCAAGGCTGTCCACGACTTTCACCGCCAGTATGAGCGCGTTATACTCAGTCAGCCAGTCTTCTTCCTCTGCCGGATTCGCTGTTGGCAGCAAAGCACGCGTGACGGCGTCTCCGCGAATTTCCACTCCGGCCTTAACCAAAGCCGCGCCGACCAGGGGTAGGAACGTCTCAGCGATGTCTTTGTGGACTAGCAGCGTTTCCGCACTGTTGCAGACGGAAGGCCGCTGGACTTTGGCGTTCAGGATAATGGCCGACGCCATCTCGGAATCGGCGTCTTTATCGACATAAACGTGGCAGTTGCCCGTGCCGGTCTCGATCACAGGAACCGTGGCGGTCTCCACAACGGCCTTGATCAGCGAGGCCCCCCCGCGCGGGATCAGGCAGTCCACGAAGCCGTTCAGCGTCATCAGCCGCTTGGCGGCGGCACGGTCGGTGCTTTCAATCAGCTGCACGCAGGCACGCGGCAGACCGACCGACTCCAGTGCTCCCCCGAGAGCGCGGGCCAATGCGATATTCGAATGGATCGCCTCCGAGCCGCCCCGCAGCAGCGCGGCATTACCGGACTTCAGGCAGAGGGCGGCGGCATCCACCGTGACATTCGGGCGACTCTCGAAGATGATCCCGATGACACCCAGCGGAACGCGCGTTTTAGTGATCTGCAAGCCGTTGGGCCGACGCCAGCCCGACAGCACTGCCCCGATGGGGTCCGGCAGCGCGGCGACCTGCCGCAGCCCGGTCTGCATCTCGGCGATGCGCTTCGGGCTGAGCGTCAGCCGCTCAATCGAGTGCGGCGACAGGCCACGCTCCGTCGCCCCGGCAATGTCAAGAGCGTTGGCCGCTAAAACCTCTTCCGACTGACAACCCAGGGCTTCGGCCATTGCCAGAAGCGCAGCGTTTTTTACCGTCGTCCCGGCAGTCGCCAGAACCTGCGCAGCAGCTTTCGCCGCCCGTGCCTTATCTTCAACTTCTTCGATTGCGAGTGTGCTCATGATGCGTAATTGTAACCGAACGAGAGGGAGATGTCAAGAAGGGAAATGTTGAGAAGCCTACAAATCCAGCACCAGATTGTCCCGATGCACCACTTCGTCACCCGCCGTGATGCCGAGAATGGGCAGAATATCGGCGGTGCGCTTCCCCATGATGCGGGCGAGGTCAGCGTGGCTGTAGTTGACGAACCCCTGGGCAAACGGATCGCCGTGCGAGTCGGTCAGGCGGACCAGATCGCCCGCCGCAAAGTGGCCGGAAAGATGGGTCACGCCTGCCGGGAGCAGACTTTTGCCTTCGTCGAGGAGCCGCTGCCGGGCACCATCGTTGACGGTGACGGTGCCCTTTGGGACGATGCCGTAGGCGATCCAGCGCTGGCGGGAGCGCAGCGGAATCCGCCGGGGCAGGAACTGGGTCCCGCACCGTCCTTCCAGGGCATCGGCGACCACGGCAGGGCGGCGGCCATCGGCGATCCGCATGATGACCCCGCTGCCCGCGCAAATTTTGGCCGCCTGAATCTTTGTGGTCATCCCACCCGTCCCCATTTGTGACTGCGCTCCCCCCACCCGCTGCTCTAAAGCGCGGTCAATGGCCTCGACGGTGGGAATCAGGCAGGCATCAGCAAACTGGGTAGGGTCTTTGTCATACAGACCGGCGACATCGGAAAGCAGTAGCAGCGTGTCGGCTTCGATCAAGGAGGCCACGAGGGCGGCCAGCGTGTCATTGTCTCCGAACTTGATTTCATCCACGGAAACCGTGTCATTTTCGTTGACGATCGGCACGACATGGTGCCCGAGGAGCGCGGCAAACGTGTTCTGGGCGTTCAAGTAGCGCGTCCGGTCCCGCAGGTCTTCGCGGGTCAGCAGGACCTGGGCGACGGGAACGTTATGGGCGGCAAACGCTTCGGAATAGGTATGCATCAGCAGACCCTGCCCCACAGCGGCGGCGGCCTGCTTCTGCGGAATGGAGCGCGGGCGGCCCGGCAGCTTCAGCCGGTTCATGCCCGCACGGATCGCCCCCGAGGAGACCAGCACGACGGAGCAGCCCGTTTTTTGCAGCGCGGCGATCTGCGCCGCCAGATCCGCGATATACGCGGTATCCGGCGGCCCGCCGCCGCGTGTCAGGGTGCTGGTTCCGACTTTGATGACGACGCAGTTCATAGGGTAAGAGCGGCCGCGCTATTCCGCCTTCTCTTCCGCCTCTTTCGGCACATCCAGCGCGTACTCGTCGAAGAAGTCGAACTCAGCTTTGCCGATCCGCACCGTGTCGCCTTCGACCGCCCCCAATGTCCGCAGCTTGTTGATGATCCCGGTCTTTTCCAGCGTCCGGTGCAGACGGTTGACCGCCGCGTCGTTGTTCAGCTGGGTCATGGCGACCAACCGCTCGATGCCCTTCCCCGCGACGACATAGGCTTCCGTAGAGGCATCATAATGGGCATCCCAGCGGCGGTCGGTATGGCGGGAGCGCATGGTGTCCGCCGTGATCCGCACGATCTCATCTTCAAGAATCGGTTCCGGCGGCATCTCCGACAGAGTTTTTGCCAGATAATACACCAGCGGCTCCAGGCCGGAGCGGGTGGCGGCGGAAATGGCGAACACGGGAACATCTTCCTCGGCAAACTCGGCGCGGAGCAGCTCGACCAGCTCCGGGTCGGCAACATCGATCTTGTTGAGGACCACCACCTGCGGCAAGTGGGCCAGCTTTTCATTATACGCCGCCAGCTCCCGGTTGATCACGGCGTAGTCGTCCATCGGCTCGCGCCCGGTGGTGCCGGAAAGGTCGATCAAGTGGCAGAGCAGGCGCGTTCGCTCGACATGGCGCAGGAACTGATGCCCTAAACCGACCCCTTCACTCGCGCCTTCGATGAGGCCGGGGATGTCGGCGACCACAAAAGTGCGTTCTTCATCGACCCGCACCACGCCAAGATTGGGAACCAGTGTTGTAAACGGGTAGTCGGCGATCTTGGGCCGGGCGGCGGAGATCGCCGCCACCAGCGTACTTTTGCCGACATTCGGATAGCCGATCAGTCCAACATCCGCCAGCAGCTTCAGCTCCAGCTTGATGATCTTCGCTTCCCCCGGCTCCCCGTTCTCAGCAAACTTCGGCGCCTGCTGCACGGAGGTTGCAAAGTGAGCATTGCCACGCCCCCCGATGCCGCCTCGCGCGACGATACACCGTTGACCGTGCTTGGTCAGATCCACCAGAACGCGCCCGGTCTCATTGTCGGTGGCGGTCGTGCCGATGGGGACTTTCAGCGTAATATCCCCGGCATTCTTGCCATGCATATCCCGGCTCGTCCCATGAATCCCCCGCAGGGCCTCATAGTTGCGCTGGAACCGGAAGTCGAGCAGGGTCGACAGGTTGGAATCGGCTTCCAAAGTCACGTCTCCGCCCTTGCCGCCATCCCCACCGTTCGGCCCGCCGAACGGCACATATTTTTCCTTGCGGAACGCCACGGACCCATTGCCGCCGTCTCCCGCTTTGACATCGATTAAAACTTCATCTACGAACATAATATGTTACTCTGCTTTGCGCTCAACTTTGTGCTTGGAGGGCGGGGGCAAGCCCCACCCCTACGACTTTCTTTGGCCTACCCCGGCGGAATCACCGGGGCGGCATCTTTCAGCGTCCATTTTCCTGTCGCCATCTGCGACGCGCCCCAGGCCCCGAGGGCCGCGAAGGCCAGGGCGACCAGAGGGCTGTACAAAAAGTAGTGCATCGCGCCGCTGCGGGCGGACTGCTCCGAGACCGGCGGGATGCGCCAGAAGGGATGCGCGAACCCGGCGGCGCAGAAGAGCACAAATGTCACGGCGGCCACGTTCAACCCATCCTCGCGGGCGGCAAAGCCGATTGCCAGCCCGCCAAAGAGCGCGGGGAGGGCCAGAGTCAGCAGGGCCGCCGAGCCGTCGGAGAAGGAAGGCACCTCGAAGATCGTTTCCCGGAGCCACCAGGTGCTTATCAGGTTCAGCAGCAGCGTCACGCTGACCCCGAGCACGCCTGCGAGAATTCGGCGGATTAAAGGGTTCACCCGCCCGACCCATCCATGACCGTGATCTGGGACCCCGAAGCCGTTTTCGTGATCTCGACCCGCGTGGCAAACGCATCCTTCAGCTCGTCAATGTGTGTGATCACAATGATCCGCTCGAAATCATCTTTGATCGTGTCGATACACTCTACCAGCTTTTCGCGCCCTTTCGCATCCTGCGAGCCAAAGCCCTCGTCGATAATCAGTGTCTGCAGCCGTGCCCCGGCCCGGCGGGCGAGCAGCTTGGACAAGGCAATTCGGAGCGCAAAGGCCGCCCGGAATCCTTCGCCGCCGGAGTACATTTCCAGGGGACGCGTACCGAGGTTGTCGCTGACTTTGATTTCCAGCGTCTCGATTGGACTATCTTTTTTCGACTTCGACTCTTTGACGGTCTCAAAATAAAGTGACATGTCGCCATCGGTGAGCTTGTCCAGGAGGCGATTGGTCTCCTCCATCAGCTCCGGGATGGCGTTTTCAATAATCAGAGCCTGGACACCCTTTTTGCCGAATGCCCGCGTCAGTTGGTCGTGAACCTCGGCGTCGTAACGGGCATCGATGAGACGTTTCGCCTTGTCGGCCCGCACGACCTTCAGCTCCTCCAGGCGGGTCAAAGTCTGCTGGCGGCGGCCAATGTCCTGCGAGACATTCTGGTGCTCCCGGCTGCGCTGGGCTTCTTGGTCACGGATTTCCAGATCTCGGGCATTTAGTTTCGCCAGCTCTGCACCGACATCGGCCAAATCGCCAAGCTGGGTCTGCGCGGCTGCCTGCGACACCTGCCGGGCCTGGATCGCTTTTCTCGCCCGGTTCTCGCCGACTTCAGCGGTCGAAAGTGCCGATTGGGCGTGCTCCAGGGCGATATGCAGCCGCTCGGAGGGTTCCAGCAGCATCAGCTCGGCGCGAACTGCCGCGTAGTCGGCCTCCGCGTGAAACAGGTTTTTGAGAGCCGCTTCAATCTTCACGATCTTTGCCCGAAGCTCCGGGGCGAAATGGCCCTCCGAGACGACTTTCACCGCTTGATCTCGCAGAGACGCCAGGTTGGGAAGATCACGTGTGACGGCTTCGAGTTCCAGCAGACGCTGATCGACCTGTCCTAGCCGCACCCGGCCCTGGTTCGCGGCGCGGATCTGGGTGTCCAAGCTCTGCATCTGCACTTGCCCATCGGCGAGACGCGTTTTCAGCGTACCGGCCTCAGCGCGAACCGCTTTGCGCTCAGTCAGAAGCGCGGAGAGGATAGCTTCATAGTCGGCACGAGTTGACGCCACTTTTTCCGGCGGCAGGGGGGCATCACACACCTGGCAGACGCCGGTCTGGCTGTCGAGGGTCTTGATCCGGTCCGACCACTGGTTGGTCTGAAAGTCGAGGCGGGCATTCTCCTCGCGCAGACGCGTGAACGTCTCCTGATCGGCGGCCAATGCCTCCGAGAGAGTTTTCCGATCCGCTTCGCTCTTGTCCGCCGCCGCAACATGCGGGGCCAGGGTGTCGCGCTCACGCTCAAGCTGGGGCAGATCGAGCAGGCGAGCCGCCGCTTGATCGTGTTCCCGAACCGCTCGCTCCATGCGACGCTCGACATCGTTCTCCGCCGCCATCCACTCTTTTTCGGCGGCAGCCAGAGCCTGCTCCCCGCGATGCAGCTGCGTCACCGCCGCTTCGCTGGCCACCACCCGAGTTCGGGCTTCCAACAGCTTCGCAAAGTTACCGTTGATCTCGTCCTGTCGGGACAGCAGGGCGCGGGCCTGCTCCGCCTTGTCCCGGTGACCCGTCAGTTCCTCGGTATATTCACGAATCTCCGCGGCCAAGTCCCGAATCTGCTTCGTCAGTGCCGCCGCAAGCTCAGCCTGACTCCTCAAAAGCGTTCGACGCTCCTGAACAGTCTCCCATTCGGCCCGCTGCGACACACGCTGTTCGTCGAGTGTGTCCAAACGTCCCTGAAGCTCGGCCAGCGACTCGCGCAGGCCCGCTTCGTCCCGCAGCTCAGCATCGATCCCGCTGATGTCCCGGTCAAGGTCAGTCGCATCCGCCTGGGCCGACTTCATCCGCTCCCGGGCTTTGGTTTCCAGCTGATCGTAGCGCGAAAGGTCCAGAATATCCGCCAAAATCTCTTTGCGCTTGGCGGCGGTCTGGCGCACGAACTGGTCCGCCTGGCCCTGACGCAGGTACGCGGAGTTCAGAAACGTGTCGTACGACATACGCAGCAGCTTCTGGATCGCCAGCTCGGTTTCGCGATCCGTGTTGCCGGTCATCGGGTGCCAGCCGATTCCCAGCCCCTGGTCGGGAGTTTCCCCCTGCAGCTGCCAGACATTCCCGCTGGCCTTTTTCGAGCGTTTCCGTACGACTCGGTACCGCTGACCGTCCATTTCAAACGTGAAATGGACACTCATCTCATCTGCGCCGATGCGCACCAACTCGTCATGCTTGTTCTTTCCCGCCCGGCTCTCCCCCCAGAGCGACCAGGTCAGGGCATCCAGCAGCGCACTCTTCCCATGCCCATTTTCGCCGGACAGACAGAGGGTATGCATCCCGGCAAAGTCGAGTGCCGGGACATCCGCGCCGTAAGACATAAAGTTCTTGAGTTCCAGCCGAATGGGGATCATTGTGGGGTTATTATACCCGGTAGTGGGATAGAACGAGGTAGAGGAAGGTCTGATGTGCAGCGCAGGCCATCGGAACCTAACCCCGCCGCTTCGCGTCGACCCTTCCCTAAGAAGGAAGGGTGAGGAGTTGGGAGAAGAGTGAAGAGGGGCCGTCTGCTCCTGTCCTCTCTACTCTTAACCCTTCCCTCTTAGGGAAGGGTCGACGCGAA
>JANXNV010000308.1 GCA_025353925.1 Armatimonadota bacterium
CAGTAACGAAGTTTTTTAGGATGCTCTGACAGCATAACATTCAGTGGCCTTGGTCATCCAGCTTGTGTCTCCGCTCGAAATCACGCTGCACCCGCTTAATATTACATAATATATATTATCGGAACCAAGTTATATCGAAAAGAGAGGCCGCAAGTGAAACTAACTTCGCTTGCGGCCTGTTCTCTAAAATCCTTATCCTGGGCGGCTCGGAAGCTGCTGGACTTCAGCCTCTAGCTGTCGCATCCTAGATTGACACGTTTTGAGGATGTCATTGACATCCGTGAGCACTTTGTGCGTTCCCTGACGACGCGCCAGCCAGAGCGCATAGGTTCCCGATGCAATCGCTGCAGTCACACACGTCGCACTGACTGCTGTTAAGACGAAAAGCATCGTGCGCACATTCTGAACAGCCTCTAGTGCACTGGCTTCTTGGTCGATCACGTAGGCATAGTCCGCTGCTGCATCGTCCATCGAGTCATGACCACCGATTTCGTGACCGCTGCCATCTACCATCATTAACTTGTTAGATTGTGTACCGTTTTTCATCCGCGATTCCATCTTCCATAGAAAAGATTCGCTTGACGAACGCAATCAACTCCATTGGGTTGAACGGTTTCGTCAAATAGCATTCCACGCCGGACTGCCAGCCGCGCAGAACATCAGAGTCCTGGGCACGGGCGGTCAGCATAATCACGGGAATGTTCTCCGTCTCCGGATCCTTCTTGAGTTTCTCGAGCACCTCAAATCCGGTCATTTCCGGCATCATCACGTCCAGAACGATGAGGTCCGGGCGGTCCTCTTTAACTTTTTCGAGGCACTCCAAGCCGTTGAAGGCCGTAATCACCTCGTAGCCCTGTCGCTCCAGGTTGACCTGTATCAAACGGACGATGTGCTTTTCATCGTCACACGTTAAAATTTTACGCGCCATGGGCATTCCTCGCTCTCTTCATTCTCAGTGTACCATACCGTGCCTGACGTGTCAATTGTTTGCCAGCCTTCAATACCCAGCACCTTTTCGAGAATCTGACTCGAAACGCACTGATGAAGCCATACTTCATTATAGGCGACATCAAGCAGGTTCTGTAGCTGCACCCCCACCCTCACACGGCTAAGTCCAATCACTCCAAATTCTTGAGGGTCGCTTGGTACTCGCTGTGGCTCAGAAGCGTCTGCGTATCAGCAGGGTGCGTTATCTGGATCTGGAGCATCCAGCCCGCTCCGTAGGGGTCGTCGTTGACCAGCTCCGGGGCATCGCACAAAGCCTCATTCACGGCGATGACCTTGCCCGACACAGGGGCGTAAAGGTCAGATACGGCATTGATGCTGTCGATCTCCCCCAGCTTTTCGCCCCGTTGCAGTATTCGGCCAACTTCCGGCAGGAATATTGTCACGATGTCTCCAAGCTCTTGCTGCGCAGGGTTCGAGATACCGACCGTGGCGATATTTGCTTCAACCCGTGACCACTCGTGGGTCGTGCAAAACTTCAAGTCACTCGGGCTAGGCATCATAGTGTGACTCTTCATTCGCCCAGGTAAGCTTTTTTAATGTCGTCATTCGCCAGCAAGGCTTTAGCCTCGTCCGCCATGACGATATGCCCCGTCTCGAGAACGTATCCCCGATGGGCGATCCCCAGTGCCAGATGGGCATTCTGCTCAACCAGAAGAACAGTGGTCCCCTGGGCGTTAATGTCTTTGATAATCCGAAAAATGTCGCGTACCAAAAACGGTGCAAGGCCCAGAGAAGGCTCATCAAGAAGCAGCAGGCGGGGCCGAGCCATCAACGCGCGGGCCATAGCCAGCATCTGCTGCTCGCCGCCGGAAAGTGTCCCGGCATTCTGCCCGATGCGTTCTTTAAGACGCGGAAAGAGCGTCAGCCCCCGCTCCAGATCTTCGGAAATACCGGAACGGTCACGCCGCGTATATGCTCCCAACTCCAGATTTTCGCGCACACTCATATTTGCGAAAATCCGCCGGCCTTCGGGTGAGTGGCCGATCCCGAGCTGCACGATCCGGTCGGCAGGCGAATTCGTGATCTCCTTGCCTTCAAACAAGATATGCCCCATTGAAGTGGGCACGAGGCCAGAGATTGCACGAAGCGTTGTACTCTTACCGGCTCCATTTGCACCAATTAATGTCACAATCTCGCCCGCCGCGATCTCGAGCGAAACGTTTTTCAATGCTTTGATCGGGCCATAGGAGACTTCCAGATTTTCGAGTGTCAGCATGGATTAGGCCACACTCGAAGCGGCGTCGGCTTCCCCAAGATAGGCCTCGATCACTTTGGGGTCATCGCGTATCTCGCGCGGCGTACCCTGAGCGATCACCTGGCCGTAATCAAGCACAAGAATACGTTCGCAGATTCCCATCACGACTTTCATATCATGCTCTATTAAAAGTATCGTCACGCCGAACTCATCCCGCAGTGTCCGTATCTGTTCCATGAGATCGTTTTTTTCCTGCGGGTTCATGCCTGCCGCCGGTTCATCGAGCAGCAGCAGCTTCGGGCGAGTTGCCAGGGCACGCGCAATCTCCAAACGCCGCTGCTCGCCGTACGCCAGGCTCTTAGCCGAATCACCGGCGTACTTCTCCAGCTTGAACCGCTCCAAAAGTGCCATAGCTTCGTCTTTTGCCGCGTTTTCGGCGGCAACGAATGATTTGCCGCGCCATACTGCACTGAGTAACGAAGGTTTGTAATGCAAGTGAGTTGCCGTGCGGACATTATCCAGCACGGTTAAAGCTGGAAACAAACGGATGTTTTGAAACGTGCGGGAAATGCCAGCCGCCGCAATCTGAAACGGCTTATGCCCGGCAATCGAGCTGCCTAGAAAGTGGATCGAACCGGAGGTCGGGGCGTAGACACCCGTGAGAAGATTGAATGCCGTTGTTTTGCCCGCACCGTTCGGGCCGATCAGCCCGACCATTTCACCAGACTCGAGCGAGAGCGTGAACTGGTTCACAGCGGTCAGGCCGCCAAATTGCTTGGTGCAGTTTTTGATTTCCAGCAGAGGCATAGGCCAATAGTACCCGAAACGTTAATCCGCTCGCAACGTGCGATTGCAACTTCACTTGACAAAGCTACCGTGACATCGTTATAATAAGCCCAACGCTGATTGTTGTGCTATGATTCCCACCACCGCAAACATCTCTAAGCCGGTGCCGTCGCAGGCTGTGCAACTCACCTGGTCGGTACATCTCATCCGGAGACATCCAGAGCGGCTGCCGAAGATTTTGGGTGTGCTCGGACTGGTTTTTGTTACCGGATTGTGCCTATTTCACTCGTTCTGGCTGGCACTGCTGCCAACCTTCGCGGCACTTTTTTCCGTTTCCGAGTTTGTGTTCCCGATCCATTATACGCTGACAGCGAAGTCGGCGGCCATGAAATGCGGATTGACGGCCCTGGAAATCCCGTGGTCCGACGTCCGTCATGCCTACGTGACCGACGAGGGCATTAAGCTCAGCCCGCTGCGCCGAAAGAACTCCCGTATGGAGCCGCTGCGCGGCGTGTTTCTCCGGTTCGGGGAAGCGCAGCATGCGGAGATCCGTGCCGTCGTGACGCGCTTGCGGGCAGAGGCCAAAGTTAATGGCTAACGCCTTCGGATTGTTTCAGTTTGACTGGGACACAGCCCTCAGCGACGAGGACTCCGTCCAGATGCTGGACAAAATCGCTGCTTCGATCGCCAAATGGCGCATGGAGGTACCCGCGATACTGTTCTTAGAGAGTAGCGGCCCGCTCAGCCCGCTCGCCGGGCAGGGTCTGATCGCCTTTTCACCGTTTGTCGCCCCGGTCATGCCGCAGGGCCTCTCGGATGTCCAAAAGCTAAGCAAGCTGCTGGCGCATCCCGATAACACGCGCCGCCTGGTGGACAAGCTCAGCGACTTGCTCTCGGATCGGGAAAACAAAAAGGAGACGGATGCAGCACGCAAGTGAAAACTGGTGGGTCAGCGGACTCGTTGTCTTGTTGTCCCTAATCATCATCGGCAAAGTCTTGTCTGCGCAGCGTGGCCGTGTTCCCTTCATCCGCCGTATTCCCGGCTTGAACGCCATCGACGAAGCCGTCGGACGAGCGACGGAGATGGGCCGCCCGGTGATGATGGTCCCCGGCATCAGCGGCCTGGATGTCGTGACGCTCCAGGCACTCTCGATCTTCAGCTACGTCGCCCGGGCCGTCGCGCGTTTTGGTAACAAGTCCATTATGGCGACGATCGATCCCATCGTAACTGGCGTCGCCGAGGAAACTCTGCGTGATGCGTACGCCGATGCGGGCCGCCCCGAACTATTCGAGGAGGGCGATGTTCGCTACCTGACCGGGCAGCAGTTTGCGTTTGCCACAGGCGTCGCGGGAATCCTGATCCGCGAAAAAGTGGCCGCTTCATTCCTGTTCGGTGCATTTTACGCAGAGTCGCTTATTTTCGCCGAAGTTGGGCAGCAGGTCGGCGCGATCCAGGTGGCGGGAACGACCCAAACAAACCAAATTCCATTCCTAATCGCGGCCTGCGACTACGTCGTGATCGGCGATGAGTTTTATGCGGCCAGTGCCTATTTATCCCGCGATCCAACTCTTCTGGGGAGCATTGTCGGTCAGGATTACTGCAAGCTGTTGTTGCTCGGCATCATCCTTATCGGCATCATTTCTACGAGCCTGCTGACACTCATACATGGCGGCCCGGTCGCACACCTCTTGCACACACTCGTTGACTTCCTAAAGGTAAAATAACGCTGCATACACTTCAACAATTTTTTGCCCCAATGCCCGGTCATGGGGCTGCTTACTTCGGCAAGCTTGCCTTTGGCCTGGTGGTGATGTTCGCTATTCTGGCTGGGCTTCAGGCCGCGCCGCGTCGCTCACGGAAAATCATCATCGCATTCTTCACGTTTTTGGGCGGCCTATATTTCGCCCTCGAGTTTTTCTACCCTGCTCCCAGCGGTGAAAACTTTCTGACGGGCTACCAGCCGCTGGTCGCCGGTCTGGGGGCGGTCATCGGGTCGTTCGCGATCGGCCTGGGCGTCTTTTCCCTGGTCCAGCTTCACCTGCGCACTCTCTCTCGGTTAAGACCAGGCTGGGGTTACAGCATCGTGCTGCTGGTCAGCTTCGTCGCGATGACTGTCTTCGGTCTGATGAACGAATACTCCCCCAACGCGACGGTCATTCCCACCGTCGGAGGTCTTTGGCAGAGCCAGAACGCACATGGGATGTTTCGATTTTTGTTTAGCGGCGGCCTCTCGAATCTCGGATCCGCAACCTTCTCCATCATCGCTTTTTACATTGCTTCTGCCGCATACCGGGCGTTCCGCCTGCGCTCCATCGAAGCAACACTACTCATGGCTGCCGCACTGATCGTCATGGTCGGCTCTGTTTCCTTCGGGACGGCACTTACCGCAGGCATTCACCCCAAGCTGACTGATGGCTCGGAGAATCCCTGGGCTAACCTTCGCATCGAGAATATCGCACAGTGGCTGCTGATGGAGGTCAATACGCCTGCCCAGCGCGGCATTTTATTTGGTCTGACACTTGGGCTTCTCGCAACGTCACTTCGGTACTGGCTGAGCTTGGAGCGGGGGGCGTACTTCGACAAAGAATTATGAACTCTACACTTTGGAACCGTTTACAGACCATTGATCGGCGCATCATTTACGCCGTGCTTCTGCTCTTCATTATTATTCCGCTCTTTATCGACATTCCCCTGCCGACTTATCCCTCCAAGCAGTCTCAGGACTTCTACGATACGCTGGAAAAGGTTGCCGCTGACAAGGGCAACGCGAACAAGATTGTGATCGTTAATGGGATGTGGTCACCTTCGACACGAGGGGAGAATCAATGGCAGGCAGAAGCCCTCATCACGCACTTAATGCAGAAGCATCTGCATTTTGCAACGCTCACCTTCGACACGCAAAACGATACCGTCATGCAGACATCGGTTGTCGAACCATTGGCCAAGAAATATGGCTACGTCTACGGACGTGACTACGTCAATTGGGGTTACCGGCCGAACGCAGTTTATGTTATCACCATCAAGGGCTTGGTCACGAATATTCCGGGGACGATCAAGAAAGACGCACACGGCACCCCCATCACTTCGTTTGCTGTGATGAAGAACGTCAAGACGCGCAGCGATGTGGCGGCAGTCGTGGATATTACGCCGGTTGAATCGACCGAGACCTGGCTCGGGCTGTTTGAGCAAAATAACAGTCCGCCCTACCTCTTCGCTCCGACGGCGGTCATGGCTCCCACCTATTACCCCTACCTCGATTCCGGGCAAATTCAAGGCATGCTGACCGGCATCAAAGGGGCGGGTGACTACGAGGGCCTCCTGCACACGAAAAGCTTTGGTTCCCGTATTGCCAGTGCGCTTTCCCTCGTCTACGCGCTGATAATATTGCTGGTGATTATCGGCAATGTCGGCCATTTTGCCACTCGTGCTGCGAAGCGGAGGGAGGCGAGTTGACGGAATACCTCAAGCATCTGCTGGATCCTGTACTGCTTTTCGGCGCACTCGGAACCATCGCAATCCTCTCGCTGGTCTTCAAAGAGAACCGCTTCTACCGGCTCTTCGAGCATATCTTCCTGGGCCTGGCGCTTGGGTATGACCTCGAATTGACCTGGACCACCGTGCTCAAGCCGCAGTTCTGGGATGCGATGGTGCATGACGGGCAATGGGCATGGATCATGGCCGTCCCGGTCGGGTTAATGTTTTACGGAGTCTACACACAGCGATTTGCCTGGATGAGCCGCCTGGTGTTCGGCATTTTCTTCGGGCTTGCCGCCGGAACGGCCTTTCAGGACTTCAGTGCCCGCTTTATGCCGCAGGTGACACGATCGTTCGCTCCCAACAAGTCCTTAATCCCCCCACCCCCAACACCGGGCGATCCGCATGCCCTGCTGCATCAGGTCTCGTTCGTGCTGAACAACTTTTTGTTTCTGGGCATCGTGGTCTGCGTCCTAGTTTATTTCCTGTTTGCTTTTGAGCAAAAAAATAGAGCCGTCCTGCGGACGGCTCAGCTTGGACGCTGGGTTTTGATGTTTTCGTTCGGCGCGATCTTCGGTTCGACCATTATGACACGCATGGCTCTGCTGATCGACCGGATGTATTTTATCTTTCACGACTGGCTGCGGCTCGTCAAGGGCTAGAGGCCGCGCCGGCTAAACGCCGAGCTGATCGGGTTTGCTGGAGATGCGCGACTTTAGGCCAGCGGCTCGCTGTGCCATCCGCAGGTCGCGCTGGGTCTGAAATCGCTCCCAGCCACTCGCGATTTTAGCTGTCATCCGCGCCAGAAGCGAAGCGGGCCGCTCTGCACCTAAATCCCCTAGGCTGCGTCGCCGCCTGGCGGTGACATGCTCGCTGCGTATCTCTTCGTACAGTGATTCCAGCCGAATCCAGGCCAGGTTAAGGGTATGCGCGTCTTTGCTGAAGCTGCCATGCCATCCGCAGGTGAAACATTCCGTGTTGGCCTCGTGGTTGAGTGTCCCGCACAAGGTGCAGAGCTTAACGTCGGTTTTTTTCACGACACGGTTCGACTTATTCGTCTCTCCGAGATTCATCACAACTGTCCTTTCAATGCTCCTCCTACATTGGAGGTGCGTCACTTCGGTGTATACCCGTTTCTACGGTGGTTACCCTCATTATTGCCGGGAACAAGCCGTTTCTTTAGTCGCTGAACAACCGCTCTTGACTTATCATTCCCAAAGCGGGTATATTTCCACTCGCGTCCGTGCTTTTACGCACTCATGACGCTCTTAATTTTTGCATTGAAAACTTACTGATACTCGATGTTTGAAAGCCTAGCGGACAAATTACAGGACGTCTTCAAGAAACTGTCGGGCAAAGGTGCCCTGACGGAAGCGGACGTCACCGAAGCACTGCGGGAAGTGCGGCTGGGCCTCTTAGAAGCCGATGTCAACTTCAAAGTCGTCAAAGACTTTATCGGGCGCATTCGAGAGAGAGCGGTCGGCATCGAGATCCTGGAGGGCCTGCACCCGGCGCAGCAGGTCATCAAGATCGTCGATGAAGAGCTGACCGCTCTTCTGGGGGGCGAACAGGCCCCGTTGACTTTTGCCGGAAAGCCGCCGACGGTCATCATGCTCTGCGGCCTGCAGGGTGCGGGCAAGACGACCCATGCCGGCAAGCTGGCTCAGATGATGCGAAAGCAGGGCAAGAACCCGCTGCTTGTCGCCGCCGATATTTACCGGCCCGCCGCGATCCAGCAGCTTCAAGTCGTCGGCGAGCAGGTCAAGACACCGGTCTTTACACTGGCGGGGGCGGATCCAACGAAGATCGCATTTGCCGGTGTCGCCGAAGCGGTGCGTGCTGGAAACGATGTCGTCATCCTGGACACGGCGGGTCGCCTGCAAATCGACGAAACGCTGATGGCTGAGCTGAAGCGCATCAAAGCCGCCGTCAGCCCGCAGGAGATTTTGCTGGTCGTTGACTCAATGACCGGCCAAGAGGCAGTCGCAGTGGCACAGGGCTTCCACGAAGCCCTCGACGTGACCGGCTTAATCTTGACGAAGCTGGACGGCGATACGCGCGGCGGGGCAGCCCTCTCAATCAAAAGTGTGGTGGGGCGGCCGATCAAGTTTGTCGGTGTCGGCGAAAAGATGGACGCACTGGAAGTCTTCCATCCGGACCGGATGGCCTCGCGCATTCTGGGCATGGGTGATGTTCTGACACTGATCGAACGGGCCGAGGGTGCCCTGGATCAGAAGAAAGCCGCCGAGTTTGAGAAGAAGCTGCGGGCGAATAAGTTTGACTTTGAAGACTATCTCGAGCAGATGCAGCAGATGCGCAAGATGGGGCCTTTAGACCAGATCCTGAAGATGATTCCGGGTCTCGGCGGTGCGGGCGCACTCAAGGGCATGGAGATCGATGAAGGCCATCTCGCCCGAATCGAAGGCATGATTCGCTCCATGACGCTGCAGGAACGGCGAGAGCCGGGCCTGATCAACGGCAGCCGTCGCCGCCGGATCGCGATGGGCAGTGGAACCCAGATCCAGGATGTCAACCGCCTGCTGACTCAGTTCGAGCAGATGAAGAAAATGATGCGCGGCTTGACCGGAATGTCCGGCGGAGGAATGCCGAGCTTTCCGGGAATGCCGGGGGCACCGGGTAAGCATAGTGGCAGCAACAAAACGCCTTCCAAGAAGAACAAGCGTAAACCTGCACCCGGCTTCAAGTTTCCATTCGGTCGGCATTAGGCCGCCCACAAAATATCTATACGACTATTGTTGAGAAAAGAGAGCTAATTTATGTCCGTAAAGATTCGACTTCGGCGCATGGGCGCAAAGAAACGCCCCTTCTACCGTGTCGTCGTCGCCGACAGCCGCCGGGCGCGTGATGGCCGGTTTATCGAGATCCTGGGTTACTATAACCCCTGTGTCGAGCCGCCGGAACTGAAAATCGATAATGACCGCGCGAAGTATTGGCTCGGCTGCGGCGCACAGCCCTCCGACACGGCCCAGGCGCTGCTGAAAAAGCAGGGCGTTTACGAAGCCGCCGCGGTACCTGTCACCGAATAGACTTACTTTAGATAGTGCCCCAAAATTGTGTAATAAAAAGCAAGACCCCGGCCCGGCACTGGTGCCGGGCGGGCTTAGAGGAGCTGTAGTACCTTGAAACCCATGATCGAGTATCTCGTCAAAGAACTAGTGGATGAACCTGAGCATGTTACGGTCACGGAGATTCCAGGCGAAGAATCAACAACATACGAAGTGCATGTCGCGCCCGGAGATCTGGGTAAAGTCATCGGCAAGCAGGGGCGGATTGCCAATGCCCTGCGGACTGTGACCAAAGCCGTGGCTATGAAATCCAAGAAGAAAGTTTACGTCGAAATCATTGCCTGAAACACTTGAAATCCCAGCACTGGAAATCCCTGCGCCGCAAACCATCGAAGACAACGGCGACTACTCGGTGCTTGCCGCGGATATTGCCGGAGCACACGGGGTTAGTGGAAGTCTGCGCCTGCGCCTGATTGCCGGAACCGGCGAGAATTCCGCTCGCTCGCTCCAGGCGGGGCAGATCGTCCGTGCCTTTCGGGCGTCCGACGGCTACCGGCGAGATCTCACGCTGGCCAATCTGCGCAAGCAGCCGCAGCCCAAAGGGGCGTGGATCGCACACTTTAAAGAGGTCAAGGACCGAAATGAAGCGGAAACGCTGCATGGGTGTTCTCTGTTGATCAAGGAAAATGAGCGTGCGATTCTGCCGGAAGGCGAGTTTTACGTCGATCAGCTCCTTGGCCTTCCGGTGGTCACGGATGCCGGCAAGTCCCTGGGCTTCCTCACCGATGTTCTGAACACTCCCGCAAACGACGTTTATGTCACAGATGGCGGAGCCTTAATTCCGGTCGCGGATGATTTCATCGTCAAAGTCGATCTGGAAGCCCGGCAGATCATTGTGAAGGACGTTCCCGGCCTGCTGGATGAGCCGGAGCCGAAAAGCTAACCTGTGCGCATAGATGTCATCACGATCTTCCCGGATTTGGTGCGCTCCGGCCTTAGTTTCAGCATTCTGAAGCGAGCACAGGAAGCGGGAGCTTTGGAAGCCCTTGTGCATGACCTGAGAGATTTCGCGCCTGGTGTCCACCGCAGCACGGACGATACCCCCTATGGCGGCGGAGCGGGCATGGTTATGCGTCCCGGCCCCCTGTTTGATGCGGTAGAAAGCCTGCCGCTGACTCCGGAGAGCCGAGTCATTCTGATGACTCCGCAGGGCCAGACATTGACGCAGTCCAAGGCCCGCGAGCTGGCCCTTTGCCCGCATCTGGTGCTGCTTTGCGGCCATTACGAAGGTTTCGATGAGCGGGTTCGTCAGCATCTCGCGACGGAAGAGATCTCCGTCGGTGATTATGTCCTGACTGGCGGGGAGCTGCCTGCGCTTCTTGTCATTGATGCAGTCGCCCGGCTGCTGCCGGACACACTGGGGAACGCGGCTTCTGCCGAAGACGATACGTTCTCAGACGGCCTGCTGGAATATCCGCATTATACGCGCCCGCCCGACTTCCGGGGCTGGGGCATACCCGATGTTCTGCTCTCCGGCCACCATGCCGAGATCGCCAAATGGCGACGTAAGGAGCAGTTCCGCCGTACGCAGTCGCGTCGGCCAGACCTCTGGGCGAAATTTGAACCGTCTAAGTCCGAACTCAAGCTGCTGAAACAGCTTGACGAAGAAATGGAGATTACTGTCGATGCATCCACTGATTCAGGAAATTGAAAAAGCCCAGCGCAAAGAGAGCGTCCCGGATTTCGGTCCAGGCGACACCGTGCGCGTCCATGTCAAAGTCGTCGAAGGCGGCAAAGAGCGTATTCAGGTGTTTGAAGGCACTGTTTTGAGCCGCAAAGAGGGTCTGTCCCGCGCCTGCTTCCTGGTCCGCAAGATCAGCAACGGCTACGGCGTCGAGCGAACCTTCCTGCTCCATTCACCTCGTGTTGATCGAATCGAAGTGACCCGTCGCGGCCTTGTACGCCGCGCGAAGCTGTTCTACCTGCGCAAAAAGGTCGGCAAGGCCGCCCGGATCAAAGAGAAGCGGAACTTCTAAATCGAAGGAAAGCGGAACTTCTAGGCCGCTTCCCACGTAACTACAGTCGCCAAGCATTCAGCCTGGCGGCTTTCTTTTTGTCACCTGTCCAATTCTCTATGTGAGGTCCCATGATCGAAACTACTCCGCAGCCAAGCATCACCGAGGTGCTCGCAAACCTGAACATTCTCTGGGTGCTGGTCATTATCGCCGGGCTGACCGTCGTGCGCCTCGCATTGATCAAAGTCCCCACTCCGACCGCCCGCTCTGTCGCCGAGATTTTGGAATCCGCCATGATAGCCGTCGCGATGGTCTTTCTGATCATCCGTCCTTTTATCCTTCAGGCATTTTTCATCCCGTCGCCGTCGATGGAACCCACACTGATGGGCAAGAATAACTCTGGAGACCGCATACTCGTCAATAAGTTTGCCTATCGGCTTGGCACCCCGCACCGGGACGATGTCGTCGTCTTCCTTGCCCCCCCTGCCGCGATGGAAGGCGATCCCGAGTTCATCAAGCGTCTTATCGGAGTTCCAGGGGATCAGATCGAAGCGGTCGGCGGCAAAGTGCTCGTCAACGGGACTGCTTATTACCACACGGACATCCGCAACAAACTGGCGGCTGCCGGAGAATTTGGTCCTGATGCCACAAGTATCGAAGGAGATTTACAGGCAGACCACCACGTGAAGTTTGTCAGCAACGGCGTCATGGCTGACAGCAAGCTGATCGAAGGACCGCGCCTGGCGGAGATCCTCACCGGTCAAAAAGACTTGCCAGTAGAAGTCCATCCAGGCTACAATATCCGAAACGGGCAAAAGCTCGACGAGCCATTTATTGCAGAAGACCCCGATTACGATATGAAGATTTACAAGGGTTATCCGTTAAAGCACGAGCACGGCAACGGCGTCGACGAATATGTCTGGAACCTTCAATCGCTCGCGGCCACCGAATTTCAGCATGAGTACGCACTGCCGACCGAGCCGCTTGCTGCCGGGCACTACTTCATGATGGGTGACAATCGCAACGACAGCCGGGACAGCACCGTCTGGGGACCCTTGGAAGCGTCACGCGTCGTAGGCCGGGCGCAGCTGGTCTTCTGGCCGCCCACCCGCATGGGCGTGATCCATTGAATGAGTCTTTGGTTGACCTCTGGCAGCATGAGCGGCTCGCTCGGGCGGCGGGGTATTTGATTATTGCCGGAGTAGATGAAGTCGGGCGCGGCCCGCTTGCCGGGCCGGTCGTGGCGGCGTGTGTCGTCCTCCCCGAGGGCTTTGACCTTGCCGGGATAAACGACTCTAAGAAGCTGACCGAGAAGCAGCGGGAGCGGGCGGAGATTCGTATCCGTGCCGAGGCAATCGCCATCGGCCTCGGCATCGTGCCGCCGGAGACGATTGACCGAATCAACATTTTACAGGCCACACGGGAGGCTATGCGCTCGGCATTTTTGTTACTGTCCCCTGCCCCGGACTATGTCCTCATTGATGGTCTGCCTGTCCCCGATTTCCCCTGCCTCGTGCAGAAATCCGTCATCAGCGGGGACTCCCAAAGTGTCAGTATCGCGGCGGCCTCGATTGTCGCCAAAGTCGCGCGGGATCAAATGATGCGTGACTACGCCCTGCTCTACCCCGAATACGGCTTCGCCGGGCATAAAGGCTACGGTGCGGCCACTCATCTGGCTGCCCTGCGCGAATACGGCCCCTGCCCCATTCACCGCCGCTCGTTCGCCCCCGTGGCGGCAAGCTGCCGCAACCCGTGACCGATACGCGCAAAGAAACCGGTGCGGCGGGTGAGTTGGAGACGCAAGCATTTCTCGAGGCCCAGGGATACCGGGTCGTCGATGTGAATATCCGCCCCCTGGAAGGCATGGCACGGGGCGAGATCGATATGATCGCCTGGGACGGCGAATATTTGGCTTTTATCGAGGTCAAAACGCGCCGCACCGAAATCGGAGCGCAAGGCTCACCTGCCGAAGCCGTAGATTTGCGCAAGCGTCGGCAGCTCACGAAGCTTGCCCTGGCCTATGTCGCCAAGCATAACCTGGATGATGTGCCCTGCCGCTTCGATGTAGTCGCCGTTGTCCGCCGACCCAACCGCACACTGACTTTTACACTGCTTCGCGATGCGTTTACTGCGGAGCCTGAGGCGGCACAGATTTGACAACACCCCCGCGCCATGCTAGAATATGCGTATGGGCGCAACCGACTATCCTGAACAGCTTCTTCTGCATCCCGTGTCCGGCCCAATTAACGCCTCCGTGACACTCCCCGGCTCGAAAAGTATCACCAACCGCGCCCTGCTCCTAGCGGCACTGGCAGACGGTGACAGCCGCCTGATCGCCCCCCTGCATTCCGACGACACGTTTTACATGGTCAATGCTCTCAAGGAGATGGGTGTTTCCATTGAAGAGACTTCCGGCGGTGACTTTCTAGTGCAGGGCTTAGGGGGAAAGCTTCAGGCCCCGGACACAACACTGTTCATCGGTAATTCCGGTACTACGGTGCGATTTCTCTCCGCCGCCGCCTGCCTGACTCCGTCAGGCACAGACGTTGTACTGGACGGGGTGGCCCGTATGCGGGAGCGACCGATCCGGGACCTGCTGGGTGCCCTCCTGACACTCGGGGTACATGCCGAAAGCGTCAATGGTCATGGCTGCCCTCCTGTCCGCGTGCGCGGCGGTGGCCTGCCGGGCGGCTCCTGCCGCCTGCGCGGGGACGTCAGCAGTCAGTTCCTGACCGCATTGCTGCAAGTCGCGCCTTTTGCTACACAAGATGTCCAGATTGAGATTCTCGGAGAGCTAATCTCAAAGCCGTATATCGATATCACACAGGCTGTGATGCACTCGTTCGGCGTCGCGATGCAAAACGACGATTATCAACGGCTTACCGTCCAAGCCGGGCAAAGATATGTTGGCTTAGATTATACCGTCGAGGCCGATGCGTCCAACGCCTCCTACTTCCTCGCCGCTGCCGCCGTCACGGGCGGGTCAGTCACTCTAGAAAACCTCGGCTCGGAGTCTATTCAGGGAGACGTCCGCTTTGTCGACGTTTTGGAGCGCATGGGCTGCTCAGTCGTGCGCGGCGAGAAATTATCGCTGTCTGGCCCGACCAAACTTCGCGGCCTCGAAGCCGATCTGAAAGCTATTCCCGATACCGCCCAGACACTCGCCGTCGTGGCGGCATTTGCCGACGGCCCTAGCCACCTGACCGGCCTTGCCAGCCTGCGTGTCAAGGAAACGGACCGCCTGAAAGCGATCACCACCGAGCTGACCAAGCTGGGCGTCCGCGTCGATGAAGGCCGGGATGATTGGACAATCATCCCACCGCCGGACGGTATTTACACCGGCGCGGCAATTGATACTTATGATGACCACCGCATGGCCATGAGCTCCGCCGTTGCCGGGCTGCGTATCCCCGGTGTCACGATCAACGATCCTGGCTGCGTCGCTAAAACGTTCCCGGACTTTTGGGAGAGATGGGGAAAGGCGTTCGGGCATGGTCGATAACGAGTTTGGAGAAGAATTCACAACTGTCGGTGTCGCGGGAGCATTGGCCCACGCGTACGCCGCAGACACACGCGGCTTCCTGCCTCTACTAGCGGTCATGCTGTCCGGGGCTTTGCCCGACGAGACATTGATCGAGCGCAAAGGCGGCTTGTTCCAGCGCGAGAAACCGGTGCGAAAAGTCTCAGTCACGCTCGGTGAGCTTGTCTACACACTGGAAGATTTAGGCCATGGTCCGCTGGCGGCTTGCCGGGTCAAAGTCGTGCGTGGCATCAAGCTGAAGACCGAGCCGATGCCCGCCGAAAGCTGGCTGACGGAGCTAAGCACGGAGATCGCGGCGCGGGCGCGTCAGAACGAAAAGGCGTTCTTTGCGCTGCGGCGGTTACTAGAGTGAGAGGATTATAAGTTGACGGCAGACTTTCGGAACCTAACCCCGCCGCTTCGCGTCGACCCTTCCCTAAGAGGGAAGGATGGGGAGTCAGGAGAGAAGTCAAGAAAGAGCCTTCCGCTGCCGTCTTAACTCTTTTCCTAACTCTCAACCCTTCCCTCTTAGGGAAGGGTCGACGCGAAGCGGCGGGGTTAGGTTCCGAAAGTCTGCCGTCAACTTTTAATCCTCTCACTCCAGTAACCGCCGGAGCGCAAAAAACGCCTTTTCGTTCTGACGCGCCCGCTCCGCGATCTGCGTGCTTAGCTCCGTCAGCCAGCTTTCGGCGGACATCGGCTCGGTTTTCAGCTTGATGCCGCGCACAACTTTGACCCGGCAGGCCGCCAGCGGGCCGTGACCCAAATCTTCGAGT
>JANXNV010000025.1 GCA_025353925.1 Armatimonadota bacterium
TCCAGCGGCACGGAGATCAGGCGGACGAAGAGGAGGTCCAGGCCCCAGCTCACGAGGTTCACTAGCAGGAACTGCGTGAACTGGGTATGAACGGGTTTTGTCGGGGTGTTTTTGAATGTCCAGCGGCGGTTCCAGAAGTAGCCGTTGATGACGGACACCAGAAACGCCACAGTCACGGCGGCGTATTTATTCTGATGCAGCATAATCAGCATCAAATTGAGGACGCCGAAATTGACAATCGTGCTGCTGGCTCCGACCAAACCGAATTTGACGAGCTGCCGCACGCCCGGTTTCTGGGCGATGCGGCTGAACGGCGTCGAGGGTTCCGGCGTCGGTTTTTGAGGTGCAGTCATCAAACGAGGACGGGTTCCTCTCGCAGCGAGTGAACGGCATGCTTCGCGGTCGGAGCCGTCGAGGCGCGTCCGACACTGTGATATTCGAAGCCCAGGCGGCGCAGACGCTCCGGGTCGTACAGGTTGCGACCATCTAAAATCAGTGGCCGGGCCATCAAAGCACTGACACGCTCGAAGTTCAGGTTCTTGAACTCGTTCCACTCGGTGACGATAATGAGCGCATCAGCTCCGGTCGCCACTTCGTAGGCATTCGCGCCGTAGGTGATGTGCGGGAAGACGCTTTTCGTGTTCTCCATAGCGATGGGGTCGTAGGCTTTCACGGTCGCCCCCGCCGCCAGCAGGTCGGCGATGACGTCCAGCGACTTGGCTTCGCGCATATCGTCGGTATTGGCTTTGAATGCCAGGCCGAGAATGCCGACGGTCTTGCCCTTCAGGTCGTCGCCGCCCAGGGCTTCGTGGATCTTAGCGATAAAGCGCTTCGGCTGCTCTTCGTTGGTCTGGATCGTCGCGGCCAGCAGCGGGAACTCGCAGCCGTAACTCTGGGCCGTGTGCAGCAGGGAGCGCGTGTCCTTCGGGAAGCACGAGCCGCCGTAGCCGATGCCCGCATTCAGGAAGGCGGTGCCGATGCGCTTGTCTAGGCCCATGCCCTTGACGACCTGCGTGACATCCGCCCCGGCCTCTTCGCAGATATTGGCGATGGCATTGGCGAACGAGATCTTCGTGGCGAGAAACGCGTTGGAAGCATACTTAATCATCTCGGCACTCGCCACGTCGGTGACGATCATCGGCCGCTCCAGCGGAGCATACAGCTCCAGGAGGCGCATGGCGACGATCTTCGACGGGGCACCGATCACGATGCGGTCAGGCACCAGAGTATCCGTGATGGCCGAGCCTTCGCGCAGAAACTCCGGGTTCGAGACGACATCGAAATCCACTGCTCGCCGCTTGTTGGTCTCAATGACTTCGCGCACGAAGTCGCCGGTCCCGACGGGCACGGTGCTCTTGTTGACGATGACTTTATAGCGGTTCAAGGCGCGGGCCACACCTTTGGCGGCGTCTTCCACGTACGAGAGATTGGTCGAGCCGTCCTCACGGGGCGGCGTGCCGACGGCGATAAAGACGATCTCCGCCTTCTGCACCGCACTGTCCAGGTCGGTCGTGAATTCCAGCCGCCCATCGGCGACGTTGCGAGCGACCATCTCCTCCAGCCCCGGCTCATAAATGGGCATGATGCCCTGGTTTAGTCCGTCTATTTTCGCCGCCAGCTTGTCCACGCAGACGACATCGTTTCCCATATCCGCGAAAACGACGCCCGTGACCAACCCAACATACCCTGTCCCAATAACGCAGATGTTCATGTGCCTGTCTTACTCCCCCGAATTAGTCTTTAAGATCACTCTTGTTTGATACCAATGCAAAGTTCGTGCCAATCCGTCGGTCAGGGTCACGGATGGGGTGAATTGGAGCAGTCCGGCGGCGGCGGCGATGTCGGCGCGGGAGTGCTTAATATCCCCCGCGCGTGCGGGCTGATTGTCGGTTTCGATGGGACGGCCCAGTATCTCCGCCAGTTTTTCGACGATCTGCTTCAAAGACGCACTTTGGCCGCCGCCGATGTTAAACGCGCGGCCTCCGACGCCGCGTGTGGCGGCGGCGGCGCGGAGATTGGCTTCCACGACATCGTCTACGAAGATGAAATCACGGGACTGCTCACCGTCGCCGTAGATGACCGGCTTTTCGCCCTCGGTGATCGCCGTAATGAACTTCGGAATGACGGCGGCATAGGCTCCGTTCGGGTCCTGGCCGGGTCCGTAGACGTTAAAGTAGCGCAGCGCGACCGTCTGCAGTCCGTGCAGCCGGAAAAAGTTGCGGCAGAAGTACTCGGCGGACAGCTTCGACGACGCATAGGGTGAGAGTGGATCCGTTTGGGTTGCTTCATGCTTCGACGAGCCGGGCGCGTCCCCGTAGACGGCGCAGGAAGACGCGAAGACGAACCGCTTGACCGTGCCTGCTTGCCGCGCGGCTTCCAGCAGGTTGATCGTCCCGCCGATATTGATCGCGACGCACCCGCTGGGGTCTTCGATGGAGTGGGGGACGGAGGCCTCCGCCGCGTGGTGCAGCACGAAGTCCGCGCCCTCGATCGTCCGGCGGCAGATGTCGGGATCCCGAATGTCCCCTTCGAGCAGTGTCACATGCGGAATCTCGGTGAGTACCGCTGCCCGTGCTCTTGCCGCGCCGCTGGCGAAGTTGTCCAGCACCCGCACTTCATGTCCTGCCTGCCCCAGCCGGGTCGTCAAATGCGACCCGATAAACCCGGCTCCCCCCGTCACCACATAAATGCTCAATCCGACGCTCCCTGACCGCGCCTGCTCCGGCACGGCCACTTCAATGCGGCTATTATACCATGCTCTGCCGATTGTCGCCAGAATATCTTGCCGAAGCGCGATTATCTGCTATAATACCTGTCTAGGCGCGGGGATTTGGGAGTAATTTTCTATGGCTGCGATCACAAAACCAAAAGATGAGCGTAAGCGCGATATCACTTTGCTGCACCGCAAAGCGCGGCATGAATACGCGCTGGAAGAGACTTACGTCGCGGGGATCGCCCTGACCGGCACGGAGATCAAGTCCGTCCGCCTCGGCCTCGGCAACTTGCAGGATTCGTTCTGCCGGGTGCAGAACGGCGAGGTGTTTGTGTACAACTTCTACATTGCGCCATACGAGCAGGGCAATCGTTACAATGTCGAGCCGCGCCGGATCCGCAAGCTGCTGCTGCACAAATGGCAGATCACGAAGATCACCACGCGGGTCAATGAGCGCGGTCTGACCATCGTGCCGACCAAGCTGTTCTTTGACAATGGCTTCGCGAAGCTGGAGATCGGCATCGGGCGCGGCAAAAAGCTCTGGGACAAGCGCGACAGCATCGCTGATCGGGATCGGGAGCGCGAAGCCCGCCGGGAAGTGTTTACGCGGGAGTGAAATAATGGCTGGCCCGAGAGAAGATGCGGCACAGTTGGCCCTGCGACAGGGATGGGGAATGCGTATCGAAACACCGATCTTTCCTGCAATGCTTACTTCCAACTGGCCTACCGGCGTCCGTTGGTGAAATATGGCCTGAGAGGAGTTGACTGTTATGACACTGACACTTACCCTGCCACCCGGAGTTGAGGGAGCACTGGCCGAAGAGGCCCGGCGCCAGGGCACGACACCGGAGAAAGTCGTGCTCGACGATCTGCGGCAGTTATATGATCATCGCAGCGTCGCCTCCACAACTTTGATCGTTGAAGATCCTACGCTTGCGATCTTTGACCAATGGGATGCCGAAGATGCAACGAGTGATCCAGAAGAGATCGTGCTGCGCATTCAGGAGTGGGACCAGACGAAAGCAAATCTGGCGGTTGGTCAGTTTGATCTCGGTGAGCGCATGGGTTTAGCGAGTTCACCCAACAGCAAAGATGCCTCCCTGCAGGTGAAATCGTCTTGAAATTGATTTCACCTATTGCAATTGTCTTGGACACTACGCCACTAAGATTGCTGACCCAGAAGAAAAATGTACCTGAAGCCGAACTTTGCCGTCTGTGGTATCGAACACTCATCCAAGCGGGCTGCTTGTTCTTCGTACCGGAGATCGCAGACTACGAGTTGCGTCGCGAGTTTCTTCGTCAAGGAAATGAGAGCGCGATTACTCGCTTGCAGACATTCAACTCAGCTATTCCAAGCCGCTGCCTGCCGCTCACGACTCCCGCCGTACGTCTGGCGGCGGAGCTGTGGGCGAAGGTGCGAAACCAGGGGCGGACGACGGCCTCGCCGGTGGCATTGGATGCCGATGTCCTTATCGCGGCGCAGGCTGAACTTCTGAACTTTGCAGCGTTCAATCTCTCCGCAGTAGTCGTAGCGACGGCGAATATTGGGCACCTCAGTGTCTTGACCGCGGCGGTCTTTTGGAGCGGCATTCAGCCGTAGCAGCCAATTAGAAAGCACTCTCTCGATGAAAACCGCACTTTTAGTCTTGGTCCACGGCTCACCCCGGCCAGTGGCGAACAAAGATATGTTTCGGGTGGTGGAGGAAGTCAAAACGCGGGGCGTTTTCGACTTTGTGCAGGTGGGCTTTATGGAATGCAACGAGCCGACTATCCCCGAGGCGGTCGACGCCTGCGTGGCCGAAGGGGCCGAAAAAGTCATTGCCGTGCCGTACTTCCTGCACACGGGAACCCATGTCGCCGACGATCTTCCGACGCTGCTGGAAGAGGCCCATGCGCGTCATCCCCAGGTCACGTTTCAAATGGGCCGCTATTTGGGCGTGTCTCCGAGGCTGACCCAGATCCTTTCGGCGCGTGCCCACGCGGCGGAAGGTTAATCGGTCAAGAGCTCACAGGAGTCAATGGGGAACACGAGCGGGCGGTCCGTGGCGGCATACGCGAGGTTCTCTCGCCACCACTGCGCTGCCGCCGGATTAGCCTCCGCGAGGATGGACAGGGCGGCGGCAGTCGGAATGAGATATGCTGCTTTGATTCCCTGCGCCTCGCCGGAGACTACTCCCTTCGTCTTGATCTGATGTACCGGACCCTCCGGGCCGCTCACGACCGGCAAAATCAGTCCGATCCAGGCCTGACGCACTACCTCCGGGGCCTCCCCGGATGCGGTTTTCATCACCCGCATGCGTGCCTCCTTTGGGGCGGCGGCCCCCGGTGGCGGAGGCCACACAGCCCCGGCCTCTGAGGAGGGCCAGGGGCGGCGGTCCGGCGTGCCGTCTGGGGCGGTCGGCGGTGGTCCGGCGGCCTGGTGATAACTGCGGGCTGTTTCCGCAAAGGCGGCCGCTGCCGCACGGTTCGCGAACGCATGCCTTGGAATGATTATCCCTTTGCTCTGTTCCAGCAGGAAGTAGACATCGCCCCGACTCTCCACAATCGACTGAAACTTATGCCAGGCCAGAAATGCTTTTTGTGTTCCCTGCTGGGAATACAAAGCGTCCGGCCGCAGGAGGCGCGTCACCGGCGCGAAGAGAGCCGTCTGGAGTTCGGCCTTACGCAGAATGAGATACTTCTGCAGCGGAAAGTAATAAATCAGGAACAGGGAGTAGAGAACGAGGTTGATCACGCTGCGCCGGTGGATCAGGAAAAAGAATTTCCAGCCGGGATAACCGAATGTCAGCAGGAAATGGTCTCGCCAGAGGTGACGTGCCATAAGAAACGCCATCCAGCACCAGATGCCCGCGTACAGAAGATGCAGGAGCGATTGAAATAGGGGAGAGATTTTTAGTTTGCGCAAGACGCAGTACTCGTGAAATCGCCAGCAGTCTTCTTTGGTGACGACGTAACTGATCTCCATGCCGGAATTGTACCCGGTGCCTGCCTGTTTCAGGCCAAAGAATCTCGCAATTCTCCCAGTAAGATTCTCCCTTGCAACTGGCATAATCTAAGTTAGATGGTCCCAGCTCCGCTCAAGGCAAACCGGCTGCAAAGCCGGGACGCAAAGCCGACGGGTCTCTTCTCCACGCAAATATTCCTGCACCGGAGACGAGATGGCCGGGCTGCCGGGGCCACGTAAACGCAACTGACAGGGCAAATCACTTGAAAGAGTGAGACGCAAAGCCACGGGCCTTCCTCCGCAGTCGCACTTCCGGGAGATGGTCGCCGGGCTACCAAAAGCATAGCACGAAGAAAGGTCTATCCATGGCACCAGTAGTCACTCAATTGATGTTTAGGATCATACATATCATCTGGGGGATCTAATCCCCATGTTCCTGACCCGCCGCCGACCGTACAGTCGACGGCGGGTTTTTGCTTGCGTGATATTTTCCCTGCAATAGTAAGGACTTTTTGCCGATAATCAGTAACGAGGCGTCCCTTTCTCATGCAGACTCTGCCCGTCAAAGCAAAAATTTATCTTCTGGTGATCTGGCTGGCCGCGCTGCTGACTGCAGGGTGGGCGATGCGGATGCCCATGCCGAGTATTAATGCTCAGTCTTGGGAGGAGATACTGTTCGCGGTTCTAGCTGTATTTGCGTACGGCAAGAAGATCGTTCTGATCCGGCAGAGCGGCGAGAAAGACTCCGGCACGATGTCGCTCGGTTCGATTATCACGTTCGCTGCACTGCTGCGTTTGGGGCCGCACGGTGCACTGGCGGTCGGGGTCGTCGGCTGCCTCTCTTCCTGCCTGTATCCCCATTGCCAGCGCGGCTTTCAGATCGCGTTCAATGTCGCCGTTGCCGCGCTGTCGTCTTGGCTGGCCGGTCTTTTCTTCCTCTGGCTGAATGCAAACGCGCTGGAGCTGCACCCAGTCCGCAGCATCCCGGCAGTCGCCGCTGCCAGCCTGGTGTATTTCCTGATCAATACGGGAGCGACGGCGGTTGTCATTGGCCTATGTACGGGCCAGAAGAGTTTTCCGTTCTGGCGCGACAATTTTCTGTGGACTGCCCCCGGCTATTTCATCGGTGCCGGAATCGGTGCCCTGGTCGCCGTAGCCTGCGGCAGTGGTTCCTGGCTGCTGCTGGTGTGCGTGACACCAGTCGCCTGGCTGACTTATCAGGCCTATGCGGTGACGACGGGTCGGGCGCATGAGCGGCAGAAGCATATCGAGAGCTTGGCCAATCTTTATCTCGGCACGATTCAGAGCTTGGCACTCGCGATCGATGCTAAAGACCAATACAACCATCAGCATATTCTTCGGGTGCAGCGCTATGCCGTCGCGCTGGCCAAACAGATGCAGCTGCCGGAGCATCTGGTGGAAGCGGTCAACACCGGGGCTTTGCTGCATGACATCGGCAAGCTCGGCGTCCCCGATTACGTGCTTCTTAAGCCGGGGCGGCTCAACGAAGAAGAATTCGAAAAGATCAAGAAGCATCCCGAGATCGGTGCGGCGATTCTGGAATCGGTCGAGTTTCCCTGGCCGGTGCTGCCGGTGGTCCGCTCGCACCACGAACGTTGGGACGGTGCCGGCTATCCGGATGGTTTGAAGGGCGAAGAGATTCCGCTGACCGCCCGCGTCCTCGCCGTCGCCGATGTTTACGACGCCCTGACTTCCTCGCGTGCTTACCGCACTGCCTGGACATCAGAGGCGGCACTGGAGGAGCTGATGCGAGCGTCCGGATCGCAGTTTGACCCAGCGGTCGTCGCAGCGTTCGTCGAAATCGCCCGGAGCATCTCCGTGGAGCTGCTTCGCTCCGACAAGCCCGTGCCGGATGCGGTTCCGGGCGGTGCGATCGTGAAGGCGGGCGATGCCGCCCGTCAGATCCAGCGGGCCTCGTCAGAGCTGTGGGCTTTGTATGAGGTCGCGCAGACTCTCTCCTCGTCACTGGGGCTTCAGGAGACTTTGGAGATTCTTGGGCGCAAGCTGGAGGCGATTTTGCCGGGTACCGCCTGCCTGTTCCTGCTGCGCGAAGCGGCGGAGGACAAGCTGGTCGTCCGGGTCGCTGTTGGGCTGAACTCGGAGTTCTTCGGCGGCGCGAGCGCAGCCAATCTCACCAGCCTGTCCCTGGCTGTCGCCACGCACCGCGAGACCTACCGGGGGGTGTATGACGCCGAAGACCTACTTCTGACCAGCTCCCAATCCGCCCAATGGGAGCCGCTGAAGGCCGCCCTAATCGTACCGATCGTGCATCAGGGGGAAGTTCTGGGAACGATCAACCTGTATCACCCGGAGCCGGCGGCTTTCAGCCCGCATGATCAGCAGCTTCTGGAAACAATCTCCGAACGTGCGGCGATGGCGCTTTACAACGGCCTCCTTTTCGACCGCACCCGCAGCCATGCAAATACTGACCCGCTGACCGGCCTGTACAACTTCCGGTATATGACCCAGCAGGTCGACGATCTTTGCACCGCCGCTGATCCGCACGGCGACAGCCTGGCTTTGCTCTGCCTCGACCTGGACAGCTTCAAGCCGATCAACGACAACTTCGGTCACCAAAAAGGCGATCAGGTGCTGCGCGACCTGGCGGATATCTTCCGCGAAGCTGTACGCGAGAACGATATCGTCGCACGTTACGGCGGCGATGAGTTTTTGATCGCCCTGCGCGGGGCCTCCGCCGCCGAAGCCCGCTCGATGAGCCATCGTCTGCATGCCGCCGTGCTGGCTTACGATCCCGGCCTGCACCATGAAGAGCTGGGAGCGCTGCGCCTCGGCGTCTCGATCGGATTCGGCTGCTTCCCCGCCGACGGATCCGACTGCACGGCACTCATTTCCGCCGCCGATTCCCGCATGTACCGCCAGAAAACCCAGCGTAAGCTGGGCCGCCTCGCGGAGGTGCGCTCCGACGAAGCATTGCCGGTTGAGCTGACTCTGGAAGAGGTGTCGGCCCCCCGACTAATTCTTCGCGACGCGGCCTGACCGTATTCAGCCCGCCGCAAGCACCCCTGCTTTAGGCTGTATTGGGGTTAGCGGGGCGTTAGGTGGGCTTTTCGAAGGCCCCCGAAACAGAGGCTTTAGCCCGAACGAAGTGAGTTCGGTTTTCGTGAGGCGAAAATAAGTGTTGACAAAAGTGTTGTCCTACGGCATACTATCAACATGGCAAGCGCGAGTTATCAACACGACGAACACCGAGTCCATTTGGTCATGTACCACCTGATTTTCTGCCCCAAGCGGCGCAAGAAAGTCTTGGTCGGAGACGTTGGCCGAGACTTGGACGCGCTCATCCGTGAGAAGTGCGCCGAGCAGAAGTGGATTGTTCACGAACTCGCTATCATGCCCGACCACGTTCACCTATTCGTTCAGGTGAACCCCGACGACTCGGCTTCGGAAACCACGCGCCAAATCAAGGGCTACACGTCCCGCGTTCTTCGCCTGCGGTATCCCGAACTGCTGAAACTGCCGTCCCTCTGGACACGCTCGTTTTTCGCCGCAAGCGCGGGCAACGTGTCCAAAGAGACCATTCAGCGGTACATTGCCGCGCAGAAGGGAATGTAGCCGATGCTTTGCTATCGCTTTCGGCTCTACCCGACCAAGACGCAGGAGAAAGACCTTGCGGCCACGCTGGACGTGTGCCGCACGTTCTATAATGGCCTGCTGGACGAGCGCAAGGTCGGGTACGAGAACAGCCACACGGTCACGAAGACAGAGCAACTTCGCCGCGTTAAGGAACTCAAATCCGCACGGCCCGAAGCGGCGAGCATACACAGTCACGTTTTGCAGGTAGTCGCCGCCGACTTGGACAAGGCGTTTCAGAACTTCTTTCGCCGTGTCAAGAGTGGGGAGACGCTTGGCTATCCGAGATACAAAGGGCGCGACCAGTTCGACTCGTTCGGCCTGAAAGAACTCGGCAATGGGTTCAAGATAGACGGGCGGCGGCTCAAAGTCAGCGGCATCGGGCGTGTCGCCGTGCGTTGGCACAGAGAAATTGTCGGCACAATCAAGACCGTCCGCATCACCCGCAGGGCGGGGAAATGGTACGCCTGCCTCGCCTGCGAGTGTGAGGCCGAAACCCTGCCGCGAACGGGTGAAGTCGTCGGCATAGACGTTGGCATCTCTCACCTGCTGGCGACCAGCGACGGGGAGTTTGTGGAAAACCCGCGCTGGTATCGGGCGGGGCAGAAAGACCTTCGCCGCGTTCAGCGTTCCGTCGCCCGCAAAAAGACGGGCGGCAGTAACAGGCGCAAAACCGTCTTGCAATTGCAACGGCATCACGAGCGGGTCAAGAACCGCCGTCAAGATTTTCTGAACAAAGTCGCGCATCGCTTGATTTCTCGGTACGACCTGATTGCTTTGGAAGACCTTCGCATCAAAAACATGGTGCGAAACCATCACCTGAGCAAGAGCATCATGGACGCGGGCTGGAACTACCTCACGCAAAAACTAGAAGACAAGGCTGTAAGTGCTGGTCGTTTGGTTGAGTTCGTTCCCGCCGCGTACACATCGAAGACCTGTTCCCGTTGCGGGGCAATCTTTGAGAACCTCACACTGTCGGACAGGTGGGTTGATTGCGCTTGCGGCTTGTCTTTGGACAGAGACCACAACGCCGCCGTCAACATACTGTGCCGAAGTCGGCTCGGACAGAGCCGTTGGGTGTCAACGCAAGGCACTGGCCTAAGCGTAGCCCAAGAAGCCGTCGGGCTTTAGCCCGTGCGGAGTGTCACAATCCGGCACTTCTCTCAGTAAGATACTCCCTCCCAACTGGCATAATCTGAGTTAGATGGTCCTCGCTCCGCTCAAGGCAAACCGGCTGCAAAGCCGGGACGCAAAGCCGACGGGTCTTCGCTTCCGGGCAAATATTCCTGCACAGGAAGCGGAGATGGCCGGGCCGCCGGGGCCACGTAAACGCACCTTCGGGTGTATCCTTCGCAATTGACAAAAGCAAACCTGCGGAAACGCCGGGACGCAAAGCCACGGGCCTTTCTCCCCAGTTGTATCGGGGATTGGCCGCCGGGCCGCCAAAACTGCGACAGTTACGAGGGAATTGACATGAAAGTAAATCGGAAAACACTTCCACTCTTCACTCTCGCCAGCCTCCTGCTGGTGGGTACGTCGGCCCATGCGGCTTCCACAGCGCCAAAAACCGACTCTCCCAAGACCGACTCCTTTCTCGCCCCGAAGCTGACCGCGAAATCAGCGTCGGGCTGGTCTTCGGTGATTCTGAAGACCTCGGGCACACTGACCGCCTCGCAGGAAGCGCAGCTGCTTTCGCTGGGGGCGGATATCACGCGCCGCCTGGACTTCATCAGCTCGCTGGCCGTGACTGTCCCGACCCGGAACCTGGCGAAACTGTCTGCCCTGCCGTTTGTGATGCATCTTTCTGCCGACAGCGCGGTCAAAAAGAGCGATGGCTTCACAGAAGGGGCCACCGGTGCCGCACAATCCTACCAGGACACCGGTCTGACCGGGGCGGGGGTAATCATCGCCGTCCTCGACAGCGGGGTGGCGTCCAGTCTGGATCTCGACTCTCGTCTCAACAGCGTCACCAGCTTTGTACCGGGTGACACCAGCACGAACGATGCCTGCGGTCATGGCACCCATGTCGCCGGAATTATCGCCGGGAGTGGAGTATGTTCGACTGGGCCGGGTTTCACGCGCTCGTTCCATGGCATCGCACGGAGTTCCTCCATCGTCAATATTCGCGTTCTCGATCAGTACGGCCAGGGAACGGTCAGCTCCGTACTGGCCGGGATTCAGTGGGTGGTTAATAACAAGTATAAGTGCAATATGCGAGTGATCAATCTTTCCCTGGGCCATCCGGTCGGCGAGAGCTATAAGACCGATCCACTCTGCCAGGGCGTGGAGGCGGCCTGGAAGGCGGGCATCGTTGTAGTCTGTGCGGCAGGCAACAGCGGACGCGAGAACAGCGAGAACAAGGCTGGGGCAGCAAATGAAGGGTGGGAGACGGCCTATGGCTCCATTCAGTCGCCCGGTAACGACCCGTACGTCATTACCGTCGGGGCGATCAAAAGTGTCGATGGCAACCATGCCCATGACAAAATCGCGACCTACTCCAGTCGGGGTCCTTCGCGCCTGGACCTTGTGCTGAAGCCGGACATTCTCGCCCCCGGCAACAAAGTCATCTCGATCAATGCGCCCGGCAGTTATCTCGCAACCAAGTATGCGGTCGGTGATCAGGTTCCGCTCTCGTATTACGCCCCGGGAAAAAGCACAGGCACGTCGGGAGACTACCTACAGCTTTCCGGAACTTCAATGGCGGCCCCGGTGGTCGCCGGAGCGGCTGCGATGCTGATCCAGCGGTATCCGGATATCACACCGGACGCGGTGAAGGTTCGTATGATGGTGACCGCCGACAAGTGGGCCGCACCTGATGCAAATGGCAATGCGAAAGGTGCCCCGGATGCCTGTACATACGGCGCGGGCTGCCTGAACATCCCCTCTCTCCTAAGCAGCAGCCTGAGTGTGACCAAGCCCGCGCTCAGCCCCACGCTCACTCAGAATGCAGATGGGACGGTCTCGCTGGATTCATCGAAGATCGTCTCCGCTTCGACTCATATCATCTGGGGCACAAACGGCCTGAATGACCTGCATATCATCTGGGGCACCACGACATTCAACGGCGCGGACAAACTTGCCGCAAGCCACATCATCTGGGGCAGCAGCGTATGGAGCGACCATGTGATTTGGGGCACCAGCACAGATGCCGTTGACCTGCAGACCGCCGCCTATGGTGAATGATTCCAGAGTTTCACTCTCCGCCCGTCCCCTGCAAACACGCAGGCGGCGGGCTTTTTTTGCTTCACCACTCAGGGATATGGGTAGTTGGGTGCTGTGCCGCTTTGACATAGGAGAAAACCTATGGGCTGCCTTGTTCCCTTTGGCCGAAACGGCTGTGTCGGCTGTGTTGGATGTACGCTGCCGCCGCTCGCAGCTCTGATTTGCCTGATACTGCCGCCGCTCATTCGCGGTGCCGCCGCGCACGATTCCCACCCGGTTTCCCGTCCGCCCGCTTCCGCCTCGCGTTAGAGAGGTGTGGAACCGGGTATAATCATGGGGCAAAACGTTGTTCACGAGGCTTGGGCGGATTTCCGCCGAAGCCCTTTTGTGCGTCACAGGTTTTCCGTTCAAAGCAATGAAAGAGAAGGACGAAAGCACATATGGATCTGCGAGAACTGCCGGGTCTGGCGGAAGATTACCCGGCCTATCAACAACTTCGGGAAGCGGTCAAGTCCGGCGGTGTGACTCAGCTCGAAGGGCTGTCGCTGCCCGCCAAAGGCTGGATGCTGGCACAGCTGCAGCGGGATACGGACCGGCCGCTGGTGGTCGTCTCCTATAACGCAGAGCAGGCCGGCCGGCTGTGCGCCGATCTGGCCCGGTACGGAGTGGCCGAAGACGAGCTGACCCAGCTGCCGTCGTCCACGGAGACCCTGATCTTTGCCGAGGGTGCCCCGGATCTGGCACTGCTGGGTTCGCGGGTCGCCGCTCTGCAAAAGCTGGCGCATGGGCAGGCGCGGGTGACGGTCGGCGATGTCGGTGCTTGGCTGCAGCGCACCGTTTCGCCCCAGCGGCTGCAAAACCGCCGTGTCGCGCTCTCGGTAGGCGAGACCGTAGACATCAGCATTCTGGAGAAAACTTTGCTCGAATATGGCTACGAGCGGGTCGAAGCCGTGGAGCAGGCCGGTCAGTGGACCCGCCGCGGGGGTATTCTGGACCTCTTTCCCGGCGATGCCCGCCTGCCGTTCCGGGTAGATTTCTTTGGGGACGATATTGAGAGCATCCGGCCCTTCGAAGTCGAGTCGCAGCGGTCGGTCGGCAAAGTTGAGTCGCTCTCGATCGCCGCCGTGCGCGAGCTGCCCTGGGACGATGCCGCAATTGCCGGTGCCGTCGCCCGTCTGCAGAAAGAGCTTCCAGGCCGGGCGGCGGCTCTGCGCAAAGCAAATTTGGAAAATCGGGGCATTGAGCATGCCGACCGGCTGGAGGAGCGTGTCGAGGGCGATATCGCCCAGCTTCGCGCCCATACTCCTTTCGACTCCTGGGAATACTATTTGCCCTATCTTTATCCCGATGAGACGGTCTGTGCCCTGGATTATCTCCCTGCCGATGCGATATTTATCCTAGACGAGCCGAGCCAGTCTAAGGCCCGCTGGGAGCAGCGCGAGGAGGAGATCGCCGAAATTCTCCAGGCCCGTGCGGCACGCGGCGAAGTGATCTCCGCCGATATGCCCCATGCCTGCGGCTTCGGGATGGTGGTGGAGAAGATGGCGTCCCCGAAAGAGGTGTCCCCGAAAGAGGCGTCCCAGAAAGAGGGCGCGGCAAGCAGCGCCCCTACCGTCCTTCTATCTTTGCTTGGACGCGGCATGGACGAAATCAAGATTGGCCGTTCCATTCCGACGCAGGCGGGGGCGATGGAGAGCTTTGCCGGGCGGCTGCCGGCGTTCTTCGAGGCCATTGACGGCTGGCTGGGGGCACGGTTCCGCTGCGTGATCGTTACGGAGCAGGCGGAGCGGGTGCGCCAGATCCTGGCGGAGCATAAGCTGCCGGTATCACCCTCCGACCGGCTGGAGACGGGCGGCGAGGCGGGAGTCTTCGTGCTGCCCGGCTCGCTGCTCGGCGGGTTCAAGCTGCCGGAAGCCAATTTGATGCTGGCGACCGACACGGATATCTTCGGCCACCGGGCACACCAGAAGCCGCAGAAGCGGGCCTTTAAAGAGGGCCTGAAGATCACGTCGTATCTGGAGCTGCGCGAAGGCGACTTTGTGGTGCATATCAACCATGGAATCGGGCGGTATGCGGGAATCACGCGCATGAAGGGCGCAGACGGAGCCGAGCGGGATTACCTGCTGCTGGAATACGATGCCGGGGATAAAGTCTATGTACCGACGGATCAAGTCGACCGGGTGCAGAAGTACATCGGGTCCGCCGATTCCCCGCCGACCGTCACGCGCCTGCACACGGGCGACTGGGCACGGGCGACCTCCAAAGCGAAAAAGCAGGTCCAGGAGATGGCCGCCGATCTGATCAAGCTTTACGCAGCCCGCAAGGCCGCCACCGGCCACGCCCTGCCCCCCGATACGCCCTGGCAGACGGAGATGGAGGATGCGTTTCCCTATGAAGAGACTCCCGACCAAATGGCGGCCATTGAAGACGTCAAAAAGGATCTGGAAGACGACAAGCCCATGGACCGGCTGATCTGCGGCGATGTCGGCTACGGCAAGACGGAAGTCGCGATCCGGGGCGCGTTCAAAGTCGTCAACTCGGGCCGTCAGGTCGCCGTCCTCTGCCCGACGACCATTTTGGCCCAGCAGCATCTGGGCACGTTTCGGGAGCGGCTGGCTGCCTACCCCGTCAAGATCGAGATGCTGTCGCGCTTCGTTTCCAAAGCCGAGGCGACCCAGACCCTGCGCGGCCTGGAAGAGGGCACGGTCGATATCGTCATCGGAACGCACAAAGTCCTGAGTAAAGACGTCCAATTTCATAAGCTGGGGCTTCTGGTAGTCGATGAAGAGCAGCGGTTTGGGGTCACGCACAAAGAGCGCATCAAGCAGATGAAGAAGAATGTCGATGTGCTGACACTCACGGCGACGCCGATCCCGCGCACCCTGCATATGTCTCTTTCGGGGATCCGAGATATGTCGCTGATCGACGATCCTCCGGAGGGCCGGATGGCGATCAAAACCTATGTCAAAGAATATGACGACGAGCTGGTGCGCGAGGTCATCCTGCGTGAGCTGGACCGGGGCGGCCAGATCTATTTCCTGCACAACCGGATCGAAAGCATTTCGCATGTCGCCGAAAAGATCCGCCGCCTGGTGCCCTCCGCCCGCTGCGAGATCGCGCACGGCCAGATGCATGCCGACGATCTCGAAGACATCATGCTGCGCTTCGAAGACCGCGCTTTCGATGTGCTGGTCTGCACGACCATCGTCGAAAGCGGCCTGGACATCCCGAATGTCAACACGATCGTCGTGGATAATGCCGACCGGCTGGGATTGGCCCAGCTCTACCAGCTCCGGGGCCGGGTCGGCCGCTCCCGTCGTCAGGGGTATGCGTACCTGCTTTACCGCAAAGACAAGCAGCTCACGGAGGTGGCCGAGAAGCGTCTGAATGCCCTGCGCGAATTCTCCGACCTGGGCAGTGGGTACAAAGTCGCGCTGCGAGATTTAGAGATCCGCGGGGCGGGCAACCTGCTCGGCGCGGCCCAGTCGGGCACCGTCTCGACGGTCGGCTTCGACCTGTATACGCAGCTTCTGTCCCAGGCGATCAATGAGATGCGCGGCGAGCCGAGCGAGGGCGACTTCGAGCTGCCGAATGTCAGTCTGCCCCTGGATGCGCTCATCCCCGGCTTGTATATTCCGAGTGAAGCCGAGCGCATCTTGATGTACAAGAAGCTGACTGCGGTACGCAAAGCGGAGGATGTCCAGCGTATCCAGGAAGAGTTCGAGGACCGTTACGGCGACCCGCCGCGCCCGGTTTGGAACCTGCTTTCTCTGCTGCGCCTGCGCCTGCGCTGCGCGGAGATCGGTATCAGCGCGATTGTCGCCGAGAAACGCCGCGTGGCGGTGCGCTTTTCAGGCACGCATCTGACTCAGGAGATTATTCGTAAACTGGCCCGTCATCATATGCAGCATCAGTACCTGCCCGATGTCGTTTTTCTCGCGACTCCCGACACGCCCGCCCGCATGCTGACAGTCGTGGAGGAAATGGTCGAAGTGCTGGCTCAGGCCCTGCCGCCGAAGATTGTTGCGGAGGTAAAGAAGCCCCTCTCGGCGAAAGGTGTTCAGACAGCCTTCCTGGATGCCCCGGAGAAAGCCCCGAAGCCGCCCAAAGAGCCGAAGCCGAAAGCCCCGTCAGATGACGAATCCAAAGCGAGAAATTTGGTCAGCAACCAGATTTCGAGCCGCCGCCGGGGGACTTATACGCGGGGGCGATGACAAAAAAACTATGACACAAAACACGCTGGCCTTTGACGGCTACGATGAGTTCCTGCGCGGTCTGAAAGAGCGTATCCGCACGGCGCAGGTAAAAGCTGTCCTGGCGGTCAACCGGGAATTAGTCATGCTGTACTGGCAGATTGGTCAGGATATCCGTGCTCGTCAATCAGAGCAGGGTTGGGGTGCCAAAGTCATCGAACGGCTTGCGTCTGATTTGAAGGCCGCATTTCCAGAGATGAAAGGCTTGTCTCGCACAAACCTGCTTTATATGCGAGCTTTCGCCGAGGCTTGGCCCGACGAAGCAATTGTCCAACAGCTTGTTGGACAAATTCCCTGGGGCCATAATGTGCGTATCTTGGATGGCACAAACGATGCTGAACAGCGTCTTTGGTATGTCCGCAAAACGATAGAAAATGGCTGGAGCCGCAATGTTCTGGTTCATCAAATTGAGAGCAGCCTGTATGCCCGTCAGGGAAAGGCACTCACCAACTTCTCGCGTACTTTGCCGCTGCCCCAATCCGACCTAGCGCAGCAGCTGCTTAAAGACCCTTACAACTTTGACTTTTTGACGCTCGGTGCCGACGCCCATGAGCGCGAGCTTGAGGGTGGGCTTTTGAGTCACCTTCGCCAATTTCTTTTGGAGCTTGGTGCGGGGTTTGCTTTTGTCGGCAGCCAGTACCATTTGGAGGTGGGAGGTGATGATTTTTATATCGACCTTCTCTTCTACCATTTGCACCTCCGCTGTTATGTTGTGGTAGACCTCAAGATGGGCAAGTTCACGCCGGGGGATACGGGGCAGATGAATTTCTATCTTTCGGCAGTCGATGATATGCTGCGTCACCCGAGTGATCAGCCCACCATCGGGATATTGCTGTGCAAGTCTAAAAACGAAACCGTCGTTGAATATGCTCTGCGGGACCTCGCCAAACCGTTAGGTATCGCGGAATACCGTCTGGCCGAAGCCCTTCCCGACACGCTAAAGGGCGGTCTGCCAACGATCGAGCAGCTCGAAGCGGAACTGGAAAAACTAACAAAATAGTTTCAACATAGAAAGACACCCGATGCGTTTGCTTATGTGCCCGCCCGAACACTTTGACGTCACCTACGAAATCAATCCCTGGATGCGGATCGCGAACGGCCCGGACCCGCAGCGGGCACGGGCGCAGTGGACGGCACTTCACGCGATTCTTGCGGAGCAAATCGGAGCTGATGTCGCGTTGATTGAGCCGCAGCCGGGCTTGCCGGATATGGTGTTCACGGCGAATGCCGGGCTGACCAAAGGCGACCTTTTCGTGCCGTCGCGTTTTCGGCCTGCGGAGCGGCAGGGCGAAGTGGCGTTCTTCACGGCATGGATGTCGGACAATGGCTTTCAAATTCGGCCATTGCCGGAGACTATTGAAGGAGCCTTCGAGGGGGAAGGGGACGCGCTCTTTTACGGAGATCTGCTGCTGACCGGCTTCGGACAGCGCTCCGACGAAGCCGCCTGCCGGGAAGTCGGAACGCTGCTGGGGGTGGACGTTCTGCCTCTGTGCCTGACCGACAGCCGCTGGTACCATCTGGATACGTGCTTGATTCCGGTGACGCCGAGCCTGCTGGCCTATTACCCGGCGGCCTTCGACGCGGCGGCGAACGCGGCTTTGGAGAAACTGCCCGGTGAAAGGATACTTCTCACCGAAAGTGATTCCCTGCGTTTCGGCGGCAATGCCGTCGTCGCCGGGAACCGGATTGTCATCAACAGCGGCTGCGCCGCGCTAGCGGCGGCCCTGCGGAAGCGTGGCTTCGAGGTATTCGAGACGGATCTATCGGAGTTTATCAAAGCCGGCGGCTCCGCCAAATGCCTGGTGCTTGCACTGGAGCATTAATCGGGCGGCACAGAAAAAGCGGCAGGCCCGATCTCGGCCTGCCGCCTTCAGACTTTCGCCTAGACAGCCGTCATACGCCGTTTGCGGGCAGCCACCACAGCACCGGCGACGAGGCCCATGCAGAGGATCATTGTCGGGACGCCCGGCTCGGGGACAGGCTGGGGGGTTCCAGAATTGCTTCCCTTTTTCACATAGACATAGTCCTGAAGGTGATCGCCCGAAGTGGACTGCGGAGCTTGGATCCACATGGCGGTGCTGGACTGGTACGTGGTCTGGTTACCAGCCAAGGCCTCATAGTAGCTGACGAGGTTGCCCAGGCTGCCCAGGTTCTTGGCCGTGACCTGGCCGGAACCCAGGCCATTGCCGCCGTCGCGGACGATGTCCCAGATGCTCAGATTAACTGCCGTCAGGTTATTAGTCAGATCGGTGTCGCCGCTGCCACTGAACGAATTCGCATTCAGATAATTGTCCGCAAGCCACGCCACCTGGCTGGCGCGATGGGAGGCTTCGATACTTGTCACGGTCACCGACCCGAGGTCGTTGGTCGTGATGGCCGAGGCCAGACCGCCCGCGTAGTAATTGCCGGAGAGGGAACCTTTTGCATCGGTAATGTGATACTGTGTATTGGCCGTGTAAGTGTCATTCGTGTGAATGGAGTGGGTAATGTCCACGCAGAAGATATTGATCGGATCGCCTGCCAGGATTCCATGGTATCGACCGGCGTAAGCGTTCTCGTAAGAAATGCCGCCGTCGCTGCTGACCGTCACGACCTGCGAACCCGGCAAAGCGCCGGAGAACGAAAATGTCTGGGCCGAGGCGCCCTTCGCCCCGCCGAGAATGACGATGAGTGCGGCTGCCGTCAGCCCGACTGAAGTTTTGGAAAAAATTGACATCTTACTGCTCCTTAAAACTTGTGAAATAAAATTGTGCTGACGGAAGAACACAATGCACAAGCCACGCCAAAATGCCGATAATGACTGCAAACAGGTAGGACTGACAGGGGAAACGGGTAGTTTCACTGGGAAAATCATGAAAATTTCGCGAACCAATCTTATGCTCTTTCTGCCGGGCATCGCCGCCCTGCTGCTGGCACAGGTGCCGGCCCGCGCATTGCCGCAGATCGCGCCGCTTCTGCGGCCCGCTCCGCTCGGGATGCTTCTTTCGCTTCCGCAAAACGCGCTGACGGCCCCCGTGTCGTCTTTGCCGCCGGGGGTGACCCCGACAGCGAAAGCCTCTCTCGGCAGCGGCTTGCTCTGGAGCCGGGCATTCGACCCCAGCCTCTGGATGACCGACTGGGGGCACGTTTTTGACATTGCTGCCCTAGGGTCATTCGACATCCCGCTGCGCAGCGACCCGGCGGAGCGCACGAACATCCTGCTTTCGGCGGGGGCGGTGGACAATGCCGTGATCGCGCCCGGTGCCGTGTTTTCGTTCAATGATCAGGTCGGAGAGCGGACCGTGAACCGGGGCTATCAGGACGGCCTGATGTTCAATAACGGCCAGATCGTGCGCGGGACCGGCGGCGGCATCTGCCTGGTGGCGACGGGGCT
>JANXNV010000053.1 GCA_025353925.1 Armatimonadota bacterium
TCATAACAGGGATTCAATCCAGTACCCGCACCTGCTGCCATTTACGTCGTAGGCTTCGTGAAGGGATCCTTATCAACGTCCCTCTGATTCTTATTTCGTCTCATTAGATGAATGGTCAGCTTTAGGTGGCAAATTGAAGACATTTATATGCCCCAATTCTTCAGCAGTCTCAGCAATATCTCTAGGTGTATCACCGAACTCGTTTCGTATAGTTGGGTCAGCACCGAGTGCGGCTAACTTCTCGGCCATATCCAAACGCCTCATAAAGACTGCATAATGCAGGGGCGTATAGCCCAAGTCTCCGATAGCATTGATATTTGCACCGGAGGCGACTAGTAATTCCAATTCTTCGACTGTGCCAAAACGCACTATAGAATGAATTAAAGCATCATTGGGAAAGTGCTTGCGATCTCCGTATTTCTCAATCATTGGGGCGAGTAATGGATTTGTTCTGCGCTTTGCCTGTTGGGCCATCACGGTTTTCTCCTTCCAATAACTTGAGATAGCTCACTATAGCACAAAAGCCGCCCGGTCCTCTGTTCAGAAGACCGGGCGGCTTTTGTGTTCAGCGATTCGAGTTACGGGAGGCTGTGGGCCTTGTTATAGGTGTCCACACTCTTTCGGAGAAGCATGGCATAGTTGGCGACTTGTTGGCGGAACGTGTCGTACTGGTCGCCGGGGAGGTTTGCCAGTGGCTTATCCAGGAACGTTTTGACGTAGGTTTCGGCCTGGGTCACGAGGGGTTTGGCGATATGGGCATCTTTGCACTCGCGCAGGGCGGCGTACATCGTGGTTAGGTAGCGGACATCATTGATGCCCTCCCGGCAGGCCTCCCATTGCAGGGTGTCGAGGACGCCGCCTTTGACCGGGTAGGTCAGCATCAGGGGGCGGTAGGCGGCCTTCGACGGGCAGGCACCGGCGCAGTTTTCGTCGTAGGGGTCGGCACCGAACGGAGTCTGATAATCGGGAAGGAAGGCCCCGTAGAGATTGGACCGCCAGAGCAGGAACCCGGAGTCGGCGCGGTTGATGGTCGGGTCTTCCGCCGACGCGGGCCAGTACCACCAGTCGCGCTTGGTGGAGACGCGGGTGCCTTTAGTGCGCAGAAGCTGCTGGGAATACTCGGCGTCGCGGCTGTAAACGACCGTATCTAGGTCGGCCTGCAGTGCGTCATAATCCGCCTGATGTGGGATATAGCTCGTGCTGGGCAGACCGGCATTGGTCCGTGCCGACATCTGGGCCGACGCCGCCTCATGCGGGGTCGGATCGCTGTAATAGGTCAGGGCGGGGCTGCCATGGGAGGCACGACCCGCTTCGATCTCCTTCGGATCGGCATCGCCTTTGTAAAGGTTATAGGGTGTTCCCAGGCCGTAGGCTTTGTATTCGGCTAGGGCATCCCAGAGAGTTGGCGACGAGTCATACAAACTTGCGATGGTGAAGCCATGCGCGGCGATGTCGGCCAGCTGGGCATCGAGAACGTCTTTAGAGACGAAGTCGGTGACGAGCTGACGGCCATCCGCCGAGGGCAGGGTCACCGGGGCAGGGTCCAATCGGGAGCGCAGATCGATCCCGTACTGCTTGGCGGGAGCCAAAAGGCGCAGGGGCAGAACGCTGAGCACCATGCGGATACTAAAGGGCGCGAGGCCCTTCCCGGAGACGAGCACTTTGCCGATGTAGTTGTTCGAAGGCGTATTGCGCGGCACGGTAACCGTGATCCAGAACTGCTTGGCCGTATCCGCGGGGATGTCGCAGACAGCGGGACCAGTCAGCCGGATCGCCGGGGCCGGACCGGACAGCACCGTGCGGTCATCTTTGACCAGAACTGACGGGACCAGCCCGGCGGTGTCCGGGTCGCGCAGGGAGCCGGAGCCGCTCTGCGCCAGGACTTTCACGACATGAATCTCGACTTTCGCGCTGGGAATCGTGTTACCGATGCCCTGCAAATCCGACGGCAGCGAGACGATCACGTTGCTGAGTGCCTTCGGCGAATACAGGCAGAAGCTGGCGGCCTGGGTCTGCTCCGCGCAGGCGGTCAGAGTGATCTGGTTGCTGGTCCCGGCCAGCGGTGGCAGAGAAGTCGGCAGAATCGGCTCGAACAGCGTGGCCGGGGTCCAGAACAGGTAAGGCTTACCGGAAGAGGTCATCGCCTGACGTCCTGCCGCGTAGGCGGCCTGACGTGCGAGGCCCGGCGGGGTCACGGTGAAGCGGAAGGCAACGCGCCCGCCATGCACCATCCCCGCCTGGGTGGTGACTCCATAAGCCAAAGCCGCGTTTTCCGATGCATCCCCTACCGGCTTCCAGGCACCAACATTGCCGGTCTCGAAATCCGTTACCTGAGTCGTCGCCGTGCCCTTCCCCGCGTCGTCGAGGGTGACCCAGGCAATGTCATCGACCACGAGCATGGTCTGCCTGGAAGTCGAAACGTCCAGAGCCAGCCCGGTCGCCGCCGCCCATTCCGGAGCTGCTGCCGGGGTTTGCGCTGCCTCGACCGGCTGTGCATCGGCGGGCAAAGCCAGATCAAGACTGGCGGGTAGCGGCGCGGCGGCCCGCAGCGTGAACTTGCTTTGCGGCAAAACGATTTCCCGCCAGCCCTTGAAGGTGACTGGAACCGGGGACGAAATCCAGGCGTCGCGCGGCAGGGCTTCGGAAGCCGGAGAAGCTGCCCGTGAGGGAGCCAAAACACGGACCCGCAGGTCCGCCCCGCTGCCGTCGCCGCGCACCCAAAGCCGCACGGCATTATTCGTCCCCAGGGCGGGCAGATCGGAGCGAACCAGCAGGGTCTGAACGGGTGTCGCCGACTTCCCGGTGAGCGCGGGAGTCAGCGGTGTCGACACAACTGTCTTCTTCGCCGCACGCGTCTTCGCGGCACGCCGACGTATGGGAGCAGCCGACACGGAAGTCGGCAGGGAGCCAAGCGCAAAAAGACCGGCACACGCAAACATCGTGCACGATTGTAGCCTGACGGATTGATGCCGCAGGGTGGGAATTAAGGTCAAACGGGGTGTCCTCCTCGAACGGGGTAATACAGGGTCTTTGACGAGGAAAGCGTGGGGGAAAGTTCCCGAAACGAGGAGCCTGGCAGTTATTGCCAGGCTCCTTTCCAAACTGTCTTGATTTTCTGCCTACTCCGAAGCCGTCAGTGAATGCTCCGACGAGTCCACGGCAATGATGTACCACTTGTCGTCTTTATGGCGCAGGGTGTAGGAAACGTACACCGTCTTCTTCTCGCCCGAGGCCGGGTCGCTGGACTGGCTGTAGGGGGAGCCGCTCGCAGTATCCGAGCCGTTCGAGTCGAAAGGCACCGTGTCGCCGTCGGCCCCGCTTCGGGTCGAGGTATCGGACACGCGGTAGACGTGCTTGCCGAACGCGGTCACGTCGCCGTTTTTGGCTTTGCGGAGGCGTGTAAAGTCAAACGACACCGTGTTCAGGCGGTCCAAAGCATCCCGGGTGATCTGCAGGAAGTCGCTCGAGGCAATGGAGTAGGAATACTTCTTGTTCAGAAAGACGCTCAGGCGAGTGTCCGTATCACGGGTATGGCGGCGAATCAGCTTGATGTCGCTGTCCGACCAGCCCCGGGCGATGTCGGCAAACGCGGCCTGGTACGAGTCCGCAGGGTAGGCGTTGCGAATAGCTTCCTTCGCCCGGTCGCCGCCCGCTTCGAAGTCACGTGTGCGCTCCTCGTTGGTGAAATAGTAGTTGTTTTCGTTATAAGTCACCGGGTACAGCGGCGGATAGAACGGCAGATACGAAGTCGTGTAGATCGGGCAGTACGGCTGGCTGACCACTACGACCGTCGGGTTAAACAAAAAGCGCGGGAACCCGTAATAGGTGCTGTAGACCGACGGATAGGTGTAATTCTGCACATAGTTGTCGCAGTAATTGCCGTAGTAGTAGCCGCCAAGAAGCGTCGGGGCACCGAGGTACACCGGCGAGGGATTGATCACCGTGTTGTAGACGTAGTTGTTCTCGTAATTGTCATGATTGTGGTGACGCGAGAAATACTGCGGTCCCTGCGGGGTGGTAATCCGTACCGGGCCGTTCGAGTAGCCGTTATTGGAATAGCTGTTATTGCCGTAGCCGTTTGCGGGACCGACCGGCGGCGTGGAGTTGTTGAAAAAGCCGTTGGCCGGACCAACCGGGGCCACAAGCCGCGTCGGGTTATAGGACAAATCCGTGTTGGGCTGGTTATAGTTCGGCTGCCCCTGATAGCGGCTGCCCGAGCGCGAAGGGTAGGCGGCTGCATCGGGGACATTCACCACCGGCCCGCGTGAGTAGCTCGGCGGGGTGTCGATGCGGGTGGGATACACCGGCTCGACCTGGTTGCTAGGCCGCTCTTCGTTTCTGGGCCGCTCTTCGTTTCTGGGCCGCTCAGTATTGCTGGGCCGCTCATTCGAGATCGCACCCGAGCGCATCGGCGAATGCTGCCTTGGCTCCTGCGGCTGCTCGTAACGCGGCGGCTGCTGCTGAGGCTGCTGCACCTGCTGGGGCTGGACGGCGCGGGGCTGGTTTTGCGTGTTCTGTGCCGGGGCAGTGTTTCCACCGCCGCGCATATACCCGCCGACCGCCTGGGCCGAGGCCGTCTGCGGAGCGGAAATGAGGGCCGCAAGTGCGATCAGCGGCAAAGAAGCGGAACGAAGATTAGAATGAGGAGCGCGTTTCATGTCAAAGCCTACTTTCCAGGGCCGGAATGGGGCGCAGGCAAATGCGTCCTTTGTATCTTTGTGCGACGACGTTCAGCCCCAAAAAGTTCCCAAAGAGTTTTAGGCACTCGCCAGGCGGGAATCCATCTCGTCGGCCACCGCCTGCGCCAGCGGGGCGTAGAGGCATACCGTGCGCTCGTAGAGGGCGAGAAGCTCGGCGAGTGAGAGGCGGCGAAGCATTTTTCGGTACAGAGTCACATCATGAAGCAGCATGGGACGGGTCTTTCTCGCGAAGGTGATGATTGCGATGGGACAGACGCCACGCGAGGCCGTCCATCCAGATGTCGAACAGAATATAGAGCAGCCAGAGCGCGGCTCCGAAAACCAGGATCAGAAAGAGCAGGTGCGGACGCTGGAACACCTGCGAAGCCGTCGCCAGCAGATCGGTCAGGCGATGGATATTCACCAGATCCCAGGAGTTGAACCGGCCCCGCATCAGGCCCAGATAGACCCCCAGCCCGCACAGCGGGAAAATCAGGGGACGCAGCAAAGACCCCAATCGGCCCAAGCGGGGCCGGGTCAGCCGGTCCAGCGGCCAGACCGCCAGGAAGAACGCCAGCAGGCCCGCCCCGCTGTAGAAGAAATAGAAGCCCGTGATCACGAAAAAGTCAAACCGCGCATCGCCGCCCTTAAGTGCCTGCGCATAAAGCGGCCCGCCGGTCAGTGTGTCCAGATAATGCCGCCATTCGGTCAGCAGGTAACAGGAGTTTGGCAGGAACAGCAGCCAGACCGCCGCCAGCGGCACCCAGAGAATCCAGCGCACCACGCCGCCCTTCAGCCGGTCCCGGCGGACACCCCGGGCAATCAGAAAGGCCAGGCCCACAGGGACGACCGCCAGAAACAAATTCCACAGAACAAAGGGTGAGGGGCGCATAAGTTCAGCTCTGCCCCGCGGACTGGACGATCCGCTCCAACGCCCCTAAGTACGCATGGAATGCCGACCGGCCCGACTCGGTCGGCGCGTACGTCGTGTGCGGCTTTTTGCGGACAAACTCTTTCGCGCTGACCACATAGCCCGCGTCTTCGAGCTTGGACAGGTGAATCGACAGGTTGCCGTCGGTTACCCCCAGTGTGTCTTTCAGGAAGCGAAAGTCGGTCTCGCCCCGAGCCATGAGTGCCGACATGATGCCCAGCCGGACCTTCTGGTGGATGACCTCATCCAGCGAGTCCAGCGATTCCACCAGTGCCGCGTATCCTGCGAGTGCGACAGCCATAAACTCACCACCCGTGCTTCCGCGCCATAAGGACGCCGTAAACAATATGGAACCCGCCGAAGGTCACCGCCATCATCGGCAGGTGCAGGGCAACCGGCAGAAGAAGAGTCACCGACCCGGCCAGCACAAATGCCGCGCCGAGATACGTGACCGGCCGCACGGAAAAGAGACCCACCGCGCAGATCGCCAGCCCGTAGCAAAGCATCCAGATCCCCCAGACCGACGGGACCATATCGTGCAGAGTGAAGAAGACCGTCAGCACCGCAGCCGCCAGAAACGACGGCAGGGCGGCAACGATGATATGCGCCCCCAGCGGGGAGGTCACCTTCTTACCGATCCGCGCCGCACGCCGCTTGTTGCAGGCGAATTCGATTCCGACCGCCATCAGCAGCACGGTCAGCCAGAGGAGACCCAGTGGTGGGTAAGTTGTTTGAATGAATTGGTGGGAAAAAAGTGCTCGCTGGAGGATTTCATGAGTGGCGAACACGCCGGCGATGGCGGTCAGCCCGATCAGGACTCCGGAGAGACCCGAGAGTGTTGAGTACTGAGTCGAACGCTCCATGGTCTGCCGAATGACGCGTAAATTCTCGCGGGCTTCCTCAAGTGGCGCAAGCAGGGCGGGCATAAAGAAATCTCCCTCATTGACACTTTACGAAACAAAGTGCTTTACGAGAAGTATAGCATGGGGATATGGGGGGTGTCAAGGGGGTGATTTACAGCCCGTCATACCGCGAATAGCCACGGCCTTCGTCGCTCCAATAGTCTTTCGGCTCCTGGGTCAAATAGCTGATCTTTGTGATCGCTTTGATGTTCTTCAGACCCAGCTTCATCGGCACTATAAGGCGCAGGGGTGCCCCATGCTCGACTGTCAGCGGCACCATTTGCCGATGCTCGTCGTTCTGGTGCGTTGCCAGCAGCACTTGCGGATGCCGGGCAGTCTCCAGGTCGATTGAGACATAGTACGGGTCAGAGTTGCCGTCGCTGTCGAGATTGACGGACGAATCCAGCCGTGCCCACTTCGCCCCGGCTATGGGCGGGTATTTTTGAAGGAAGTCCGCAAAGCGAAGCCCCCCCCACCCCGCGATCTGGCTCCAGCCTTCCACGCACACCAGCCGCGTCACCTGATCCTGGCGTCCGCCGAACTCTGCCGTCAGCCTGCCCATGTCCGCCGCCGTGAACTTCTCGATCCGGCCCGACGCCAGCCCGACCACAGTCATCTCCCAGTC
>JANXNV010000063.1 GCA_025353925.1 Armatimonadota bacterium
ATTCTAATCCCCTTTTCCAATACTAATGTTCCGTAGGGTCGTAAGGGCGCCCGACGTAATAATCACCGACCAAGGTAGCACGGGTCGAGTCCGCGCTGACTGTCCAGGACTGGAACGTGTTACCGGTGACAGTCCAGTAATAAGTCGTATTGCCCAGAAGGTTAGTGGGAATGCCGTCCAGCTGCGACTTGCAGCCTTGGCCCACGAGAATGTTGTCATTGCCACTGGCGTCGAGGGTCGTGCCGCTGAGGCTGACGGTGATTACGGAGGGGACGACGCTGACGCCAATACTACCGTAACCGCCCGGGCTAGGGCCGCTCACACTCGAAGACGCGCTGCCCGAGACCGCAGTCATCGTGCGGCTGGTCTGAGCCGTGGGGTTACTCACCAGCACAGAGTGCGTCCCCGAAGCCTGACAAGAGGCAGACGAAACAAGCCGCAGACGAAACAAGAGGCAGACGAGTCAGTCGCATTGTTCCTAGTAGCCCAACTTATGCCCAGTCTCGAAGGAGACCGGGCGCAGTGCCGAGGGCAGCGAGGAGCTAAGAAAAGCTCTTCAGAGCCTTTGCCGCCGCCAGCTTCACGTCGCCCTTGCCCAGCTTGACCGCCTTTTGGAGCGCGGCTTTCGCCTGCTGGGCGGTGCCGAACTGTTTGCGCTCGGCGGGGCTTAACTTCTGCCAGCCCTGACCGTAGTAGTAGTTCGCAAGGCCATAATTCGGCGCAATCTGTAACGCTTTGCCATACTCCACCATCGCCTCCGTGTTCTGCGTCTCTCCGGCCCAGTCGCAATTGGTGCTGTAAATCCGACCCCGTTCCAGATGAATAGCGACTGCCAAAGCCGTCGGGTTCGGTACGTCCGGTGAGAAATGGCTGCTGTCCCGCTCTAACTCCTCCTGACCAAGCATGGGTAGGGCCTGATTGTAGACAGTTACCGCCTCCGCCCATTGCCCGGAGTTCAGCAGTAGCCACGAATATGGTAACAAATCACGCAACTGCCTACCTCTTCTATCCACAACTATCTTTTTGCAGATTTGTAATGCCTCTTGGTCCCTGCCTTGTGCTTCTAATGACTGCGCGAGTATTTCATACGATACTCCAGAACCTATCGGCCAAAGAGCAATAGACTGGCGAATATCACTTTCTGCTTCTGCATACCTCCCAGCATGTAGTGCAATCGCGGCCTCCTTATTCAATTGGTCGGCCTGCATGGATACCATTCTCATCTGTGAAGAGATGGGAAGACGGCTACTGCCCGGAAGAACCTGAACCCATGGCTCGGCCATCGTACAACTCGCGTTTAGTAAAAACGCTAAACCCACACCGTACACCAGCATTTTTTTGTTAATTTTCATGAACTTTCCTTTTCCCTTCCCGATATTTCACGAATCAAACGCCGAAGCGGAATATTCATTCTCCTGAGAAAGGCTTCTCAATGTCTAAGTTTCCCCAGTAGGGGAATGCATTGCCTCCAATAAAATCGGTTGTGCCGCTCGGGCTAATCGCTCCTGCTGAGTCGGAGCCATTGTGTTCCTGGTCTGAGCCGTGGGGTTACTCACCAGCACAGAGTGCGTCCCCGAAGCCTGACAAGACGCGGACGAAACAAGCCGCAGACGAGTCAGTCGCATTGTTCCAAGTAGTCCAACTTATGCCCGGTCTCTTCCGAGACCAGGCGTCTTTAGGTGTCGCATGTGTATGCTAGGAGAAGCTCTTGAGAGCTTTCGCCGCCGCCAGCTTCACGTCGCCTTTACCCAGCTTCACTGCTTTTTGGAGCGCAGCTTTCGCCTGCTGGGCCGTGCCGAACTGTTTGCGCTCGGCGGGACTTAATTTCTGCCAGCCTTGGCCGTAGTAGTAGTTGGTCAACGGTGAGTCCGGAGAAAGTTGCAGTGCTTTCTGGTACTCTGACATTGACTCTGTGTCCTGTGACTGATCTGCCCAGTTCGACTGGCTACTGTAAACCATTCCATAGGCAACATGAATCGCTACTGCTAGTGTCGCAAAATCCGGCACATCAGATGAGAAATGACTATTTGCACGCATGATCTCTTTGTCGTGGATTGTTGGTATTTCTGGGTGAGATCCGACATCCGGAAGACGTGGAAGCGAATTATTGTAAGCGGCAAGAGCGGCTTTCCATTGACCTGATTTCAAGAGCAATTGTGAGTAGGGCAGCAAAATGCGCGGCTGCCCCTGTGGCCCTTCCTTACTCTCTACTATTTGTGTCCGGTAAACTTGCAGAGCTTCCTGATATTTACCTTGCTTGTCTAAAGCTGCTGCCAGTATTTCCTCAGAGACACCAGAGTTGAATGGACAAAGAGCGATAGATTGACGCTCCGTAGCTTCCGCTTCTGCAAATCTGCCTGCATGAAAAGAAACCGCAGCGCCATAGTCCAATTGCGCTGCTTGGTTGAATGCTCCCTCGACTTTCGGTGAAAATACAAAGGGCTTGTCCTGACTCACTTGTGCGTGGACAAGTTGTACTGTTTGTAGTAGGGACAGTGTTGCCATTAGTTGAATCCCTATTTTGCCTTCGGTTTTCCCAATTAATTTCATTCTAATCCCCTTTTCCAATACTAATGTTCCGTAGGGTCGTAAGGGCGCCCGACGTAATAATCACCGACCAAGGTAGCACGGGTCGAGTCCGCGCTGACTGTCCAGGACTGGAACGTGGTGCCGGTGACAGTCCAGTAATAAGTCGTACTGCCCAGAAGGTTGGTGGGAATGCCGTCCAGCTGCGACTTGCAGCCTTGACCCACGAGAATGTTGTCATTGCCACTGGCGTCGAGGGTCGTGCCGCTGAGGCTGACGGTGATTACGGAGGGGACGACGCTGACGCCAACACTACCGTAACCGCCCGGGCTAGGGCCGCTCTCACTCGAAGACGCGCTGCCCGAGACCGCAGTCATGGTGATGCTGGTCTGAGCCGTGGGGTTGCTCACCAGCACAGAGTGCGTCCCCGAAGCCTGACAAGAGGCAGACGAAACAAGCCGCAGACGAAACAAGCCACAGACGAGTCAGTCGCATTGTTCCAAGTAGCCCAACTTATGCCCGGTCTCTTCCGAGACCAGGCGTCTTTAGGCGTCGCATGTGTATGTTAGGAGAAGCTCTTGAGAGCTTTCGCCGCCGCCAGCTTCACGTCGCCTTTACCCAGCTTCACTGCTTTTTGGAGCGCGGCTCTGGCCTGCTGGGCCGTGCCGAACTGTGCCCGCTCGGTGGGGCTTAATTTCTGCCAGCCCTGGCCGTAATAATAGTTTGTCAGCGGCGAGTCTGGTGCGATTCGATGTCCAGAAGCAAATTCTTTTAACGCTGCTATGTTTTGCCCATGTCCACTAAATTCCATACCGCAAGCAACATGGGCTAATGCTTGGAGATGTTGAGGCATTGGAACTTGCTGATCAAAACGCATATCTAATTTTGGAGCATCGCCATACGTCGTGTTTGACAATGCTTTGTTATACAGAGAAACGGCTTCTGCCCATTGTCCAGTCTGGCTCAACAGCAGCGCAAAACGCATGAGCGAACGCGACTCCTGTGCTACGCTACTAGTACTGCGAGGGTAAGCATAAATGATCGTTCGATATAGTTGAAACGCCTCCTCTGTTTTTCCCATTGCAGCCAGTGTTTCCGCCAAGCCACGTTCTGCGGAAATGTCAAAGCCTGGCACTCGCATAGCCGAGACAGCCATTGCAGAACGAAAGTCCTCTTCAGCCGCCGGAAAATTGCCAGCGCTCAGCAATGACTCCCCAGAAGAGACAAGAGCAACTTCTCGGATGGAAAGCGAATCAGATGGAAGTTCCCCGGATGCACTTACTCTGTGAATCACTTGTGCTGTCACGGGTAATGTACACGATAGCGCGAAAATTGCCGCGTAAATACTAGCTTTCTTCATGTTTATGTCTTTCTCTAAATGGTCAGTGGATTATGGTATTCCACGTCGGATGGTTGATTGTACTGATGGTGCTGCCGACCCTGACAATACCCGCATCGGTGGCATTGCTCCAATTAGTCCAACTTATGCCCGGTATCGCATCGTCACCGTTCCAGTTCCACCCTATATCCCACAATGGAACCCACTGGGTGTCACCGCCGGAAGGTAAGAACATTACATACGTGCTGTAATTGTCCGAGACGCGGTATCTCACGTTAGTATCCACTAAGCTTCCCACTCCAGGACCATCATATGGCTGCGCCATAAGGTTGTTAGCTGGGACGCCGGTAGGATATGTAGAACTGCTTGAAGGATAGAAAGGGTAACGCGTATCAAGACCTTGCGCTCCATTTCCGGGGCTGGCTTTCTCCACTTGCCCCTTTGGTGTGTACCACGTCCCTGGGGTGACAAGTTGAACCATATTCCACACTCCGGCGGAAAACGGAGCCGGCGTATTCACTTGGGTGGTGTATACAATCCCATACGGTTGGTTGGCGTTGCCGCCCGCGTAAAGCCAATAGCCTGCACCATAGATGGGTTGAGACAAGTTGTTAATTTGCACACGCCCTGTAGTCGCATTTTCAGTCACCAGCGGTACGATGAGGCCAACGGTTTTGGTCGCGGTGATTGCGAAGGGAGCACCTTGACCGGTCGGCGGCGTCACCGTCGCCTTGCAGGTTACAGTCTGGGGGCCGGTTTTATCGCTCCAATACCAATGTTCCGTAGGGTCGTAAGGGCGCCCGACGTAATAATCACCGACCAAGGTAGCACGGGTCGAGTCCGCGCTGATTGTCCAGGACTGGAACGTGTTACCGGTGACGGTCCAGTAATAAGTCGTACTGCCCAGAAGGTTGGTGGGAATGCCGTCCAGCTGCGACTTGCAGCCTTGACCCACAAGAATGTTGTCCTTCTGGCTGGCATCCAGCTTGGTGCCGATGAGACCTACGGTAACGGGAATTGCCGAGGCACTGTAGCTGAGACTGGCAGTGGCATTGCCGCACTGAGCGTTTCCAATCGAATTGACCTTCGCCTCAGTACGAGTGGCTGGGGTAATGCTGAAACTCTGACCGGGAGTGTCCTTCTCCGAATATTTGGTGCCGCTGAGCGAGTCCGAGGAGCGCGAGGAGTAATTGCTGGCCCCAAGTCCGGTAGTGAGATAGCCCTGGGCCAGTGCGCC
>JANXNV010000097.1 GCA_025353925.1 Armatimonadota bacterium
AACGTTGCCGAAGCCGGAGAGCGTTCCGTTGAGGGTGAGGCTGCTGTCAGTGGTGTAGATGTTGAGGCCGTTGCTGGTGGTTGCCAGGGTGATGTTGCCGTTGACGATGGTATTGTGCTGAACCTCCAGAAAGGCATCGGCATTAGTGCTCAAATCCAGGTTGATATTTGCCGTTGTGCTGATGAGGTTGTTACCACCGTTGTTGTCGAAGATGAGTTTACTCGCCCCGACCCCGTTGATGGTCCCCAGCAGGGTAGTGCCGGTGACGTTGATGGTGCCGCCCGTACTATTGATTGTGTTGCCGGTGTTATTGTTGAGTGTTCCTGTCAGGTTGACCACGCCGCCACTTGCGGCAATGATTTTGTTGGTATTCGTGGTGGTCGCGCTGTTGAAGTTTAGAATGCCTCCGCTGGTCGCCTCCAGGGTCCCAGCGTTGTTCGTGTTACTGATGTTAAGCGTGATTGTCTTGCCGTTGGTGTTGGCATTGACGGTTCCGTTGTTGGTGAGCGTTGCCCCGCCGCCTGACTGGAAAACGTTGCCGAAGCCGGAGAGCGTTCCGTTGAGGGTGAGACTGCTGTCAGTGGTGTAGATGTTGAGGCCGTTGCTGGTGGTTGCCAGGGTGATGTTGCCGTTGACGATGGTATTGTGCTGAACCCGCAGGAAAGCATCGGCGTTGGTGCTCAGGTCCAGGTTGCCGTTGACGACTGTATTGTCCAGGTCGTTGTTGCCGCTATTATTCAAGACAAGCGCGGTGGCGGCATCGGTATTGACTGTCCCCAGCAGATTGGCCCCATTCACCTGTACCTGACCGCCATTTGTGGCGGTGATCGTATTGCCTGCACCGCTGGTGAGCGTACCCACAAGCGAAATGATACTCCCCGTTCCATCAGCAAGCAATGCACCATTATTGGTCAAAGTATTGTTGAGTGCCAGTATTCCACCATTCGTAGCTTTTGCCGTTCCGGTGTTGACGAAGTTAGTGACGACCTGATTGAGTGTCTTGCCATTAGAATTTGCGTTGACGGTTCCGTTGTTGGTAAGCGTTGCCCCGCCACCCGACTGGAAGATGTCGCCGAAGCCGGTGAGGCTGCCGGTGGTGCCTAACACCAGATTATCGCTGCCAGTGTAGATGTTCAGACCGTTACCGGTTGTTGCCAGAGTGATAGCCCCATTTACCGTCGTGGTACCTTGAACCCGCAGGAATGCGCTGGCGTTCGTGCTCATATCGATACTTGAGTTGACGACGCTGTTGATCAAGTCGTTACCGCCGCTGCCGGTGACGACGATCGAGCCGCCGGTGCCCTGCTTAACCGTGAAGTTGCTGATCTGGCCGCCGTTGAGGGTGAAGAGATTATTGACCTGAATTGTCCCGGCCGCGTTTGCCAGGGAGCCGGCGAATGTCCCGGCATTGAGGCTGAAGGCACCATTGCTGAAGAAGCTCTGGATGGTGGTGCTGGCGCCCAAGGTCATGGCGGCGGCGGAGTTGTTGACGGCGTCGTCCCCTGAGCCGGGGAACGTGCCGGGATTCGCGGAACCCCAGTGTGTCGCTGAGGCGAACCAATCATTGGTCGTGCCGTCCCAGGTGTAAGTGGAAGCACGGGCGGAGGGGCCGAAAGCGAGTCCTAATGAAATCAGGCCGGCGGCGAGGCCGAGGCCGGCGAAGCGCTTTCGGGGCGTCGGGGCGCCTCGAAGCGGGAAAATTGCGACACGTGACATGATTATTTCTCCTGGCGAATGCCCGCGCTTAGGCGGAGCGACGATGAAAGATGGGGCAGGGAGGATAAAACTGCGTCCTGTGCGACTAAAGAATACACGTCTACCGTTAAAACAGCGTTAAATGAAAATATTTTTTGGTGATGACCGGAAAAAACTGGTACAATTCTGAGGTTAGCGACTTGGCGGTAAGAAAAGTGCGAAACTTGGCACGATTCTTGCTCTTCAGTAAAGCAAAGACAAAACGCATCTCATGAGCATGTACCCGCTATGAATGACCCCTGGCATTTTCAACTTCTCGGCACCCTCAGTGCGAAACGCGGCGATCAAACGATCACACGCTTCTCCACATCCCGTGCCGCCGCTCTGCTGACCCGGTTGGCACTATTTCCGCATCGGACACATCCCCGCGAAGAGCTGATCGATCTCCTCTGGCCCGACAGCGACATCGACTCCGGACGGCTCAATCTGCGAGTCGCCCTGGCGTCGCTGCGCCGCCAGCTGGAGCCGCCCGATGTGCTGACCGGCAGCGTTTTGATCGCGGACCGCAGCAGCATTCGACTCAACTCCCCCGCTTGCCGCAGCGATGTGACGGCGTTTGAAGCGGCTCTGAAAGCTGCCGCCCAGGCTCCGGACCATCAGGCGAGGCGTGCGGCTCTGGAAGAGGCGCGGACCCTCTACACCGGTGAGCTGCTGCCGGGCTTCTACGACGAGTGGATTATCGAGGAGCGGGAGCGGCTGTGCACCCTCGCAGAGGAGGCGGATGAGCGGCTTCAGGCCATGCCACCGGCTCCGATGATGACCTGGCCGGAAGAAGTGCATTCGTCTGTCCCTGCTTCACGTGCTGCTTCTGCGCTGCATGGATTTCCGCTGCAGTTCACCCGCCTTTTTGGCCGGGAACCGCAGCTTTTAGAAATCATCGAGAACCTGCAGTCGCCCGGGATGCGACTGCTGACACTGACCGGGCCGGGCGGTACAGGAAAAACGCGTCTGGCGGCGGAGGCGGCGCGGCGTTTTGCGGAGGGCTTCCCCGGACGGCTTTACTTTGTGCCGCTGTCCGACCTGGCGGCGTCCCACTTTCTGTTCGAAGCGATCTCGGAGGGTCTTGGTCTTGCCTCCGCAGTGGAGGGGGAGCCGCTGGAGCGGATTGTGACGTTCCTGTCCGGGCAGCCTCCGGCCCTGCTGGTGCTGGACAACTTCGAGCATCTTGTGGAAGGCGGCGCACCGCAAGTGCTGTCCCTGCTGACCCGGCTGCCTGACCTTGTCTGTCTGGTGACCTCCCGGCGACGGCTGGCTCTGTCCGGTGAGTGCGAATACCCCGTGCCGCCCCTGCCTCTGCCGGAGCGGGGTGGTACCGCCGCCGAAATCAGCCGGGCGGCCAGTGCGCAGCTTTTCGTGAACCGGGCGCAGGCTGCCCGCCCGGATTTCCAGCTGACTGCGACCAACGCCGCCGCCGTGGCGGAGCTGTGTCACAAGATGGAGGGCATTCCGCTGGCCATCGAGCTGATCGCCGCGCGTGCTCCGGCACTGTCGCCCGCGCAGATGCTGGAACGGCTGGAGCACCGCTTCGATCTTCTGACCAGTCGGCGCGGGGACAAGACGGGCCGCCACCGGTCGCTCTGGGCGGCGATCGCCTGGAGCTACGATCTGCTGCCGCCGAATTTGCAGACTTTCTTCGCGCAGCTTTCAGTCTTTCGCGGCGGTTTCACCGTAGACTCAGCCCAAGCGGTTTGCGAAGAAGCGCAGGCCGTCGAGCTGCTGACACAGCTTCGGGAGCGGTCACTGATCATCGTCGAAGAGATCGGGACGGAAATGCGCTTCCGCTTGCTCGAAACCCTGCGCGAGTTTGCCGCCGAACAGCTCGACGCCGAGCAGTCGGAGGCTGTGGCCCGCCGTCACGCCGCTTATTTCACAGACCTCTCTGAGAGTCTGCTGCCGCTCTGGAAAAGCTCCAAACAGGGGCAGGCAGTGACGGTCCTGGATGCCGACAGCGATAACCTCCGGACGGCACTCGCCGCCTGCGCGGCGGACCCGGAAATGGGTCTGCGGCTGGCGGGGGCGTTGGGCAATTATTGGACGCTGCGCGGGCAGCTGCGCGAAGGTTTGGGCTGGCTGAAAGGTGCCCTGGCGTATGGCGGCTCCGGTCCCGCGCGTGCGACTGCCCTGGCCGAACTCGGCTGGATGCATGCGGGCCTGGGGGAATACCCCGCTGCCCGGACCGTGCTGACGGAAGCACTCGCGATCTGCCGAACTCTTGGAGACCGGGATGACCTCGCGGCGGTCCTGCGCAAGCGCGGCGTCGCCGCCCACTGGCAGGGCGAGAATGCCGCTGCATTGGTGGATCTGGAAGAAGCACTCGCATTGAGCCGCGAGCTCGGCGACGATGCCGGAGTCGCCAGTGGGCTGAACAGCTTGGGGGTGCTCCAGGATGAATGGCTTTTGAATAAAGCGGCGGCCCGCGAGCTGTATGTCGAGGCTCTGGCACTGTTTCGCAAGTGCGGGGACACGCAATGGGAAGCCTACTGCCTGCACAATATCGGGAACATCGCCTATGACTTCGAGGACTACGATCAGGCGGAGACTCTTCTGCGGCAAAGCCTGGTGCTTGCCGACAGTCTGGGCGATCTCTGGCACCGCGCTTACTGCCTGCGCAGCCTCGGCGACGTATTCAAGGCCCGAAAAGACTTTCCCGAAGCAGCCCGCCTGCTGACCGAAGGCCGCGAGCTGTGCCGCAAACTGGGCGACCGGATGTCGGAAGCAGGCAATCTCTGCTCACTCGGCATGCTTTCTCGACGGCAAAACCGGCCCGTCGAAGCGGAGGGATTGTTCTTCGAGGCCCTGAGACTCTACCGAGACATGGCCAACCATCACGGCGTTGCCCTCTGCCTGGTGGAGCTGGTGGAAATGGCGGCCGAGTCGGGCCGCTGGGAACACGCCGCCTGCCTTCTCGCCTCCAAAGACGCCGCCTGCACCAACGCTCCCCTTGCCGAGGAGACCTGCGCCCGCTTCGCCGCCGTGCGCGACCTGGCCCAGGCGGCCCTGGGCGATGCCGCCTTCGAAGCCGCCTCGGAGCCGGGGTGCAGTCACAGTCTGGATGAGTGCGCGGCGTATGCGGTGGGGGAGTGACCCTCGTGCATGTTTTCTGCAACAACGTAATTACAGTTCATCAAAAAAGATCCAGCACGTAAGCACCGGGCCTTTTGTGGTCATGGTTTCAGTTCATTCTGTACGTGTGAATGATTTGCCGCACTTCTTCCTCTGCTGCATCGTCCGACCTGCATCGAGGCAGTTCAGTCATTTCCACGATCCGCGGAGCCACGGATTGGAAATCCAAGGCTGAGAAGTATCCACCGTCGAAGCGACGTTCAGATTAGCACATGGAGACATCGCACTTGTATTTTCTGTCCCCTGGACAGTGGGCGTTTCCCAGCCTCGGATTTTCAATCCGTGGCTCTTTTGTCAAGTGTCAAAAAAATAAGGCCCGGCGCGAATGCGCCGGGCCTTAAAGTTTCGGCTTTTGTGTTGGCTTATTATTTTCGTCTCATCAAACTCCAAGTATAATTCGACAATTCTGCTTGGAAGGAGACTGTCGCTTGCTTGGTCAAACCAGTATCGGACTTCACGCTCGCGTTTAGCGTACCAATAAGCAGAGGATTGCCATCTACTAAATCTGCACTCGTGATCGTGATATCGCCTGAAGTAGTCGAATAAATCGTGAAGTCTGCTGCTACGTACCGACCTGCATACCCATCCTGACTCGCAGAAATTGAGTGAGACCCAGGCGCAATGGTAAGCAATTCCATGATAATTTGTTCGCCAGCTCCAAATACAAAGCCAAGTACGTAGTATTTTCCGTCTGCAGATTTAAGCCAAGTAGCCGATCCATTAACAGGGCCTTGTCCGATATCTACGATGGAAGTACCAGCTCTTCCTGTCTGACCACCGCCAGGCCCGCTCAGATCGCCGCCGTCTTTCACTAGCGTCACATCGGCGACGTATTTACCGATAGTAACTGTACCGACCGCATGTATAAAGTCGGAGGTATCGGGGTTGACATATTTTCCCTGGAAAGTCAGACCGGAGCCGCCAGCAACGTCTATACCGCTAAAAAAAACATCGCCCCAGCCGAGGTTCAGTCCGCCGATGACGCCTAGCCCGCCATCTGTGCGCCACCCGGTAACCCAGGTGACATCGGCTGTCCTTGCAGTCCCATTCTCAGTGTAATAGGCTACACCGGCCCCGTTCAAACCCGTATCGGGGCTGACGACGGTATCGCGCTGCGTAATATCCACATAGTTCAAGCCGGTCCCAGTAACGTCATTTTTGACTTTCAGACCTTCCTTACCGTATTTGCCGAGGCTTGGGACACGAATGTAAATGCCATCATCCACATAAAGAGAGCTGCCGGTCAGCCGGATCCAGTAAGCGGCAAACCGCTTCGGTCCAGGACGCAGTGCCGTTAGTGTCGCCCTAGGGTGTAATGCCGTAGTGGTTGGGTCGGTCGTAAACTTGAAGTTGGTGCGGTTGTCCAAAGGAGCGGAGACTGCGGTGCTGTTTGGCACCTGTGTACTATCTAAACCCTCCCATATGAACGACCAAGTTGTAGGCGCATTCGCACCTGAGAACAAGTAAGTAGCTCCGACTGTTGCCTGTTGGCCGATATCGTAATAGGTGGGAAGGCCGGGTGCATAGCCTCCGACGTCGCCGTCCATGATAAGGTTTGCACCGTCAAATACGAAACTGGCAGTTACTTTCGTCTGGGCCACTTCTTTGCCGCCTGCCGTGGCACTCACGGTCGCTGAACCGTCTTTGATGCCGCGGAGCGAGCCGTCAGCGTTCAACTGAACGGCGTCCGCACCGTCCAAAAGTTTGTATGTCACGGCTCCCGGCGCGAGGGCGACCACCGCCGTTCCGCTGTGGCCGGTGACGAGTGGCGGGACATCGGCTTTGGTGCCGACTGTCATACCACGCGGTGCAGTGTAGCCATCCGGGCTGGCCCCCGGCTTAATTTGAGGAACTCCTGCACCGGCGGTATCTATGTCAACGACAAACGCGACATGATAGGCTTTGTTCCCGCTGCCATCCGGGGCATCGAAGAAGTCAAGACTGAGGATCGAAGTGCCGTTCAGAGCTGGCTGTGGCGACTGATACGTACTGCTGGTGTCCATGCCTCGATTGATAGTCCACGCAAAATCATTTGCGGTCCCTGGGGCGGCGGTATGTGCTTTCGTGAGGCTGTGCGGAATAGCCGTGACCGGCTGAGCACCCATCAGAGTGACTACGACACTTTTTGCATCCCCTCCGCTCCAATCAATAGGTAAGGAGATCGGGGTTGCTGTACGAGTAAAGGAACTTATCATGCCCCCGCCTCCGCCAGGACTGCCTGGGCCGCTTGGGCTACCAGAGCTGCCGCCCCCGCCGCCGCATCCTGCGAGCGCTCCTCCGGTCACGACCAAAAGAAGGCCCCCCCCGGAGAGCCGGAGAAAATCCCGGCGATTAATATTCGCTGTTTTAATAATCATCTTGAGACTCCAATAGTATTTAAAGAATATCCGACAGAAGTGCGAAGGTTCGCGATCGCGGCGGGCGAGAGAGCAGGCACATACTGCGGCGTTGCGATCGCGTCGTTGCGACTTGAGACAATATTTGCCGGTCGCGCTGCAGTAGCCAAAGAATCGAATGCCCAGACCTGGCCTTCAAAGGCGTAGGATCCCGGCAGGGCGGTTTTGTTGGCGAGTGCCAGAACATAAGTGCCGGGAGAAAGCTTGACCTCGTAATAGGGCTGATCGTTCTCGTGCGGAAAGTTGTAACCGACAAGGTATTTGAACGATTGGCCCGCTCGGAATGCGGCTTTCTGGTCGGGTGTGATAATATAGGAATCCATGCCTTCCGTATTACAGCCGAACAAGAAATTACGTGTGTTAGGCAAAATGGTGAAGTCATTTGTGTATCTATCATTGACAACAAGATTGATTGCCGTCGAGTTAATCAATTCACCCGCATAGTGCATTCCATCCGAGGGACTCAGCCCGGATGTGTCATCCACTTCAAAGTGGCAAATGTTGTTGGAATTGGCCTTGCCTGTCGCGTCACGCATACCGAGGTAATAAGTTCCGGCTGGAAGGTGTAATGAACCGCAGCCGGGACCCTGCCTTAAATTAGTGCAGAAACCAGTAAATGCCTGACCGGCAAGAAAAGGTGCCACCTGATCGGCAGTGATTGCGGCACAAATTGCGTCATAGCGCGGAACGAAACGGTAGGCGATGGGTGTCGTCTTCGTTATCGTGAACGATTCGGAGGCGTTTGCTCCAATCGGCGTATTCTGGTCAGCGAGTTTGATGTTCGGTAAATCGGTGCCTCCGCTGGATGGCGGTGTCACGGGCGGAACAATTGGGGGTGTCACGGGTGGGATAAGCCCGCCCCCGATGTCTGCGCCCAATCCCCCGCCCCCGCACCCCGCCAGCACCCCGCCGGTAGACAGCAGCAATGCGCCTCCGGCGAGCATCCGCAGGACTTCCCGCCGGTCAATGGTCACCAGTTCCGGCACCGGGTCGGGACGTTCGCTCTCACTATTTGCCATCTGCTTTTATCTCCTCCAAACCGCTTTCCTCAGAACGCGTACGCGATGCCGATGGCGGCGACCGGGTAATACTGGAACTTGTTGACGTCGGACTGGGTTTTGTCGCGCTGGGCGGCCAGGTCGGCATCGAGCTGGGCATTGGCGATCCCGCCGCTGCGGTCCAGGGACAAATGCGGCTTGCCCTGGAAGACGACGCCGATCTCCGTCACTAGCTTCAGGCCGCTCCCGCCGCCGTAGGGCCGGGTGAAGCCGATGCCCAGATAGGGGGAGGTTTTGTTGAAGGTCAGGGAGCCGTTCAGCGAGCCGACATCGGTAGCCGAATAGGTGACGCCGTTGAACTGGTACGTCTGTCCCTCGCCGCTGCTGTTGGGCTTACCGGTCGCCGACACTTTGTTGCTGTTGAAGAGGAAGCCCGCCGTGAGATGCAGTCCGGTGCGCTTGCCGGGATAGAAGTCGGCGAGGGCGGCGACGCTGCTCATTTTGAGCTTGGCATCGTAGTCCACGGCCTGGTATGCCTGAGAGCGGTTGTAGGAGAAACCGTTGTAGCCGAGCCGGAGCGCGACGAAGTCATCGATCTGCGTCCCGACTTCCAGGCCCAGCCCCAGGGTGCTGACACGGGCGGTGACGCCGAACTGAAGCGGCTTTTTTTCGGGGTCGGTGGTGGCCGGTTTTGCCGGTGCCTCGGCAGGTGCCGCCGGGGCGGGGTCGGCCTGGGCAAATACCGCTGGCGCGGCTCCCAGAACGGTGAATGCGAAGAGAAGAGCGGCGGAGTTTCGTGACATTGAGATGTACCTTAAGTATGGGGCAGAATTGATGCGATGGACAACAGAACCATTTTAGCAGGCAAGCGGCACTTCCGCTATATCCTAAAAGGATACATTTTCCGCGTAATGTGATATACTAAGCACGGGAAGCAGTCAGGGTCCCAAATACTTCCAGCCGCTGCCGGAGACCCACCCTCATGTTTTTCAAGTACCGCCTCGCCCGAGTCGAGGACCTGCCTGAATGCCGCCGCTGCCTCCGAGACCACTTCGCTTACGATGCCGCCGCGCTGGACGACCTTACAGCTCTCTGGCGCGAGTTGATCGTTAGCGGTGCGGGGAATGCGTCCGTGATCGAGGACCTCAATCTCCCTGCGGGCCGGCGCATCGTCTGGTACTGCATCACCGTGTTCCTAACTCCTGACTACGCCTCCTATCTCAAGGCCGACGCGCCGCCGATCCTCGGGCTGAGCGTTCTGGAGCGGTGGCGGGTCGGCTGTTCCCCGCTGCTCACGCTGGCACAGGTTCGACAGGCGAATTGCGGCGATGGCATTACGATGATGGCCATGAACTCGGGCGCGACGCCGGAGATTATGGGCAGTCCGACCGCGCTGGCGCGCTTAGGGACTAAAGTCAACGAGCACACGTTCTGGTCGGTCGGTGGCTACCGGTTGAATGAAGCCCTGATTGAGATGTACACGGACTACGAGTGTGCCTGGGCGGAGGGTTACGGGCAAATTCTGCGGACCGATTATGCGAGGCAGCTAACGGAACACCGTCCGGCGTGGCTGATTGAAGGCTGCCATCCCCGCCTGTACGGCGCGACGCGGTGTGAGGCCGAGGCGAAGGCGGGCTGCCCCCTCCTCGATATGTTCCGCTACGAACCGCCGCGCTTCCTCTTCTCCCCATTGGAGCAGGAGCTCCTGCAATGCGCCCTGTTCGGCGACACCGACGGCGAATTGGCCGAGTTTCTCAGCGTCTCGCCGGTGACCCTCAAAAAACGCTGGCTGAGTATCTACGACTGCGTCGCGGCGTCGGATGAAACGCTCCTGGGCGGGATGGGGGAGACCGGAAAGCGGGGCATGGAAAAGAAGCGGCACCTGCTGCAATACCTGCGGCATCACCCGGAGGAGCTAAGGCCGGTGTGCCGGGTGAAGTAGGGGACAGGCAAGAAAAAGGCCCGGCGCACACGCGCCGGGCCTTTTCTAATCTCGACTAATCTAAGCGGCAATAAGCGACCTGGGAGCCGGTATCTCACGTCCAAGATACTGTGCCCGGGTAATCCATTCCTGCGCAATGCGCTGGATGTTCCAACGCGCTTCCTCTTCCGTCGGTCCATCCGATAGACATCCGGGGAGGTCGGGCATCTCGGCGATGAAGGCGTTGTCCTCTTCACTCCAATAGGTAGTAATGTGGTATTTCGCTATGCTTTCGGTGTTCATATTTTTTCCACTATTCCGGTTCAGACAAATCGTGCCTCTCGATCAATTGCCTTACCTGCTTGACTTGATACGGTTTGGCGAGGCTGCCTATCGGCTGAAGGTTAATAATCTCTGGTATGCCTTCTCTATCATAGACCTTATGGCTGCCGCCACTTCCATCGAGACGCTGGACGAAGCCAAGCCGCTCGATATACCGACAAAGATCAGTAAAGCTGATATTTTTGTCAGACTGTCCGCCGAGCAGCTTTCGTCTAAACTTATCCCATTGCCCCATTGCGGTTATTGTACCATGAAACAAGGCCCGGCGCAACCGCGCCGGGCCTTTCTCTCCATGGACCCACCCACTACCTGACATCTTCCGACGGCACTTTCGTGTCCAGCATGCGCTCGACACTGGCGACCCGGTCGTCGTCGGAGAGGTTGATGGCTTTGACGCCCTGGGTGCTGCGGCCGCTGGAGCGGATGTCGTCGACCCGAAGCTGGATGGTGATGCCTTCGCGGGTCATAATCAGCAGGCGGTCTTCTTTGCTGACGATCTGGGCATCCACAATGTCGCCGGTCTTCTCGCTCAGGGACATGGTGCGGACACCCATCCCGCCGCGCCCGATGGTCCGGTACTCTTTGAGCGGGGTGCGCTTGGAGATGCCGCGCTCGCCGATCACCAGCAGGTCCAGCTCGGGCTGAACGACGCCCATGCCGATGACCTCGTCATCTTTGGCTTCCGAGAGCCGGATGCCGCGGACTCCCCCGGCGGCCCGGCTGCGCGGAGTGATGTCGGTCTCGTGGAACCGGATCGACATGCCCTTGCGGGTGACCAGGAATATCTCATCCGTGCCCGTCGTGTGGGCGACCCAGCGGAGAGCATCGTTCTCTTCGATGTCGAAGACGATCAGGCCGTTGTTCCGCAGATTGACGAACTCGGCCAGCGGCGTGCGCTTGACCTCGCCGCATACGGTCGCCATCAGCAGGAAGCCTTCGACGTCCTTGATGGCCTTCATGGGCACGGTGGCGGTGATCCGCTCGCCGGGCTGGATATTGATCAAGTTGATGACGGCGGTTCCCATGGCCGTGCGCGAAGTCTGCGGGACCTCGTAGGCTTTCAGGCGATAGACCCGCCCCCGGTCAGTGAAGAACAGGATGAAGTGGTGGGTGGTCGCCACAAACAGATGCTCGATGGCATCCTCTTCTTTGGTCGCCGCTCCGATCCGCCCCTTGCCGCCACGATGCTGGGTGGGGTAGGTCTCTTTCGGAACGCGCTTGATGTAGCCGTCGCGGGTGATCGAGACAATCATCTCCTCTTCGGGGATGAGGTCTTCGTCGCCGATCTCTTCCGCTTCCATGGGGATAATGCGTGAGCGCCGTTCGTCGCCATACTTATCGCGCAGGGCTTTCAGCTCCTGTTTGATGATCTGAACGACACGCGCGGGGCTGGCGAGGATATCCTCGTAGAACGCGATCTGTTTCAGCAGATCTTTGTAGTCGTTTTCGAGCTTTTCGCGCTCCAGGCCCGTCAAGGCTCGCAGCTGCATCTGCAAAATTGCGTCGGCCTGAAGCTGGGACAGTGCGAACCGGGTCATCATCTCCGTCCGCGCGATCTCGGGGGTCCGGGAGCGGCGGATCAGGGCGATGATCTCGTCCAAAAAGTCCAGAGCGATCTGCAGGCCTTCGAGGATATGCGCCCGCGCCTTCGCTTTGTTCAGCTCGAAAAGTGTCCGGCGAACAACCACCTCGCGGCGGTGGGTCAGGAAGTGCTGCAGGGCATCTTTGAGGGTCAGAATACGCGGCTGTCCGTCGACCAGGGCCAGCATGTTGACGCCGAAACTCGTCCGCAGGGGCGTATGCTTAAGCAGGAAGTTCAGGACTTTCTTCGGATATGCCTCGCGCTTAAGCGTGAT
>JANXNV010000126.1 GCA_025353925.1 Armatimonadota bacterium
TTCACCACCGTAGAAGGCAGCTCTTAGGCTGGTGCTGGCATCTCCACCCATTGCCCTAACAATCCCATAGCTTAAGGCACCACTGACTTCAGCACTGATCGCCATCGAGAAAGCGACATCTACAAGCTCTCCATCTTGCCCACTCGGGTCAACCATATTTACCGGATCAACACTAGCGTACAAATACCTATGCAAACTGACAGGGTCTTGGTTGTCGCCACCATACGGATCCTGGCTAATAAACCGCCCCATGCTCTGGTCGTAGTACCTTGCCCGCAGGTAGTAGTTTCCACTGGCCCCGTCAAACTGCTGAGCGTTGAACAGGAACGGATTGACCGTACTGCCCGTGTGCGAAGCCAGCTCCCCGAACGCGGAGTAGCCCCAAGTATCTGTCACCAATCCTGCGATGGAAACTAACTGCCGGGTACTTCCCAATCCGTCGTAAATGTAGTAGTAGACCCCGCTGCCCCGGTCCATGCGCACCAGGTCGTCACCGTAATCATACCGGGCGGCGAGGGTGCCGTTGCTGTACTCCTCCACCACCGAAGCGTAGGGCAGACTTGTATCCACGACATAGCTGGTCGTCGTACCCGTGCTTGCCACTGAATAGCGGTTGCCGTCCGCGTCATACACGTAGTTCGCCGCGCTGCCCAAACTCACCAGATGGTTCTCGAAGTCGTATGTCGCTACCTGCCCGTTGACCGTCGTTTCGCTGCCGTTGGCGTCGTAGGTGTGGCCGATGATCCGGTCGTTGAGGTCATACGCCGTGGTGATGACCCCGTTGACCAGCGTGGTGCCGGTGCCGGTCTGAGTGCGTGGTTGGGCTTTCACACTGATTGAGCATCTGCCGCCTCGCGAAAAGTGGCAGCGCACTCAGTTATCAAGGAACAAGCCCGCTGGAAGAGGAGGGCAGGCGGATGTCGTCAGAAGTGTCAGAGAAAAATCGCTTTGCAGCACCTCGATCCAGAGAGGAGACAGTTCGGCCAGCTGCGGCACTTTACCTCCCTGGATTTTAAAGCTTTCGCCCGGCCTGGTTCTGACCGAGGCTTGCTATTTTCCTCCTAGACTGTGTATAATAGCCGCACGGAAGCCCGCAAAATTTAGACTTAGAGTGAGATCGAGAATCTCAGGAGGAATTGACTGTGCCTTATGTGATCGCCGAACCCTGCATTGGGGTGAAAGATAAATCCTGCGTTGCCGTCTGCCCCGTAGACTGCATCCATGAAGCGGGGGATATGCTTTACATCGACCCGAACGAGTGTATCGACTGCGGCCTGTGCGAGCCGGAATGTCCGGTCGATGCGATCTTCATGGAAGACGAAGTCCCTGAGCAGTGGAAAAGCTTCATTCAAATCAATGCCGATTATGCGAAGAAATAAGTTTTTTCTCGGCGTCAAGACACCATGCGCGGGCAGGCCATCGGGCCTGCCCGCGCGTTTCTGTTTGCCAGGCTCCGACTAACGCAAGCTATGTCCAAGCTGGAACTCGAGTTTTACCGCCTTGCGAGCGGCCTGCGTCTGCGGTCTCGGCGCATGGGCGACGACGGGCCGACGGTCCTGCTGCTGCACGGCTGGCCGCAGACGGGCTATGCCTGGCGGCGAATTCTGCCGACACTGGCCGCCTCAGGCTATGTCGCGTATGCGCCAGACCTGCGCGGCTGCGGCGACTCGGACAAGCCCGTCGGCGGCTACGAGGCCCGTACGCGGATGGAAGATGTGCGCGAGATGCTGTCGCTCTCCGGC
>JANXNV010000134.1 GCA_025353925.1 Armatimonadota bacterium
GCTGCAGGCCGGGGGCCTGGGCGCGTGTGTCGGCTTATGCCTGTACGAAGCGGTATCGCGGGCGGCAGTGCTCGTGCATATCGTCCTGCCGCAGACCCTTCCTCCATCAACGGCCATTGGCCGCTCGCCGCATACTCCCGCTCCCGGCAAATGCGCCGATACGGCGATTCCGCATGCCCTTGCCGAAATTCAGAAGCTGGGCGGGCAGGTTTCTCGGGTCGAGGCGGCGATTGTCGGCGGTGCCCATATCTTCACCGGCGGGGCGACTGACACCGCCCCCCTTTCGCGACTGGAAATCGGGCAGCGCAACGTCCTCGCGATCAAGGAAGCATTGATCCGCGAAGGTATTCCCCTCACTGCCGAAGAAACCGGCGGCCAGGGCGGGCGCACGGTTTCCCTGGATGCCGGCACGGGTTGTGTCTGGGTGCGGCCTGTCGGCCTGGCCGAACGGCTGCTGATCACGTTGGGGCGAGCTAGCGCAGCGCAGACACCCATCGTACAAATCTCAAAAGCGAATTTGGAAGGAGCACTGGCGTATGGACTCTGATCAAACAGCCTCGAAACGTCTCGATGACCTGGTTCGTCAGGTGCGGGACCTGCCTGCCCTGCCGACCTCCGTGACACGCGTCATGCAGCTCACCAATGACCCGAAAGCGGGTCTTTCGGATGTCGCGCATGCGCTGGCGGCTGATCAGGGCCTGGCGGCACGGGTCCTTAAGCTGGCGAACTCGGCGTATTACGGGTCAAGCCGCCGGATCGGGACCGTTTCCGAGGCCGTAGTCATTTTGGGGATGCGCACGACACGCAACCTGACTCTCGCGACCAGTTGTCAGGACATGCTGGAGCGCGAAGTGTCGGGCTACTTCCTGCCGCGCGGGGCTTTGTGGCGGCATTCGCTGGCCTGCGCCGCCGCCGCCCAGAACCTGGCCCGCCGGGCGCATTTTCGTGGCACGGAGGAAGCCTTTGTCGCGGGCCTGCTGCATGACATCGGCAAGGTGATCATGAATGCCTATCTCAAGGCTGAGTTCGCGCAGGTGCTGACGCGCGTCGCCAAAGGCGAGATGACTTTCAGCGACGCCGAACGGGAAGCACTGGGATTTGACCATGCCGAGGTCGGGGCGCGGCTGCTCGAGCGCTGGAACCTGCCTGCGACCTTGGTTACGGCGGTACGTTACCATCACGTGCCGTCCCAAATCCCAGAGTCTCCCCTGGCCGCTCTGGTGCATATCGCCGATACGATTTGCCTGACCCTAGGAATCGGCCTCGGCGTGGACGGTATGGCCTACGCACTGGACCCCAACGCACTGGCGATGCTGAACCTGACGGAGAGTGATTTCGAGCAGGTCGCCAGCCAGACCTGCGACACGCTTTCCGAGGCCGGACCTTTATTTTAGGAATATCTTCTAAAAACAGATTAGAACGCGCGATATCGGGTATACTGGAATCAGCACCGGGGACTCCCCCGGCAATCTTCTCTCTGGCATCGTCTGATCCCTCCTGCGATTTCCTCGGCTCCTTCGGCTTACTTCCGTCGCGCCTCCCGAACTCTCCAGTCCTGGCCTCACGCTTTGCGGAAGGAAGCTCTCACTCGAAAGGAGCCATTTATTCTTATGGCAACCAAATTGTATGTCGGAAATCTGAGCTATCAGACCACCGACCAGGATCTCTCGAAGATGTTCGCTGAAGCCGGCACAGTCGTCAGCGCACAGGTCATCACCGACCGCGAAACCGGCCAGGCTCGCGGCTTCGGGTTCGTCGAAATGTCCAGCCCCGCAGAAGCGGAAGCGGCCATCTCGGCCATCAACGGGCGCAATGTCGACGGCCGTGCGCTTGTCGTCAATGAGTCCAAACCCCGCGAAGGCGGCGGTGGCGGCGGCAGCCGTGGCGGTGGTGGTTACGGCGGCGGCGGTGGAAGCCGCGGCGGCGGTGGCGGCTACGGCGGCGGTGGTGGCGGCAGCCGCTACTAATCGCATTTAGCGCGTTGAAAAGCCCCGGCGAGATAACTGTCTCGCCGGGGCTTTTCTTTTGTTATTTGTCAATCGAAGACATGTCCGGGTAACGGTCACCCGCAGCCACGTCTTTCGGCGCGATCCTATCGAGACGCGATAAATCCTCGGGTGTCAGAACGACATCCGCAGCCCCGACATTCTCTCGCAGGTATTTCGTTCGCTTCGTACCGGGGATCGGCACCATATCCGCTCTCTGCGCCAGTACCCACGCCAGGGCAAGCTGACCGGGAGACGCATTTTTTCTCGTGCCATCGCTTGAATTTCATCGACCAGCTTAAGATTGCGCGTAAAATTCTCGCCTTGAAAGCGCGGATTATTGCGGCGGAAATCCCCTTCAGGAATATCTTCCGGGGTCTTGAACTGCCCCGTCAAGAATCCCCGGCCCAGGGGGCTATAGGGAACAAACCCGATCTTAAGTTCCCGCAGGGTATCCAAAAGCTCCCCCTCCGGGTCACGTGACCAGAGCGAATACTCGCTTTGCAGGGCGGTAATCGGATGCACGGCGTGCGCCCGGCGGATTGTGGCGGGGGAGGCTTCGGACAGCCCCAAGTGCTTTACTTTTCCGGCCTGAACCAGCTCTGCCATTGCTCCCACCGTGTCTTCGATAGGAGTGGACTTATCGACTCGGTGCTGGTAATACAGATCGATCGTCTCTACGCCCAGACGCGACAAGCTGGCATCACAAGCTCTGCGAACATACTCAGGCGTTCCATTGATGCCGAGGCGCGTTCCATCCGGCAGCCGCTCGTTGCCGAACTTCGTGGCAATAACTACTTTATCGCGCTGACCGGCAACTGCTTTGCCGACCAGCACTTCATTGGTAAACGGGCCGTACATATCCGCCGTATCCAGGAAAGTCACACCAAGTTCTAGAGCGAGATGGATCGTGCATATCGACTCAGCCTCGTCGCCGGGACCGTAGAACTCGCTCATGCCCATGCATCCGAGACCGATTTCTGAGACGACCAGATCTTGGCCCAGTATTCTTGTGTTCATTTTGGTCTTTCCGTCTATTTGACGGCCACCAGTGTGACATCGAAGACCAGCGTCGCATTCGGGGGAATTTTCGCTGTCGGCGGGTTTGCGCCATAGGCCAGGTTACCCGGTATGACCAGGCGGCGCTGACCACCAACTTTCATGCTGCCAATGCCTTCGGTGAAACCTGGAATAACTCTGGCGAGATTGAAATCGACGGGAGCATTCGCGGGGGAGGCGTCGAACTGTGTCCCATCCAGCAGCGTTCCGACATAGCTTACCGAAACTATCTGTCCGACTGCCGGAGAAACTCCAGTACCAACCTTCGTATCGTAATACTGTAGGCCGGAGGCGGTCTTAGTCAGTGGAACGACTACCCCATTAATCGTGGTGGTATTATCGGAGGGTGTGAGCGGTGAAAATGAGTCGCTGCCGCCACTGCCCCCGCAGCCGGTCACGGAGGCCAGCAGTAAGCCGCCTAGAATAGCAGCAGGAATATAAAGCTTCATGATTAAGTTCTCCTCGGGTAATTGGTAGTTATTTGACCGCGACCAGTTCGATGTCGAACACGAGTGTCGCATTCGGTGGGATTGTCGGCGTCGTCGGAGTCGCGCCATAAGCCAGCGCACCGGGGACGACCAGCCGCCGTTTGCCGCCGACTTTCATGGTCGGAACACCTTCGTCCCAGCCGGGAATGACGCGTCCCAGTCCGATGGCGAAGTCGATGGGTGTGCCGCCGTGATCGTAAGACGAATCAAACTTCGTGCCGTCCAGCAATGTCCCCGTGTACTGCACGGAAACGGTCTGTCCGATCTTCGGGTTCGGCCCGGTGCCAACTTTCGTGTCGTAATATTTCAGGCCGGAGGGGGTAGACTTCAGCGGAACGGTCTTGCCGTCGATCACTGTCGTGGTGGGCATCGACGTGTTGTCAACGGTAGCTGCCGGGGCGGAAGTCGGCACCGCAGCCGTTTGAGTGGGAGGGCGTTGAACATCTGCGGTGGTTTTATTGTCGCAGCCGGGGGCAGCAGTGATCAGTGCCCCAGCAAGAGCCAGTGCGGAAAAAGTCAGCTTCATTGGATCGGTTTCTCCTGAAAAGTAATGGGGGTGCAAAGCATTGTACCTTGCACCCCCGCAAAAATCTTGTAACCGACTACAAATCCACTTTTTCGTTCTCGCCCGGATGGGCTGGGCTGCCGGTGGTCACCGCTTTGACCAGACTAATGGCATGCGCCACGATACTGGAAGGCGCATCCCAATATTCGCCCTGGTCGGCATTGATTTTCAGCAGAGCGATATCCGGCTCGTCCAGGCCTTTCGGGAACCACGCCTTCAGCTCCGGCTTCCAGAGTTCTTCCAGCTTCGCCCGGTCGCGCACCAGCTCAGCGCGGCCAGAAAGCGAGACATAGGTTTGCCCCTTCGGATCACTGAAAGCGACGTTCACATAGGGCCGCTTCTCGATTTCGTAGACTTTGGGCGTGCTTGCATAAGTAAAAAACCAGACATCGCCGTCAAATTCCACTTCCTTGTTCGTGGACATCGGGCGGGAGTGCAGGCGGCCCTCAGCATCGACGGTCGTCAGCATTCCAAAGTCTATTTCTTTGATCAGTGCGGCGATTTTGGCGACAGCCTCCTGATGCGTGGCATGATCGGTCATTTTGGGGTATATCCTCTCCAGCGTTCGTTACGCATATTTACCCAAAAGAGGCATGACAATTAACAAGCATATACTCCGCATCGCCGCATTCTGCGTCGTCTCAAGCATCTTCCTGTTTCTGCGTCCATTGTGGGCTGACGCACCTGCGGTTCCCAAAACACCCGCGGCGGCGGTCGATCCGGCCTTTTACGATTATGATGCGTCCGCACCGATCAACGCAGTCGAAAAGCCGTATGGCCTAGACGCCACCGGTGTCAAAATCTCACTCGTCACCTACCCTAGCGTCGTGGCGACGCCTTACGCCGCCAACAATACTGTTACCGCCTACCTCTTTCTGCCAACCGGCCCCGGCCCGCACCCGGCAATGGTCGTGCTGCACGAGTGGAACGCCGGCTCGACTAAAGGCGGCTTCCTGCTCTGCCGCGCGATCGCCAAAGCCGGGGTCGCCGCTCTGTTCGTCACCGAGCCGTTCAGCCTGAACCGCAAGCCGAAAACGAAAAATCGGGAAGATGGCGAGATTCTGTCGGGGAATGTGCCGCATATGGTGGGTGCCCTGCGTCAGGCGGTTCTCGATGCCCGCCGGGGTCTCGATTATTTGGCCCAGCGGCCCGATATCGATCCGCAGCGGCTCGGAGTCAGCGGCATCAGCCTGGGCGGCGTTCTCAGTGGCGTGGTGGCCGGGGTAGACCCGCGCGTTAAAGTGATTCTGACTCTGGTCGGCGGCGCGGATTTTGCACGCGGCTTTTGGAACGGACTGCTCACACGCCGTTACCGCAACGAGATTCTGCGCAGCGGTTACACCTACGAGACTTATCAGGCGGCAATGGCTCCCATCGACGCCGCATACTGGCTGCCGCAGAGACATTTCAATCCTGAAGATGCTCTGATGATCAATGGCCGTTACGATCTGGTCATCCTCCCCAACGAGGCCAAAGCACTGGCGTTGGATCTGGGCGGGACGCATATCGTTTGGACCAACACGGGCCATTATGGTCCTATGTTCCGGGTCAGCGAAGCGGCAGATCTGGGTGTAAAGTTTCTGCGTGCCCGCTTCTTCGGCGAAACATCCGCCTTTAAGCGGCCCGATACACTCCCGTCTCGGACAATCAAGCTGGGTCTGCTGCTGGGCGGTCATGAGGGATTAAGCCCCGTGGTCGCTGCGCCGCTGATCAACTTCGACCGTGCAGGCAAATACACATTGGACGGGCAGCTCACCCTACATGGTCTCTCACTCGCTCCCTCAGTACGGCTCGGACTTGTAACATCGCTGGGAATTGAGTTTCCGCTGCTGCATGGTCAGTCTAAACCAAAGCCGTTCGTGCTGTTCAGTCTAACGCTTTAAGCGGCGGCGAACCTCTTTCCACGCATGAGTGCCGCCGACGGCGAAGAATACCGCCGCCACGGCATAGGACCAAAGCGGCAGACCGCGCCCAAAGAGGAAGATGTAGGCATAGGGTAAAAACCAGAAGAAGGCTGCCAGTGTAATCACGCCGACCACGGGCTTTTTCGCGCGAACACGCACCGCCAGCCAGGCCATAGTTCCCCAGAAGAGCGGGTGATGAGTAAGGTAAAGGGCTGCGAAGACCCAGGGGTTGACGCCGTGCGCTGTCCCGATCGCCAAGATATGGTGCCAGAGTGCGAGCATAAGAACTCAATCAAAGGGAATGTTGGGTGGCGGCAGAAGCTGACCGGTCGATTGGCAGGACGTGAAGTATTCGTGGAGTGCCACTTCCGTTGTCGGTGCGTACGCCTCCGGGAGCCGAAGCAGTGCGGCGTCAATCTCCAAAGAATATTGGCAGGAAACCTCGCAGGAGGCCAGCGTTTCCGTGACGAGAGAACGCTCTCGCTCCGAGGCAAAAACAATACGGGTCAGAAGTGACAGTGACAGGCCGTAATGCACCAGCACTTCCAGGCTGGGAAAATGCTTCGTCTCTGCCTGCTGCTTCAGAAGCTCCGCTTTCGCCAACGGATTGGTGATGGGAACGTACGCCGAGCGGCTGCGCCAGGCCTTCGTATTATATGGCAGCAAAGCGACCTCCGGCAGGCTTAACACTGTTTCCCGGCTGAAGACCAGGAGAGCATGCGGGTAGCCTTTTGCGAGCTTATCGCGCAGCAGCGGCGTATCCGGTCGCAGGGACAAGTGTACCCAGTCCGTCAGTTTCAGCATACGGTCTCGCCGAGCAGCCCCGGCTCGCGGCGTGATCCCTGCTGCTTGTATAATACTCGGGGCGTACAAAGCTCCGCTTGCAACTATCAGCGGCAAGTAGTGGAGGGGAGCGGCATGGTAAAGAAATTGAGGCAAGAGCAGCTTTACCCGTCGGTCCAGCTATTGGAGCGATGACGAGCCGCGACAAAGACGCAGACACACTCCGGGTCCCACTGCGAGCCGGAACCGGCCTCGAGGATCGCCAGCGCAGTGTCTTCAGACATCCCCTTGCGATACGGCCGGTCGGTCGTCATGGCACTAAATGCATCCGCGACCGCCATGACCCGGGCCATTAGGGGGATTGCTTCGCCCTGAAGTCCGTGCGGATAGCCGTTTCCGTCCCACCGCTCGTGATGGTGACGCACTCCGGCCAGCGTCTCCTCAAACCCCGGAACCGCTCCCACAATGACGGCACCCATGATCGGGTGCTGCTTCAGCGCATCAAACTCTTCCGCGCTCAGCACGCCGGGCTTACGCAGGACTCGGTCCGGGACACCGATCTTGCCGACATCATGCAGGAGGGCGGCAAGCAGTATCTGGTTCCGCACCTCCTCCTTTAAGCCTAATTCGTGGGCGATCTGAAAACTGTAGGCCATGACGTCCTCCGAATGGCGGCGCGTATAGCGGTCTTTGTTGTCCACGGCGGTCACCAAAGCGTTCAGCATCGCGAAGTCATCCGGCTTGCATGAAAGATGCGCCCGCAAATGCTCGGTCAACTCGCCCATGCCCGTCCCGCCGTTCTTAACGCGGATTAACCGCGTGTCGGCGGCAGCCAGAGCCTCGAGCCGCCCAGGGCCGTCATCGGGATATACGGCAATTCCTATCGACAGGCTGAGCGGGATGATTGATTGGTAGCCGGGCGGGCAGTAGCCGACACCATCTAAGGCGGCAACCAAGCGATCCGCCTGCCGCACGGCGGCTTCTGCGTCCAGACCCGGCATCAGCAGCGCGAACTCATCCCCGCCAAACCGTCCCAGAGTGTCCTCCGGTCGACAGGCAGCCAGCAGAGCCGCCGTCACCTGCTTCAGAACATCGTCCCCTACGGAATGCCCATAGGCGTCGTTGAAGAACTTGAAATTGTCGAGATCCATCATTGCGATCGCAACCGTGGCAGAAATCATCTGGGCGGCATTGGCTTCCATCTCGAACCGCTTGTGGAACGCGCGATGGTTCAGCAGCCCGGTGAGCGGATCCCGGTCTGCACGCTCAACGGCCTCCGCCAGCAGATGCTTCGTCTGACCAAGAAGCTGCTCCGTCACCGCCTCCATTTGCTTGCGCTCAGTCACATTGTTTGCGACCACGAGACGCGCCGCCCGCTCATTAAACTGAAGGGCATGCGAGTGAACTTCAACCCACAGCACGGCTCCGTCTTTGCAAAGATGCTGCCAGGGTCCGGTCACCTGCGTGGAGTCTGCGGGGTAAGTCAAGACCTGCATTAATGCAGGCAGCTCACCGGCAGGGCGGATCTCAGCGATCGTCATTTGCAGGAATTCTTCATGGGAGTAGCCGTACCTCTCGACCGCCGTGTCGTTTACCGCGAGAAAAGCCAGTGTGCCCGTATCGTAGACCCACATCGGCTGCGGGTTGGCCTGAAACAAAAGCTGGTACTTTTCCGCACTTTGCTTGAGTGCTTCGGCAGTCTCTCTGCGCTCCGTGATGTCGCGGCTGATACCAATGAGGCCAATGACGGTTCCATCCGGTCCAGTCAGCGGCGTCTTGGTCGTGCTCACCCACCGACGGTTCCCCCCCGCATCTTGGATCGGCTCTTCCCGGTTTCGCAGTATCTGCCCGCCTCGGATGACAGCCCGGTCGTCCGCCTCGTACAAAGTCGCCAGCTCAGAGGGCCACAGGTCCCAGGATGTCTTCCCGATGATCTCGCTTGTCTCGCGGTTAAGAAATCGCCTATGTGCACCATTGTTTAAGAGAAATCGGCCGAAACGATCCTTCATATAGATACTATCGGGAAGACAATCGATCAATGTGCGCAGGAGAGCCTGCTCCTCCTGCAAGACGTGTTCCGTTTGCTTGCGCCGACTGATGTCACGGGAGCAGCAGACAATGCGGTAAATCTGACCTTTTTCGTCATAAACGCAGGTCGCCGTGGTTTCCAGCCATAAAAAGGAACCGTCTTTTCGCAGCCGTCGCCACTCCAGACGGGAGCTGCCGGCATCCAGTTTTCCCCAGGCCAGGCCAGGCACATACATCCGGTCTAGGTCATCGGGATGAACGGTGCTGCGGGGGTCGCACTCCAGGCTTTCCTCGACCGTAAAACCCGTCAGTCGGAAAATGGAAGGGGTGACATAGAGAAATCGGCCTTTGGGATCATGCAGACTGACCACATCGGCCATCGAATCCGTGAGGAGGCGGTAACGCTCTTGTGTCTGCTGCAGAGCGGTTTCCACCTGATCATGTATCGTCACTTCCCGCAGTACCACCAGCCATTGAGACCGGGATTTCGGAGCAGGTTTCAGCGGGACGATATCCATCATCACACGACGGGGCTGACCATCCTGAAGCCCAACCAGCGGCTCTCCACGCACCGACAGCCCGGAGGCAAGGACGGCTTTGAGATGCGCCGTCAATTTCGGCTCGACAAGTGCCTCGGCGAACGTCGGCAGACACTCTCGCAGTACCAAACCGCTTACCGCTTTCCCTAAACCCGACTGCACAAAGGCCGGGTTCGCGTAAAGCAAACGAAATCCGGCAAGATCAGGCAGGTCCGATTCCATCAGGAGCATCGAGTCTTGACTTTGTACCAGCGATGCTTCCAGCAGCGAGTGCTGAATCCCGGAATCGGACGGCAGTCGGGAGACGGGGGACACCGAAAGTGACGTACGCGGAGTAGTTGGGAGCTGGGCAGAATCAGAAGGTTCTTCTCTGAACATAATGGGACGGGAATTCTTGCTAACGCAGTGGTTTGAGATAGTTTACCATTTACTCTTCTTAGCCACTTCCGGCAGCGGATGCGCTTCCAGGTACTCGTCATACGTGCCCCGGAAATCGAGTAGTCCATCAGGGAGGAAAGAGAAAATCCGGGTCGCGACTTCCGAGATCAAGTCCCGATCATGGGAGACGACAAAAACCGTGCCCGCGAACTGACTCAGCCCCTCAGCCAGGGCGGAGACGGCCTCCAGGTCGAGGTGGTTTGTCGGCTCGTCGAAGATCAGGACCGGATTCTTTTCCAGCATCAGCTTCGCCATCAGAAGTCGTGCCGCCTCACCGCCCGAGAGTGCCTCGGTGGCCTTCAAGCTCTCATCGCCTTTGAAGAGCATCTGGCCCAGCAGACCGCGCACAAACTGCTGACCCTGTGCTTCTTCGTCAAAAGTCGACAGCCACTCGAGTGCCGTGACACCACCAGGAATCTCCGTGCGATAATCCTGCGGATAATAGCCCCACTCCATCCCGGTGCCCCATTTGACCGTCCCGGCATCGGGGGTTAAGTCACCGACTAGGCAGCGGACTAAAGTCGTTTTACCGGCTCCGTTCGGGCCGATGATCGCCACTTTCTCGCCGCGCGTCACTTCCAGGTTCAGCCCCGTCAGCACGGAGCGGCCATCAAAGCCCTGGGAGAGTTCCGTGACGGTGACGACCTCTCGGCCCGAGGGCTTCCTTTGCTCGAATCGAATATAAGGCCGCGCGATATTGGACTTCTTCATCTCCGTCGGTGCCAGCCGGACCATCTCTTTGCGGCGGGACTGCACCTGCGACGAGCGCTGACCGGCGGCGAAGCGCGAGACGAATTCCTGTAGCTGAGCGATCTTTTTGGCTTTGTCTTTGTTGTCGCTCTCGACCCGGGACCGGGCCGACATCTTGTGCTCGACCATATCATCATAGGAGCCGGGATAGTTGATGATCGTGTCGTAATCAATGTCGGCGACATGAGTGCAGACGGCATTCAAAAAGTGCCGGTCATGCGAAATCACGATCAGTGTGCCTTTGTAGTCCAGCAGAAATTCTTCCAGCCAGTGGATCGTCTCCAAGTCCATGTAGTTGGTCGGCTCATCCAAAAGCAGTGCTTCCGAGCCGCCGAACAGGGCCTGGGCCAGCAGCACCCGAAACTTGTAATCGTTCGGCAAAGTTGCCATCAGATCCGAGTGCTGCTCATCGGGAATGCCGATCCCACGCAGGATGGTCGCGGCCTCGATCTCGGCGACATAGCCGTTTTCATCGGCGATCAAGGACTCCAGCTCCCCCAGCCGGTCCATCATGGCATTCGTGAACTCTTCGGCCTCGCAGAGCTTGTTCCGCTCCGCCAGGGCTTCCCAGAGTGCCGGGTTGCCCATCATGACCGTGTCGAGAATACGCTTATCATCGAAGGCATTCTGGTCCTGACGCAGGACTCCGACTTTGCGCGGGCGGCTGATGGTTCCCCGGTTAGAGGGTTCGATGTCGCCCGTCAAAATTTTCATAAAAGTTGACTTACCTGCCCCATTTGGGCCGGTGAGACCGTAGCGATTGCCGGGGATAAATTTGACGGAGACCTGATCGAAGAGGGTACGCGTACCGTACGATTTACTGACTTCCTGAACGGTGATCATGGACGAAAACTTCCTGTAATAAGAGGTACTGTGTATTATACCATGCTTCCGCCACGGTTCCACTCGGGTATACTTGTGGTTATGCGACGAATTTGGGCACTGGCCGATACGCATCTTTCTTTTGCCAAGCCAAAGCCGATGGACATCTTTGGAGAACACTGGCGCGACCACCCGGCGAAAATCGAGGCCGCCTGCCGCGCCGTGATCGAGCCGGAAGACCTTCTGCTCATTCCCGGTGACCTCTCCTGGGCCTTGCGGCGGGCCGGTGCCGAACCCGATCTCGCCTGGCTGGCCGCCCTTCCCGGTATCAAGATCCTCTGCAAGGGCAACCACGACTACTGGTGGGATTCGGACAAGCCGCTGAACTATCCTGGTCTGCACGATACCCCTTATATTTCGGGCGACGGACAAATCGGCGTCGCCGGGACACGCGGCTGGATGCTCCCGGAACCCGGCAGCACGGAGGCCCAAAAGGCACAGTGCGAAAAGATCATCGCCCGCGAAGTCGCCCGCCTGTCCAAGCGTCTGGATGCCATCGCAGAGTGCTCCGTCAAGATCGCGCTGATCCACTATCCCCCACTCGATGAATTCGCCCCACTGCTCAAAGCCCACGGCGTCCAGACCCTGCTCTACGGCCACCTGCACCTGAACGGCAAAGACTATCCCCTGCCGGAAAAGTGGAAGGGAATCCGCGCCCTGTGCGTCGCCGCCGACCGTCTGCACTTCGTGCCGCGCCTGGTTGCTTCCTACGATGTACTGCACTGAATCCAGGTAATAATCAGGTATAATTATATGAATTAGGAGGCTCTTCCATGCCTGCGTTTATTCCCATCGTTATCACAGTCATCGTCGCCATCGTTGCCATCGCTCTGTTTCTCCAATATGTGCCTATCGGCCTGATGATTACAGCCATTTCGGCGGGCGTCACCGGAGTCAATCCGGGCAGCCTGATCGGGATGCGGCTGCGGCGTGTCCCGCAGGACCGTGTGATCCTGCCGCTGATCGCCGCCGTCAAAGCGGGCGTGGATGTCAACCTTAATCAGCTTGAAACCCACTTCCTGGCCGGCGGCAACGTCGACCGCGTGGTGCAGGCCCTCATTAGTGCCCACCGCGCACAGATTCCCCTCCCCTTTGAGCGGGCAGCGGCGATTGACCTAGCCGGGCGAAACGTTTTGGAAGCCGTGCAGATGTCGGTGAACCCGAAAGTCATCGAGACGCCGAATGTCGCCGGGGTCGCAAAGAACGGCGTCGAGATGAAAGCTTTTGCCCGAGTTACCGTGCGGGCCAACATCGAGCAGTTCGTCGGCGGTGCCGGAGAGCAGACGGTCCTCGCGCGTGTCGGTGAGGGCATCGTGACCACCATTGGCTCGGCCGCTACCCACTTGGAAGTCATGGAAAAGCCCGACGCGATCTCTAAGACCGTGCTGGCGAAGGGCCTGGATGCCGGAACGGCGTTCGAGATCCTTTCCATCGACATCGCCGATGTCGTCGTCGGCCAGAATATCGGAGCACGTCTCCAGGCTGACCAGGCCGAAGCGGACAAGAAAGTCGCTCAGGCCAAAGCCGAAGAGCGCCGCTCGATGGCCGTCGCCCGCGAGCAGGAAATGAAGGCGTACACCCAGGAGATGCAGGCCAAAGTCGTCGAAGCCCAGGCTCAGGTCCCGCTGGCCCTCGCCGAAGCCCTGCGCGGCGGCAATTTAGGCGCAATGGAATATTACAACCTGCGCAACCTCCAAGCCGACACCGCCATGCGCTCCGGCATCAGCCGTGCCACCGGTGGCCGCGACGAAGACGGCGGCTCCGGCGGGCCTTCGAGTCCGGTCGTGTAGTCTCATGGAAGACACTGCAGAATGGCGAAACAAGAAGCCGCGAAACAGGCGAAAATATGTGCTGCCGGGGTGCATTGGGATTGTGCTTATAGCCGTATTTGGCCTTTTATGGATTGAGGCATTGTATCTCGGGCAGCCACGCCAGCCAAATAGTATCACCTGTCGAAGCAATATGAAGCAGATCGGCTTGGCATTGCAACAATACGCTCAAGACAATGATGCTCAGGCACCGCCTGTAGGAGCGATTGGCAAGCAGACCTGGCGTGAGGCTAGCTACCCGTACACGAAGTCCGTTTACCTATATCAGTGTCCAGACGACGCGCGAGATCGGGTGCAGTACAACGCAGGCAATCTTCCACGTTCATACGCCGTAAACGTCACCGGCTGGGGCAAGGCGGCGAATGAGGACAATGTTGTCACGCTGGTGGACACCCGCGGCTATGATGGGCCGGAATGGGATATGGCGAGCGCGGCTTTCGCACCGCCTTCGAATCGTCGTTTGTATACACATAAGCCGCCGCATTACTTTTTTGAGCGACCCGCAGGAAAGCTGAACTGCTTGTTCGGAGACGGTCATGTGAAAAGCCTGTTCCCAGAACAGACGATGACGCCGACGAATCTGTGGACTCGGGATAATGCGCCGTTTACTGGGCAGGGCTTGGGCACTGCGCGGGCGATATTGAAGCGTGCGGAGTAGATGAAGGCTTTGCGTCACACTGCTCGGTAATTAATTATGCGACATCCTGAACTTCTTGTTGTTGGCTTTGTGATTTTGAGCTGGATTGTCCGCACGCTTATCAAGTTCGTGAAGTGGAGTGTCAAGCAGGTCAAAACCGTCGGGGTCGCTCCGTCTCCGATCCAGCAGGCGATTGCGGATGCCCAGCGGCTGCAGGCGGCTCAGGCGGCGGCACGGCTTGCTCCGGTTCCCCAGTTCCGACGGCCTGAGGCGGGTGGGCCAGCCGTGGGCCGCGAAGCGACCTACGAAGATTTTGACCAGGCGGAGCAGGAGCTTATCTTGTCTGAGCCGACCGCTTTAAATAGTTTACAAAACAGCACACCCACTCAGCAGGAGGCCGCTCCGCTGCGGCTGTTCGAGAATACGGACGATCTTGTCCGAGCCATGATCTTGCAGGAAGTCCTCGGACCACCCCTTTCTCGCCGCACCACTTCTCGCTAAACCACTCGCTTTACGTCTGAGTTAATTCCTATTTCTTCTTTTTGTAACCACACTGTAACCTGGCCGCGCCCTGACAAGGCATTGGTTGTGGAACAGACAGGCTAACTGTCGCGTCTGACACACTCTACGTCGACTTTCCGATATTTATCCGTGAATCTACTGGTTTCATCTAAAACTGCCGAATCCCGGTAGATTCGCGTGAAGCAACGGAGCGTAATGTCGGTATACTAATCAGTGTAAGCGAGGAACCAATTAGAAAGGCAGTTATTTTACCCTTGATTTCCTTAATATCCTACTTCCAGCAGGTTCCGATGCTGGCCGCATTGCCGGAAGAAACACTGAAGCGTTTGGAGCGGATCGCCGAACAGCGTCAGTATCGCCGTCGCCAGGTCGTGCATTTCGCTGACCAGCCGGGCGACTATGTCTATCTGCTCTGCACCGGACGAGTTAAGATCGCGCGTGTGTCGGATCAGGGCCGGGAGCTGACGCTGTACCTCCTGGAGGACGGCGCACTATTTGGGGAGACGGGGCTGCTCGCCGCGAGCGAACCCTACGATTTAATGGCGGAGACACTCGAAGATTCTTTGATCTGCGCTTTTCGCCGCTCCGATATCCTGGCGGTGGTTCAGGAGTCACTCCCAGCCATGGACGCTCTGCTGCGTTTAATTAGTGAGCGGCGTTTGCAGGCGGAGAATCAAGTGGCTGATCTCGTCTTTTTGGAGGTGCCGAAGCGCCTCGCAAAACTTCTCCTGCGGCTGCACGATGCCCCAAGCGGACGGACGGGCCGCAATGGACAGATGCTGCGGGTTAAGCTGACTCATCAGGAGCTGGCAAATATCATCGGCAGCACACGCGAGACGACGACACTCGTGCTGAACGATTTCAAGCGTCAGGGTCTGATTGAGTTCTTAGGCCGCAAAATCGTGATTTTGAGCCGGATCGGTCTGGGAAAACTGCTGACCGGCGATTTTGCGCCCTGAGCGGGTATACTGACGGGTGATGGAGATTTTTTTGGTACGACACGGTCAGTCCGAGGCCAATGCGGGTCTGACCGATTTTTTAGATAGCCCTCTGACTGCGCTGGGACAGGAACAGGCACGCCTGACGGGCAACGCACTGCTGGGGTACGGCCTGACCAATGTCTACGTCTCGCCTCTGCGGCGGACACTGGAAACGATCCAGCCCTTCTGCATACTGAGCGGCTTGCGGGCCGAAGTCAATGCCGACGTGTGTGAATACTTCAACGCCGCGCATCCTGTCTACCACGAATTCCCCGGCCTCTCCCCGGTACAAATTCGCGACGAATTCCCGCAGACTTTCTTCGGGGACACGTTCCCCTGCGGCGAAGCTTGGTGGCCGCAAGTGCTGGAAGATGATGCGCGTATTTACGCACGGTGTGTCCATGTCCGGGATACGCTCCTCTCCCATTTCACGGCAGCTTCCGAGAAGATTTTGATCGTCTCCCATGCGGAGACGGTCGGGCGATTGACAGAGGCTTTTTTACGCATTCCCCCGAACCCGATCGATCCTCCCTGGTCTGATAATTGCGCGATCACGCATCTCAGCTTAACAGGAACGGCCAACGCTCCGGCGAGCCTCATCACGCAAAACGATACGGGCCATCTTGCCGGATTGGCTGCACATGCGACTCGATAAAGTTTTGGTGATGCGCGGCCTTTGCCGCAGCCGGGCCGAGGCCCAGGAAATGATTGATGCCGGGGCAGTCACCGTCAATGGCCGAGTCGCGAGCAAGCCCAGCGAGGAAGTCGGGGAGGGTGCTCAGGTCTCGCTCAAAGAAGTCGGCCCCCGCTGGGTTTCGCGCGGGGCAATCAAGCTGGATGCCGCTTTGGAGCAGTTCGGTCTGGATGTGACCGGACGCACCGCGTTGGATGTCGGGGCCTCGACCGGCGGTTTTACAGAGTGCCTCCTGCGTCGGGGGGCATCCACTGTGCATGCGATTGATGTCGGGCACGGTCAGATGGCGGCCGAGCTGGCCGAAGACCGGCGTGTCATTCAGCGCGAGGGTGTCAATGCCCGCGCTCTCACGCCCGCAGATTTCCCCCACCCGTTCGGGATCATCGTCGCCGACCTGTCGTTTATTTCTCTGACTCTGGTGCTCCCCGCCTTGGTGCCGCTTCTTTGCGAAGGCGGCGACCTGATCTGCCTGGTCAAACCGCAGTTCGAGGTCGGTGCCGGGAATCTCAACAAGGGCGGCATCGTGCAGAACGCTTCGGCTCGAGAAGAAGCATTGGCCCGTGTCCTTTCCGCCGCATCCGCCTGCGGGCTTTTGGAGCAGGGACGCATGACCAGCCCGATCGCGGGCGGTGAGGGGAACATTGAATTTCTTGTCTGGCTAGTTACGGCAGGAACAACTGTTGCCGGCGGCGAATAATTGGCTATGGCGGATTTTATACAGCAGGAAGTGAACCATCGAGAGCTTACTGAGGGTTTACGTGGAGAGCTTCTTGCAGCGGCCCGCGAAGTTCAAGCCTCTGCGTATGCACCCTACTCGAATCTCTCTGTCGGGGCGGCAGTGCTTCTGAGCGATGGGACGATTTATCGAGGCTGCAATGTGGAAAATGCTTCGTTCGGCTTGACCATCTGCGCCGAGCGCGTCGCATTGTTTCATGCAATCAGTGATGGACGGATGGACATTGCCGCTGTTGCCGTCGTAACCTCCGCCCCCAAGATCTGCAAGCCCTGTGGTGCCTGTCGTCAAGTGATCGCTGAGTTCTCCCAGGCGGACAACCCCATCGCCGTCCTCTGCGCCTCGCTCTCCGGGGAAACGTCACTGGAAACGATCTCGGACCTGCTGCCCGATACATTTACGCTTCTTTAAGAAGCTAGCCCCTCCAAAGCCTCAAAAAGTGCGAACAGGGCGGTGACATGCATGGCCGCACTGCGCTCGGATGTTTCCAGTGTTGGTGCTTCCAGCGAGTATGCACGGGGAACCCCCTGCGCCATGACCCATTCTACAAGAGTGCGGCCCGGGACACGTCCCTGAAATTCCGTCAGTTCCTCCGCATTCGGGGCGAACAGACCCCGCTCGCCAGTGTATCCCCCGAAGAACGGTTCCTGTTCCACTGGATAGCCGCGCTTTGTCAGCTTTGCTAAGATTACTTGCCCTAGCGAACCCTGCCCTTTTTGGCGAAGCTCAAAGAGATAAAAGCCGGGAGTATGGGAATCCGTGTGCAGCTCGATCACGACAGCGGCGGCTTGGGGAGCCAGAAGTCGGCGGATCGCCGCACTCTCTTGAGTCATATCGGCATGGAACTGTCGGTTGATGTCCTGCCCGGCCCGGTTCACCCGCGTCTTGTCTGCAAAGCCGCTGGGGTTGGCGCAGGGAATAACGATTAGGCGATGCTGCCGCAGGGGAGATGCCCCTTCCGCCAGAGTTTCCAGCAGACGCAATGCCGCTTCAATGCCCCCTGACTCGTCGCCATGGACTCCCGCCTGGATGATTACAACCGGAAGCGAGCTGTCGCCCCACTCGAACACCCATAAAGGAAAGTGCGCGTCTGAATAGGTGACATGGGCGAAAATCCGTGCGCGGAGACGTGGACTTTGGGCAAGAGCTGCGAGTCGCGTTTCCAGGGATTCAACAGTTGGCATTGGTCACTTCCCCCGTGCGCTGAGTTTACCATATCAAGCTCCCACATCAAACTCGATCTTTAGCCTTAAATAGCTTTCTACCGGCTCGCCGTCGCGGGTCGCCGGGCGGAACTTCCAACGGCGGGCCGCATCGAGAGCTAACGCATCCAGCGTCGGATTGCCGGTCCCCGCGACTGTCTTCACCGTCGCTGTCCCATCCGCATGTACTCTAAACACACCTTCGAATGTCGTGTTGAGTTCCGTGCCGCGCAGATCATCCGGGATCTCCGGCTGCGGCTGCGAGAGAGGCACAGCCGCACGCAGCGTCGGGATGTGTGCCGCCGGCGGGGATGGTGCCGGAAGCGGATTGGATGCCGGCGGGTGCGGCTCAGGTATGCGAGCAGCCGGCGGAGCCGGTGCCGGGGTGGGCACTGTGATCGCCGGAGGGGTGACAGGCGGCGGGACCGACCCGGTGGAAGTCCCCGTAATGCCGCTGTCTCCTTCCCCGCTGCTTGGCCCAACTGTCGAACCGGCAGCGACTACGCGCACCGGAGGCTGCCCGGTGGGAGTGCGCCGAACAGCAGAGGGACGCGCGGCCGATTTGCGTCCGGCTGGGTGCGGCTTGGCAGCGACTTTTTTCGGAGCCTTCTTCGGCGGCGGAGGCTTTTTCTCGGCAGGCGGCAGCTTGACCAACTCCACCTGCGTCAGGGTCCGCTTGCCACCGACGTTTTTGAAGACGCCAAACTGTGCCAGAATCGGCAGCAGGATGGCATTAATCACCAGGGCAATGCCGATCATCTTCGGCAGCAACGTACTTTTTTTGCGGCGTCGGCTCATAATTGACTTCCTAAGACTCGGTCGCGAACGCAAACCGTTCAGCCCCGGCTTTACCGGCATTGTCCATGACGCTGATCAAGACTCCGTGAACGGAGTTTTTATCGGCATTGATCACGATCAGCGTCCCCGGCCCTACCCCCAGGGCTTTCAGGTCCACCGTCTCCTCCGCCAACGTGATGGGCCTCGTGTTCAGGTGCAGATCACCCGCCGCACTAATCGTAATGGTGACATTCTGCGCGGAATGCTTCTGCCCCGTGCTGGCCTTCGGCAGATTGACCGGCAGGCCGTTTTGCACGGCCAGTGCGAGGCTGGCGACAATAAAGAACATCAGCAGGAACATCATCGTGTCGATCATCGGGATAATTATGATCTCAGCCTCTTCCGGCTGACGCCGGGCGCGTACTCTTATCATAGTCAGGCCACTCTTCCTGTCAGAAAATTGGTCAGTTCCGACCCGTAGTATTCAATATCCTCGACGAACCGCTTGACCAGGTTGCCAAAATAATTGTGAAAAATCAGGCCGATGACGGCGATGCTGATTCCCGTCGCCGTCGAAATCAGTGCCTCGCTGACACCGCCCATCACGGCAGTTGGAGAAGATAGCCCGGAATGCGCCACTTCTTTAAACGACGCGATCATCCCGGCAATGGTCCCGAGGAGTCCGAGCAGCGGCGCGATCGTGATAATCGTCCGCAGGCCCGGCAGGTAGTTTTCCAGCGAGGGAATCTCGTTAGCGGCCTCCTGCGACATCGCCATATCGATCGCTTCCGGGGAACGGTCCGCGTTCTTAAGGCCCCGGGCGAAGATGCGCGAATAGGGAGTCTTCGCGTCTTCCATCAGCCGCGAGGCCGCCGCCCCATGGTCTCCCACCTTGTAGGAGGCTTTGATTTCTTCCAGCAGCTCCTCCGGATCTATCGCCGTTGCCCGGCGGAACGTAAACGCCCGCTCCAGAATGATCCCTATCGCGAGAATCGAGCAGAGGATGAGCGGGTACATCATAAACCCGCCCTGATGCAGATATGTCACGAATGCGTCCATAGTTATTCTCCTGTGTGATTTCTAAAAGTTTTGCGTCCATTTGACGCCGACTGTCCGGCCCTGGCCCCATTCCCGGTCGGAGAACTGGCTGGCCTGCTTGATGACGTAGCCGTGGTTTAGCAAGTTGAATGCCGACAGCGCAAGCTGCCCTCGCCCAATTCTCGTCGCCACTTGCAGATTAAAGATAAAGTGCGCGGGAACGCGGTAGAAGTTCGGCAGCCCGGCATCGCTCTGACCATAGGGAAAGCCGGAGCCGTATTCGCCGTCGAGGTTAATGCTCTGCCCATGCTTTTCATAGGCCAGCCCGAGGGAGGCGGTGTGAGTCTGGTCGTGGTCTTCGTAGAAATATCCCGGCGGTGCGCCCTGCGGTGTCAATCCGCCCGTGAAGTCCCCCGCCGCCCGTGCCCAGGAGCGGGCGTAGTTGGCGTAGAACGACAGGTTTCGGGTCAGCGAACCGTCGACGGCAAATTCGAGGCCTCGCACATAGCCCTTCTGGACATTGAACGGTTCCCGAATCTGCGTGCCACCCAGAATATTCTCGTCGATGACGTCCTGCACCGTTTTATAGTAGGCACTGAGGCTGGTCGTGATGCCGCCGTTATCATGCTGATAACCGACTTCGTAGAAGCTGTCCCGCTCGGGCTTGAAGGGCACGGCATTCGGATCCAGACGCCGGATGTCCTCGATGGATGCGGGCTGAAAGAGGCGATTGTAGTAGGCATGGAATTTGTCGCGGCTATTTGCCGTGTAGGTCAGATTGAGCCGGGGCGAGACCTGCGAAGTGGTCGTATCCGTCTTGTGCCGGTCATAGCGAACACCATAATTCACCAGAAACCGGCCCGGTGTCCAGTCGTCCTGCAAATAGAAAGACTGATCGCCCCCGGAAAGATCGTGGTTGTCTACAGTAGAAGCGGTATTGGCCGGGTCTGCATCCGTATTTGTCAGCAGTGTGAAATGCTCGCCGCCGGTCACGGTGCTGAGATCGAACCCATAGCCGAGCTTATGACGTTCCCCAATTTTTCGGGTCGCATCCGTACGCAGGCCAATATAGTTTGCGGTGCGGTCTTCAAAGGCGGAGGTCAGCGGAGCATCGGTGGTCGCCCCGATCAAGTCGTGGGAGGGATCGCCTAAGTAGCGCAATCGTGACTGATGGCTGTACAGGGCGACCGTCAGGTTCTGCGGCCCACCCGCGTGCCGCCAGATCAAATTCGCGAAGTCTCCGTCCTCCCTCTGCGTCACATTCCGACCGGCAGCCTGCTGGACTGCATCGTTTGGAAACTGCAAAAACGCGTTGGTGCGAGCCGTATCCAGCACGATTTTGTCGTTCGCCCCCGCGCTGAGATCGAATTTGCCGAAGACAACCGAGTCGCGCCCGGAATCATGCAGCGGCATCTGCGTCACCGGGTCCAGACGCCGCTGGCTGAATGTCCGCAGACCGGAAACGAAATAGGAGAAATGCGGTATGCCTCCGCTGACCTGGGCCGCGCTGTCGGCGATGCCGTACTGAGCGACGTTCTGCTGCAAGAAGCCTCCCGGAGGCCCGGTCTTTCCGGCTCGGGCGGTGACGTCGAACACGGCAGCCAGATTGTTGCCATATTGGGCGGGGAAGCCGCCGGTCAGAACGCGCAGGGTCTCAATATTCTTCGGATCGATCAAGTCGCTGAACGACCCGGAGACCGACGCAGGCAGCGGTGCCCCGTCGAGATAGTAGGTGTATTGCCCATGTGAGCCACGGATATGAAATTCGCCGCTTGGAGCCGCCGCAGCCCCGGCGATCGTGGATGTAATCAGATGCGAGAAGTCCTGGTTCGTCTTGGAGTCGGACGGATTCAGATGGATCACCTGCGCCCCCGCGACCGTACGCGGAACCAGCACAAGGCGATGCGCTCCGACATGGATCACGATGATCGGTGCGGTTTTTGGGTCGAATATGTTGCTGTTTGGCGAGCTGACTGACGTTACGGGCGGTAGTTGAGAATGCGCGGCACTGGGAAGCCCCGCCAAGCAGGCGGCGGCCAGGGCAAGTGTAGAGCACTTTTGTCGAGGCATGGAAAATCTTCCTCTCAAGAATAATCAATTCGTCGATGATTAAGCAGAGAGGGTGACTGGGGGCGCACGAGGAGAGCGGCGATGGGTACATCGGCAGAGAGCAGCCTGCGACTGAGTGGCTTGCAGCGGCTGGAGAATGAAGAGCGGAGCAGAGGGAGCGCAAATAGAAACTGTTCCTGACTGCATTCCCTGCGACCACGCGCAGGCCGCGCAGAGGTCGACAGGGACGGATGCCGTCCAATGGCTTACGCCGATTGGAGCGGAAGCGAAAGTCGGTGCGGCGGCATCGGTATGATGCAGTGCCACACCGGTGCCCATCCAGAGGCAGATCCAGAGGAGTATCCAGGCCGTCGCACGATGCGCCGAAGCTTTCGAAAACTTGATTCGTGTCATGGACAAAAAGAGTGTACCATCACGACAACGAAATTTGCTCTCTTCAAAGCTCCCCAGGAGGAGAAAGCGTGCGTGACGTTGAAAATGCCCTGCATACCCCCAGAGGAGATAACACCGACCAATGAAGATTGGAATTTTCACGCCACTGTTTCACGACAAACCACTTGAGGAGGCCTTAGACATCATCGCCGCCGCCGGCATTCAGGCCGTCGAGCTGGGCGCGGGAGCTTACCCCGGCAGCCGCCACCTGGACGATTTTGGCGGAGTCGAGACGCTGATCAAGGATGCCGGAGCGCGTCAGAAGCTCAAAAAGGCAATCGAGAGCCGGGGCCTCATTTTGGACTCGCTCTCGGTGCATGGCAATGCCCTGCATCCCGACAAGGCCATTGCCGACGATCACCACAAAGTTTTTCAGGACGCGGTCCTGCTTGCCGAAAAGCTGGACCTGACCGTGGTCAATGGCTTCTCCGGCTGCCCCGGCGACGGCCCCCGGGCCAAGAACCCGAACTGGGTCACCTGTCCCTGGCCGGATGAGTACCGGGACATCCTCGATTACCAGTGGAAAAAAGTCGCGATTCCCTACTGGAAGAAGCAGAACAAGTTCCTGAAAGACCACAAGGTCAGGTTTGCCATCGAGGCCCATCCGGGCTTCCTCGTTTACAACCCCGAGACAATTCTCCGGCTCCGCGACGCCGCCGGAAGCCAGATCGGCGCGAACTTCGACCCGTCCCACTTCTGGTGGCAGGGCATCGACCCCATCGCCGCCGTCCGCGCCCTGGGAGCCGCCGGAGCCATCTTCCATGTCCACGCCAAAGACACGCGCATCGATCCGCTGAACAGTGCAATTAACGGCAATCTGGACACCAAGTCCTACGGCGACATTTTGGGCCGCTCCTGGTCCTTCCGCGCCGTCGGCTATGGCCACGCGCTGACCTGGTGGAAAGACTTCATCTCCAACCTGCGCATGATCGGCTACGACGACGTCCTCTCCATCGAGCATGAAGACGGCCTGATGTCTGCGCCCGAAGGTCTGAAAAAAGCGATGGAGACGCTGCAGGCCTCCATCATCTCCGAGCAGCCCGGGGCGATGTTTTGGGCGAAAGAGTAGAGTCCGCACGGTGTTAACCGTGCGGATCACCCGGCAAAGCTTGATACTGACCAAAGCACGCTTGGTCGGTATCGGGCTTTATTGTTTTTTCATACATCTCCCATTTGACGTGACCGTCGGCGAATAGGTAGTTCGCGCCGTTGCGATGGCGCTTCGCCGCCGGTGCGAACAGGTTATCAACAGCTCCGTTGCCACTGATGCAGCTTGGGAGTGCGCCTTGGTAAATCTCACCCAGCCATGGGTGAACATGCACGTCGCAGAAGGCCGGATCGCGCTCGGCCACATAAATCGTGCTGGCCGGGACGGAGATGGAGGCATTCGAGAGGCCGAACAGAAAGTAGGCATTCAGCAGGTACGAGGTGATACCCGGAGCCGGTGCGGTCGTCGTACAGGCCGCGCCGAGGGCCGCGCCATGCGGGTCGGGATCATCGGGACAGACGAAGAGCTGCTGCGACAGGCTGGCCGTATCTGCGGAGTTTCCTGCCGCGACATACGGCATGATCTTTTCGAACGGCGATCCGTAATCGTCCCCTACCCCTTCCAAGCTGCCGTCATAATCTCCCGTTGGGGCGACTCCCTGAGCCGGATCTGCACAGGCCGGATGCTCCTGCGGGTACAGCTCGTCGCTGTCCTGAAGATATTGCAGCAGGGCCAGACCGATTTGTTTCATATTGCTCTGACACGCAGCGCGGCGGGCATTTTCCCGCACGGACTGAAAGACGGGAAAGAGGATCGCCGCCAGCACCGCGATGATGGCGATGACGACGAGAAGCTCGATCAGCGTAAATCCGCTGACTCGGTACGTTCGGGACATAGTTTTTCTCCAAATGATGTGATTGACCGGGCAAACATCAAAGGAGACGTGGGGGGCGGAGATGGGGGGGATCGCGCAGCGAGTCGGCCGAGACTTCAGTGCAGTCAAGACGGACGGCGGTTAAGGCAGGCAGGATGTAGACCGAAGACTGAGGCAGGACGAAGGGTGCCGCAAAGAAAAAGGCGGCGGCGGACGGCGGCGTGGTATCATCGCAGCGAGCACGGCAGGTGGCTTGTCCCGTGAAAGTCTTGTTCGTGTGGCAGCAGCATTTGATGCCGCTTTTGTGTTCGGCTAGGCACATCGCACATTGGGGGGCGGAGTGGTTTGTGGTCGTTCGGGGTGACGTACCGCAAAATGCCATTTGAGCCGAGCCGCCGAAGACTATGCCGCCCCAGAGCACTGCTAGGAGAAGTGAAAATAGCCTGAACAGCGGGTGGTGTTGGGAGCGAACGAGCATAATTCAGCCGAAGTGCCCTTCCGGCGTGTCGATCAAAAGCTGCAGCCGCGCCGCGAGTTCCGGCGGGTATTTTGCCGTCCAAGTGGCATCGATGAGTTCCACGTCCAGCATATCGCGCAGATGCATCTGATCTTTTGTGCGGAAGACGTTCAGCTTGTTGCCGACAAGAGCCTCCAGGGAAAGAACGCGAAAGAATGCTGCTTGTTTCGACTCACTAACATCTGGAAACGGCAAAATATCGTCCGGCCTGACTTTTTCTCCGGTAAACAGAATATGCACTGCATCACGAGCTTTTGCCTCACCGCCGTCTAAAAACATATCCATGCCGCGAACGTGGTGGAAGACGAAACCTTCTTTATGCAATGCTTTTTTAGCGGCATCCAAATCAGCACGGCGCAGAAGTAAGTCTACATCCTGAGTATTTCTCACCGCCGCCTCATCCACACTGGCAACCCAGAATGCGACAGCATTGCCGCCGATCACGGCGTAAGGGACTCCGGCGCGATCCAGGGCAGCCGTGGATCGCACGAGCCTCTCGCGCACTTTCAGCACGGCAGACACCATCCGATCCAAAATTGCTTCACCGTCTAGTAACGGCATACAGTTGGTCCCCCTAAATTACTGCCGCTTCTAATAGCGTGAGCGTTCCGGCGTCGGCATCCAAACGCGCACGAACTCCGAGGGGCAGCGCGTAGTTCTGTGCGACATGGCCGAAGGGGAAGCCTAGCACGGCGGGCTTCCCATAGGGGATAAGCGCTTCGGCCCAGAGCTGACGCATTGGCAGCGTTTTTGAGTCGTCGGCATTTGTCGCCGCGCCGATGATGAAGCCGGCGGCACGCGCCAGTACGCCGGCGGCGGCGAGATGGGCCAGGTAACGCTCGACCCGGTGCGGGGCTTCGTCGATGTCTTCCAGCAGGAGCAGCCTACCGGCAGCGTCGATCTGATACGGTGTCCCCAGTGTCGCACAGACCAGAGACAGGCAGCCGCCGCAAAGTTCGCCGTCCGCCATGCCGGGAACGAGCACGTCCGAGGCGCGGCCCAGTACGGTTCCGGCAGTCTCAGGATTTTGCAGCAGGGAGAGCTGCCAGCGAAGCAGGTCCGGGGCGAGTTCGCCCAGCTCGAAGACGAGTGGGCCGTGGAGTGCGACAGTCTGGACCTTCTGGGTCAGGGGGATGAGAAGAGAGGTCGTGTCGGAATAGCCGATGACCATTTTGGGCGGCAGTGCGGCCAGCGCATTCCAGTCCAAAAGCGGCCATAAACGCAGCGCAGAAGAGCCGCCTCGGGCACACCAGAGAACGTCAATCGTGGAATCGGCATAAAAGCGGGAGAAGTCGGAGGCCCGGTCGATGTCGGTTCCCGCGCGGTGCCCATGTCTCTCTCGCACATGGGGAGCGACGATGACCCGGAACCCCTGCCCTTCCAGCACCGCGATTCCCGACGCCAGCAGACCGCTCTCGACGGGGCTGGACGGATTGACGATGCCGATGGTTCCGCCGGACGGTAAGGCTTTCGGCTTGAGGATCAAATGCCGCCGCCTGAAAGGTTCTCCTCCGGGCAAGGCTCCCAGTGGTCGGCACACATCTCATCGAAGATTTCCGAGAGCGGCTTCTCCGGGATTTTGTCCCAGACAGTGTCCAGAGCCCGCAGGATCTGGTCCGGGTGCTGCTCCTCTTCCACGAGATCCAAGCGGCACTTGACGGCTTCGATCTCCTTCAAAGCGCGGCGGATAATCTCGCCCATCGGATCGGCGTTCCCGAGGGCCTGGTCCATGACCTGCGCGGTCGTGCGCTGAGAGATGTGCAGGCCGTCCTGAACCAAAATCCGGCCTGGAACACCCACGACGCTGGTATTCGGCGGGACATCATGGGTGACCACGGCATTCGCCCCAATCCGTGCCCCTTCTCCGACCGTGATATTACCCAGAACTTTGGCTCCCATGCCGAGCAAAACATTGTTGTTGACTGTCGGATGACGCTTCGTTTTTTCCAGAGATGTCCCGCCAAGAGTCACTTGGTGGTACATGAGGACATCATCGCCGACCACCGCCGTCTCCCCGATCACGATTCCTGCTCCGTGATCCATGAAAAAGCGCCGGCCAATGGTCGCCCCCGGATGGATTTCAATGTTCGTCAAAAATCGGCTCCACTGCGAGACCACCCGGGCCGGGAAAAACCAGCCGCGACCATATAGCTTGTGCGCGATGCGATGATAAAATAAAGCCCAAAAACCGGCGTAAGTCAGCACCTCGGCCAGTGAGCGGGCGGCAGGGTCTTTTCGCAGGATTGTTTGGACGTCTTCGCGCAGATGCTGAAACACAGATTGATCTCCAAAGGTAGTATGGCTTAATAATCGGCTTTTCGCGTATTTCAGTTCCCCACTCGCTTGACAAGCGTTGATGTGTCTTGTATAATATGCCAACAAGTATGTAATGTGTGATTTACATGATTTTACCACGCAGGCGTTTTGATAAGGGTGCAAACAGGGAAATAATGAGTAAGACTGATGACAAGGATTATTGCTTTAAAGATCACTTTTACGGAGCAGCCACTGTCGGCGAACGCGGCCAAATCGTGATCCCGGCGGAAGCGCGTAAAAAGTACGGTATCGAAAGTGGTGACAAAATCCTCATTATGGGTGCCCCTCACGAGAAAGGCTTGATGCTGGTCAAGATCGACGCAATGCGTGAATTCATGCACACACTCCTGGCGGATCTACAGCAGTTGGACCGCGAGATCCAAAACGACGAAAAATCAGAGAAAAAAGTGGAGGAACCAACCTCTTGACACATTCGCAGCAGATGAGATTTAAGCGACTGATGACCGGTGCCGCCGCGGCTGGTTTGTTTTCGTTTTCAGCGGCGAGTATTCACGCGCAAACAGCCTTGGTCACACCAGGGATACCGCCAGCACGCACGTATTCTTTGGAGCAGATTTTGACCCTGGCACTGGATGCCAACTCCTCTGTCCGTCTGGCACGCGAAAAGGTCATCAAAACCCAGCAGCTGATCTACGAGGCCAATGCCGCCGGTCTGCCGCAGGTTCGCGTGGACATCGTCGATACGTACTCCAGCAATAAAGCCTTCGGCACGGCGGCAGGCGGCAGCAATTCCACCGGCACCCTGCCGGGTGGCGGCCAGATTCCCGTGATCATCGATACCGGTGGCGGCAACACCGGGGCGGTCACCAGCAGCGGGGGCGGGGGAACCGCCACCGGAGCCGGGTCAAGTTCTCTCAGCAGCTCCGGCAGCAATACAATTGGCGGCGGCGGGACGACCGGCAGCACTGGTGCCACGAATTCCGTTCCAACCAGCACGACACTAGGCTCGGGTGGCACGACCGGATCGACGGGGACTACGGGCATACCAGGAACCGGCGGCACGTTCGGCACGACAGGGCCGACGGCCAATCCAGGCGGGGCAGGCACTTCGGCACCCCATATCCAGAGCGGCCAGCCGAGCACCGCCGATCTGCCGCCGATCATGCAGACCTACGATGCCGCCACGAGTTCTGCAGCCGCTTCCCGCACCCTTTCCACACCGCGTGATACGTCCACAGGGACCGGCACAGGGACGCAGCCTGGGAACGGGTCACTTAACAACGGATCGGGCGGCTACCACAATAACTACAGCGGGCGAATCAGTATCACGCAGGGGATTGATTTGTTCAAGCTGGTTCCGGCGGCGCAGGAAGTGGAGAACTTTACACGGGATTTTTACGTTACGGATTTGATCCGGGTGCAAAATGAGACGACACTTTCGGTTAAAAACCTCTTTTTTACAGTGCTGCGAAATCAGGCACAGGTCGCCGTGTATCAGCAGCAGGTGACGGCGGATACGGAGAGTGTACGGGTCACGCAGGCGCGGGTGACGGCGGGGGCTGCCGCCCAGTACGATCTGCTGACGGCCCAAACAACCCTCTCGAATGCCCGGCAGCTTCTCAGCTCCTCCCGAAACACGCTGGCACTGGCTGTGGTCAACCTCAACAACCTGATTGGGATGGCACCCTCAACGCAGATTGCCCTGCTCGAGCCGCAGACACCGCCGCTTAATCAAGTCTTTGACGCGGACCGGCTGACACAGAACGCGTACCGATTGCGCCCGGAGATCAAGCAGGCCGACAACAATATCTTGATTGCCAAGCGGCTGATCAAGCTGGCCGGTTCCAGTCTGCTGCCGTCGCTGAGCATCGTTGGGGCAGGAAACTACAATGGGCATGTTTCGAATGGCTCGAACAGCACGATGAGCCTCTCCGCCGTGCTGGGCATTCCCCTGTATGACGGCGGCACAACCCGCGCCAAAGTCTCGGAGGCGCAGTCGGACCTGCGCTCGCAGCAGATTACCCGCGACCAGCTGCGCCAAAACGTTTCCGTTGAGATTTTGCAGGCACTTTCCAATATCAACGACGCACAAACCCGTGCCGCTTCCGCGACCGTCGGGGCGACGCAGGCGCAGGAAGCGCTGCGACTAGCAAATGTCCGTTACCAAAACGGGATCGGCACCATTCTCGATGTCGTCAACGCCGAGGCGCAGCTGTCGCAGGCGCGAACGAACTCATTAAACGCACAGTACGATTATCAGACTTCTCTGGCCCAATTGACGCGCGGAATCGGCGGACGCTAAAAAGCCAAGTCAAGAACGGCTGAGGTAAGAACGGAATGAGACCAAGTATGACTACGAAATATGCGGCTGCGGCACTGACCGGGTTGTCCCTAACCATACTGATGGCTGGCTGCGGGCCAAAAAAAGAGGCCAAGAAAGAGCCGGGGACCGGGGATCCCGGCGGCAGCGTCGCCGTGCAGGTCGCGACCGTGCAGGCCGGAACCATCGCGTCTTCCGTGTCCGTGACCGGCAGCACGCAGGCACTGTCCGACGTCCAGATCTCCGCGCGTGCGTCGGGCCGCGTGACGGCGGTCAACTTCCGAGAAGGACAAGTCGTGCGAGCTGGGCAGATTGTTGTCCAGCAGGACAGCACGGATCTCCAGGCGAATGTCCGGCAGGCGCAAGCGAATATCGCGCAGGCGGAAGCGAATGTTGCTTCGGCGCGGGCCAAGCTGTCGCAGGCCAAGACCAATTACACGCTCCAAATCCAGACGGCGAAATCCGCGGTCGCTCAGGCGCGGGCACAGGTATCGGCTTCCAAGCAGAATTATCTGAAAGTCAAGGGCGGTTCTCGCCCGCAACAGGTGCTGGAAGCGAAGAACCAAGTCTTACTTTCGAAGGCCAATCTCGACAACGCGCAGACGATTCTCACCCGGAACAAAAGCCTGTATTCCCAAGGCGCCATTGCAAAAGCTGACTTGGATACGGCGCAAACCACTTACGATGTCCAGTACCAGACCTATCAAAACCAAAAGGCGGCACTCTCGCTGACAATCGAAGGCAATCAGCAGGAGGATGTCTCGGGAGCACTGGCTCAGCTTCAGCAGCAGCAGGCGAATCTGAACACGGCAATCGCGAACCAGCAGAATATTCAGGTCCGACGCGACGATATTCTGGCCGCTCAGGCCGCCGTGACCCAGGCCCAGGCCGCCGTCCGCACGTCCCAGGCGACGCTGGCCTTTAATCAGCAGCAGGTGGCGAATGCGCTTCTGCGCTCACCGATTGACGGTATCGTTGCCGCCCGCGAAGTCGAGCCGGGTCAGGTGGCTTCCCCCGGGACCAACCTGATGCGGATCGTCGGCCTCGGGTCCGTATATTACGAGCCGACAATCTCGGAGACGGACTTTGCGAGTGCAGCCGTCGGCAATCCGGTGACGGTCATGGTGGATGCGCTGCCGGGTAAAACATTCAACGGCAAAGTCAGTGCCGTTTATCCCGCCGCCAGTGCGACCAACCGCGTTTTTACGCTTCGGGTGACGATCTCCAATCCGCAGAACCAGCTTCGGCCTGGAATGTTTGCACGGGGCAGCATCGTGACAAAAGTCGCGCGTAACGTCCCTGTGGTCCCGGCGACCGCCTTGGTTCCACTGGCATCCACGCAGGGTTTCCAGCCGAATGACAGCAGCAATGAGCCAATCGCCTCCGGCACTCAGTCCGCGCCTCAGCAGGTAGTGGTTGTCGGTCCGAACCGCACGGCCCAGCCGCGAGCAGTCAAGATCGGTATCCAAAACCAGCAGGAGGCGGAGATCACAAGCGGCCTTCAGGCGGGGGAACAGATCGTCGTCGTTGGTCAGCAGGGTCTAAAACAGGGCGACAAGCTGGTGATCGCGGACAAAAACGGCAGATCCGGCGGTGCCGGGGCACAAAGTGCCTCTACAAATCCGTAACAAGTTTTTTAGACATCGGAGACTTTATGCAATGGGTGTTTCTCGGCTTGTCCATCCTGCTGGAAGTCACGGGAACGGTGTTTTTGAAGTTGTCACACGGCCTCACGCGCCCCCTGCCTTCGGTGTATATGGGTCTGTCGTATCTGGCAAGTATCTGCATCTTTAATTTCGCCGTCAAAACGATTCCTATGGGCCTGGCCTATGCGATTTGGGCAAGTGTTGGGACCGCTTCCATCGCGCTCATCGGCTTCCTATTCTTCGGCGAGATCGTGACGACAGTCAAGATCGTCAGCATTTGCCTGATTATCGCCGGGTGTATCGGGCTGAATTTGGCGGGTGGGCATTGATATTTGAATAGGATTCTGAGAAAGCACGTACGAATTCATTAAAGCATCAAATGTCTTTCGAGGAAGCACAAACGATCTTCGCAGATGCTTTTTCGATTACGTACGAAGATGCGGAGCACTCGCTCATCGAAGAACGTCTGTTAGAAATCGGTTTCTCCCAGCAGAATCGTCTGCTGGCAGTGATTTATGTTGAACGCTCAGAGACTGTACGCCTTATTAGCGCACGTTTGGCGACTGCCCAGGAGAGAAGAGATTATGAAACAGGCGATTGAAACTACAGAAGCCTCGAATGACGCTTACAATTTAAGGCGCAAGGCAGGAGAGCGCGGTCGCTACGCGGCTGCCTACGAGGCCGGTCATCAAACAACTGTTCATGTGCATGTCGCCCCTGAAATCTTCCGCTTGTTCACCTCTGTTGAGGCGTTGGTGGAAGCGAACAAGGTCGCGATGACCAGTGGTATCAATATCATTGAGCGCAGTATCACTATTCAGTATTTCAGCAACGACGATAGTCCACGCTGGTGTGTGAGTTTTAATCTTCAAATAAGAAGCAGCATTCACGACGGCAATCTTCAAATCATGATCTCTGCTGGTGAAGTAGATGAAGAAGTGACAGTCAATAGCGTAAGCAGGATTTAACCTATGGGTATCACAAAACTGGCGATCACTCGCCCTATCGCCATTCTGATGATCGTGGCAGCATTTCTGGTGCTCGGCCTCGTCAGCTATTTGCGGCTGCCGGCGGAGCTGAATCCGAAAGTGGATTTCCCCGTTGTCTCCGTTAATACTACTTACGCCGGGACGAACCCGCAGGAGATGGAGACCCTGATCACCAAGCCGATTGAGGACTCCATCAGCGGTGTCAGCGGCTTGAAACAGATCGACTCCACCTCCCAGTCCGGCGTTTCCGTGGTCCGGTGTACGTTCTTCTTCGGCACGAATCTCGATACGGCGGCGGCGGACGTGCGGCAAAAAGTCGATGCCGTCCGAAAACGGCTGCCGACCAATGCCGACAGCCCCAGTGTCGCGAAGCAGGATAATGCGTCGCAGCCGGTCATGTATATCGCGATGAAGGGCAACCGCAGCCCGCGTGACCTGCGCGTCCTGGCGGACAATATCGTTTCCGAGCGGCTTCAGCAGGCCCCGGATGTCAGTGCCGTCAATGTCACCGGCGGCGAGCAGCGCGAGATCCGCGTCTCCGTGAAAAGTGACCGCCTGACCGCCTACGGTGTCACAATCGGGCAGCTGGCGATGGCGATCAACAACGCCAACCAGAATATTTCGGCAGGCTATATTCAGACTAACACGAGCTACTCGTCTATTCGGTTCCTGGGAGAGTTTGCCAGTGTCAAGGAGCTGCAGGAGCTGCGGATCGTGCTTCCCGGCAGCGGAACCACAAGCCTTGCCAGCGGGGCGGCGGCTCCGACCGGACCCGGCGGGGGGGGGGCAAACGGTACCCGCTCGGTCCGACTCGCCGATATCGCCGACATCGCCGACACGACCGTCGAGAAAACCGTAGAAAGCACGCTGGACGGCGGCGATTCCGTGACGCTAACGATCCAGAAGACGAGTGACGGCAATACGCTGAAGGCGACCGATGGGGTGCAGCAGCAGCTAAAGGCCGTCAAGCAGTTCCTGCCGAAAGATGTGACTTTCGTTGTCACACGCGACGATTCCACGAATGTCCGGGACAACCTCAAAGATGTCGTCATCTCTTTATGCCTCGGAGCACTGCTGGCGACACTGATCGTCTATCTGTTCCTGCATAACTTCCGTGCAACGATTATCGTGGCTATCGCGATTCCTGTCTGCGTCATCGCCACCTTCCTGCCAATCGCCGCATTCGGCTTCACGCTAAACTCACTCACGCTGCTGGGTCTGTCGCTTGCCATCGGTATTTTGATCGACGATTCGATTGTCGTCATCGAAAACATCTCCCGGCACCTCAGTCTCGGGCAGGAGCCAGCGGAAGCGGCACTCACGGGCCGAAGCGAGATCGGCCTCGCCGCCCTGACACTGACTTCCGTGGACCTGGTCGTTTTCATCCCCATCGCCTTCATGGGCGGGATCATAGGCGAGTTTTTCCGGAGCTTCGGCGTCTCGATCTCGGTAGCAGTTCTGATCTCCCTTTTCGTCTCTTTCACGCTCACCCCCATGCTGGCCTCACGCTGGTTCAAAAAGGGTGAGTCTCTGGAGAGCACCGGCGAGGGACGTAGGGGCTTCTCAGCCAGTTTCGACCGGGGTTATCACAAATTCGAGACTTCCTATCGAAATATGCTGAGAGTGTTCCTGAAAAACCCGTGGACTGTGGTGATAGGTGGCAATCTTCTTCTGATTTTGACTTTCGTTTACCTGACAGTTTCCGGCCAAGGGGCTGCCGCGTTTACAACGGCTCTGAAGCTGAGCGAGATTATTTTTGTGCTTGGGCTGCTTGTGGCTTTTTGGAAGCCTGTGGTAGCTTTTCTCTCAAACACCGTTTTCTACCCGCTCCAAGCCCGCCTTGCGAACCGGAGAAATCACGGCGACAGATCGCTGGCACGGCGGATGCGGGCCGCACCAGGCAATATCTCCCGGGAAGCCCTCGTCGTGACTGTGCTTGCGATCGCTGCTACGTTTGCCGTGTCGCTCGCTGGGGGTTATTTCGGCAAGTCGCTGGGCTTCCGGTTTGCGCCGGGGCAGGACCAGAATCTAGTCTCTGTCAGTGTTCAGGCCAATGCCGGAACCTCACTTCAGCTGACCAAAGGGGTCACGGACGAGATCGAGCGGCGTATACGGGCGGACGATTCGCTGAAGGGTGATGTCAAATATCTTCAAACCGTCGTCGGGCGCAACTCCTCGGGCGGCCAGGGAGCGGGCGACACCGGGACCCAATATGCACAGATACAAGTTTCACTGTTTGACCGTGCCGCCCCGTTCGACAAGCTTTCCGGGTTTTTTGGACGGCTAACCGGCCACCATGCGGCGGAGCCGCTGCGCGATAAAGCGGATGCTGATGTCGCCAAGAAGATTCGGGATCTGGTTAAGACGATCCCGGGCAACGGCAGCAGCCTGAAGATTCAAGCCTCGGAAGTCAATGGCTTCGGCGGCGGCGGTGCTCCGCTCCAAATCAACATGGTCGGCACCGACTTCCCGAAACTGCTGGCGGCGGCGGCTCTGGTGCAGGGCGTCGTAGACAAGACACCGGGAACCTATAGCAGTGACCTCTCGTTCAAAGCCAGCCAGCCGGAAGTCCAGGTTCGTCTGGACCGTGTGCGGGCAGCCGAGTATGGCCTGAATGTGACGGATGTGGCGGCGACAGTCGCGACTGCTCTGCAAGGCGACATCACGGCCAAATACCGGGACCCGATCGACTCGAACCAGTACAATATCAACATCATTCTGGCAAAGCCTGAGCGGAACAGTGTATACACCGTCGGAACCATTCCGGTCGGCTACCAAAACGGTAACCCAATCCCACTGGGCGATGTCGCGAATATCAAACTTGGGGCTGGGCCGACCCGCGTGGACCGTCTGAACCGTCTGCGGCAGGTAAACGTTACGGCCTACCTAAGTCCGGGAACTCAGATCAACAACGTCCGCTTCAAAGTTGACCCCCAGTTAACCGAGCTTGTCAAGCAGGGGAAACTGGATCAGGTGAACTATACCTGGGGCGGCGAAGCGCAGACATCAGCGGATGAATTCCCGTATCTGATTCAAGCGATCATGCTGGGGATCATTCTTTCTTATATGCTGATGGCGGCCTTGTTCGACAACATGCTGTATCCGCTCTCGATCATGCTGACACTGCCGCAGGCCTGGGTCGGCGGCTTGATCGCGCTGCTGGTCACGGGAACGCCGTTTTCGCTGATTACCGCCATCGGTATCATCATGCTGAACGGGATCGCGACCAAGAACGCGATTCTGATGGTGGACTACACGAACACCCTTCGGCGGCGCGGCTACAAACGTATCGACGCCATCCTGGAAGCCGCCCCCACCCGCCTCCGTCCGGTGCTGATGACATCGCTGGCGATTGTCTTCGCGACCCTGCCGACCGCCGCCGCACTCGGGCGCGGTGCGGGCTTCCGCCAGCCGCTAGGTATCACCGTGGTAGGCGGCGTGATCGTCTCAACATTCTTGACCCTGCTGGTCATCCCGAGCGTCTACCTGCTGTTCGACAACTTCGCCCTCTGGCTCGGGCGCATCTTTCATCGCCAGGCTGCCTCCGGGGACGATACCCCGGCAGGCGGCAGCAATGGAACCGGGAAACTGAACGGGGTGAATGGAGCAAACGGGCACGCGAACGGACATACCAACGGGCAGACAGGGCCGGTGACACTGCCCCCAGTGGAGCGGGAAGAAGCACTGGACTAAAGCCGCTTAGCTCATGCTCAAGTAGCTGTCATAGCGGCGGCGGTCGATTTCGCCTGTCTCGACCGCCGCCCGCACCGCACAGCTTAACTCGGTGTGGTGACGGCAATCGGCGAAGCGGCATTCCCCGAGATACGGCGCGAACTCCGGGAAACAGAGGGGAATATCTGCTTTTTCCACTTCCCAGAAGTCCACCTGCCGCAGCCCCGGCGTGTCCGCAACCCAGCCGCTGCCGGTCAAGGGCAACAGCTCGGCGGTCGTGGTCGTGTGCCGCCCCGAGAAGTCAGCATTGCTGATTTCCCCGGTCTTAAGCGACAAGCCTGGCTGGACTGCATTCAGTAGGCTGCTTTTCCCCACCCCCGACGGCCCGGCGACGGCGGAGATGCGGCCCTGCATAGCCGCGCACAGCTCTTCGATCCCCTGCCCTGTCTTGGCACAGGTCCAAAAGATCGAATAGCCCACCTTTTCATAGACCCCCACCCCGGCTTCGAGTTCGGCTCGGTCTTCCTCCGTCACCCGGTCCATTTTATTCAGCACGAGACGCGGTGTGATCTCCGCCGCTTCGGTTAATACCAGAAAGCGGTCCAACAGGCGAAAATCGGGCATATTGGGTCCGCCGGCGAAGACCACAAACACCTGATCCAGATTTGCGACCAGCGTATGCTGCCCGCGCCCAGAGGGCGAATGCCGCGAAAGCTGCGAATGGCGCGGCAGAATCTCTTCAATAATCGCCTCCGACGGTTCAAAGCGCACCCGATCCCCTACCGTCAGCGGGTCCGTCGTCCGCCGCTTCTTCGCCGAATCCACCCGTCGGGGCCGGCTGCCCGAAGTGGAAAAGACCAGCTCTTTTTTCAGGTTCCCCCGCAGCTTGCAGACAACCTCCGCCCCTCCCCCGAGAGGCTGGACGTAGTAATTTCCGCTATGGGTGCGAAAGACGGTACCATCGATGAGAGGTTCATTGGGCAAGCGGCACGTTCTCCTGTAACATTTCAACAAAAGCACGCAAGCTTGGATTGTACTTGTACAATTCCATGAGCTTTTTGTGCCTTGAATACGGCTCGGAGACAATCCGATAATAGTCAGGCTGCTTATTCTTAGCATCAATTGAAAACGATTTTTGTTTGATCAGTGCTCGGTTCAGCGTGTCCAGGCAATTCTTGGTCTTGCTTTTCTTGTCGTCAGTGTAAAGCAGTGGCAGAAGCCAGCATTCTGTTGATTGTACGGCAATTGCAAATAAAATTCGCAGCCTATATTCTTCATAAAATTCGGAACCGATGCGCTGCGCCAAGAATATTCGAACTCTTTCAATCATGGCTTTGACCGAAAGTTCGTTGCCCTCTTCGTCTCTGTTGCTGACTTGGTAGTCATGGCACACATCGGTATCGATTTGCACGACTATAAAATCGTTAAATTGAAGTGCATCTTTGAATCGAGCACTCGAGCAATACTCAAGCACTTTGTGCCAATTTCCGGGACTTACTGCTCGATTCATGTCCGTCGCATCCCGCAATGGCTGCAATGGATTAATATCAATTTCAGCATCCCCGGCAAAGCCGTATAAAATATTCTCGATGACAATTTGGTCAGTGATTCCTTCGGTAATCAGAGCAAAGCTTGGCATTAGAAGTTTCTTGGTAGACCTCCTATATAGCCGCGCAGAAACGCTTCCGACAACGGAATTGGCGTCTGTCCCTCAGCGACATCTGGCTTGAATATCCGCTTGACCTTGGTGTGTCCCAGCTTGTTGCGCGAGACGACAAATAGCCGCTGGTCATCGTCATTCAAATCAAGCCCATCTAAAATCGCTGGGTTGTGCGTTGTGACAACCGCTTGTTTATCATGCGTTTTTGCGAGAGCAGCTAATTCTTTCAACAGGCGACTGCATAATTTAGGATTTAGTGAGGCGTCGATGTTATCAATAGCAAAGAACGACGGCGTTTCGCGGCTGATAAACAGCGTAAAGTAGAACAGTAGAAATAGAAAACCTTCGTTCGCGCTCTTCTGAGTGAAATACGAGAGGCTTTCGTCAAGATACCTGTCCTTGATGTTGATACTACGCTCACCGAATGGTAGGTTGGATGCGATACTAAAGTCGCCAAACCAGTCCAATAGCATTAGCTCTTTTTTGATTTCTGCGAGACTATTCATATTCTCATCGAAGGAAAGATACGTGAGAAGCTTGAATAGACCCTCACCTTTGATTCCAAGCGGTTGGATTTGTGCTTCTGTCTCAAATGTCCTTAGAGCGGAATTTTCTGGCGAATATATCAAAAAGTTTTGCAACTCTGGCGGGGGAAGCAATTTTTCAAAGTGAGGTTCGAGTACATTCCATTGCTCATCAGAAACTGGTGAAATTTTATTTTTTCTTTGAGTCTTTTTCAGCGCGACTAACATCTCGTCAGTATTTCTCCAAGGTCTTTCGCCAAGATTCTGCCAAGAAGAGTAAGGAGAATTCTTCGTGTTCTGTAAAACGCACTGAAATTCCTTCGGCTCGTTGGAGTCCTGCTCCGCATCTGCCGACTTACTCTCAGCGACTGAAATCGTGATATCATCCGTAACATCTTGAGCCTCGAAAGCGGAGCGCATGAAGCGGGCATCATCGGCAACACGGATACCACGCGACGATAGGAACTCATGGTCGAGTTTATCGGCGGCGGCGGCAGAACATAGCGCAATTGCCTCTAAGATATTGCTTTTCCCGCAGCCGTTTTCACCGATCAAAACGGTGACCCGGCCCAAATCCAGTTCTAACTCTTTAATCGACTTGAAATTTTTGATTGAGACTTTGCTTATCATGGCACATTCTCCTCCAGCTCCCTCAGCCAGACCGTCGCTTCCGAATCGCTGGGGGCACGCCAGTCGCCGCGGGGGGAGAGGGAGCCGCCGGAGCCGATTTTGGGGCCGTTGGGCATGGCGGAGCGCTTGAACTGGCTGGTCTGGAAGAAGCGGAAGAGGAAGACGCCGAGCCATTTTTTGATGGTCGGCAGATCGTACTTGTCGCCCCAGGCGCAGTGGGCCAGGTACGCCACTTTGCTCGGGCGAAAGCCGTAGCGGGTCGTGTAGTAGATGTGGAAGTCCTGCAACTCGTAAGGGCCGATCTTCTCCTGCGTGCTTTGGATCCCTGCTCCCTCGCTGCCGGGCGTGTGCGGGACCAACTCTGGAGAGATCTCCGTGTCGAGGATGGCTTGCAGTAAGGCCCCCACTCTGCCGTCGAACTGCTCGGAGGCGATGACCCAGCGCAAAAGGTACTGAATGAGCGTCTTAGGGACGGAGGCATTCACGTTATAGTGCGACATCTGGTCGCCGACACCGTAAGTCGCCCAGCCTAAGGCCATTTCGCTGAGGTCCCCGGTTCCTAAGACCAAGGCATTGTTGTAGTTCGCCAGCCGGAACAGGTGGGAGGTCCGCTCCCCAGCCTGGACATTTTCAAACGTGATGTCGTATAGCGGCTCGCCGTTCTTGCCGAATGGATGGTTGATATCACGCAGCATCTGGAGGCAGGAAGGACGGATATCGATCTCGGTGGAAGTGACGCCCAAAGCCTCCATGAGTGCCAAAGCATTTGCTTTTGTCCCGTCGCTGGTGGCGAAGCCGGGCATCGTGTAGCCCAGGATGTTCGTGCGCGGTAGGCCGAGACGGTCCATCGTCCGGGCGGCGACGATCAACGCCTGTGTCGAGTCAAGGCCGCCGGAGACGCCGATGACGATATTTGGGATGTTTGTGCTGGAAAGCCGCTTCATCAGGCCATGCACCTGGATATTGTAGGCTTCGTAGCAGCGTTCGTCGCGCTCGTGCGTGTCGCTGGGGACATAGGGGAAGCGTTCGAGAGGGCGAATTAGCGACATGTAAGGAGTTGTCGGCACTTCGTATTCAAATGGAATGCGGCGAATGGCGCGGACTCGCTCGCGGTAGTCCCCACGCGTATCCTGGAAACTAGTCAGGCGCATCCGCTCCTGGGCCAGACGCTCCAAATCGATGTCGGCGGTAATGATCTGCTCGTCACCGGCAAAGCGGGTCGCTTCGGCCAGCTTTTCGTTGTTTTCATAAATCAGTGCATGTCCGTCCCAGGCCAGATCGGTGGTGGACTCGCCCGGCCCAGCCGCCGAGTAAAGATAAGCGGCGACGCACCGGCCTGACTGCGTGGCGCAGAGAGATTTTCGGTACTCGGCTTTGCCGATTGTGATGTTACTGGCGGAAAGGTTTGCCAGAACCGTTGCCCCGGCCAGGGCGGCAAACGTGCTGGGGGGGATAGGCGTCCAAACATCTTCGCAGATTTCAGTATGCAGCACGAAGCCGGGGACGTTCACGGCGTCGTAGATCAGGTCAGAGCCGAACGGCACTTTTTCACCGAATAGGGTGACTTCGGAAGCGATTGCATCCCGGCCCGACGTAAACTGCCGCTTTTCGTAAAACTCGCGGTAGCTAGGTAGGTAGGTCTTGGGCGTAATCCCGAGTATTCGGCCCCGATAGACGCTCAAGGCGCAGTTGAATAAAGCCCCGTTGAAGCGCAGCGGCGCACCGACCAGCAGAACCGGGCTGAGTTCGCGGCTCGCTTCGACCAGAGTGCTGAGGGCAGCGAGGGTAGCTTCCAGCAGAGCATCCTGGTGAAACAAGTCTTCGTTGGAGTAGGCCGACAGGCCGAGTTCCGGGAACAGGGCCACCGCCGCGCCAAGATCCGATGCCTGCCGTGCCAGCCCCAGCGTCTGCGTCGTGTTGTATTCCGGATCGGCAACGCGCAGCTTTGGGATGCAGACACACGCCCGAATGAAGCCATGCGTATAGGGCGAATGAAACGAAGTCATACCTCTGTTATAGCCCATGACGGAGGAGAAGTCAAGTTTTACAATCCTGCCGCAGCGAACGCCGCCGAAACGATTTCCTGCGCTTCCGTTTGTATCTGCTTAAGATGCTCCGGCCCGGTAAAGCTCTCGGCGTAGATCTTGTAGATGTGCTCCGTCCCCGAGGGGCGGGCCGCGAACCAGCCGTTCTCGGTGACGACTTTGAGGCCGCCAATCGGCGCATCGTTGCCGGGGGCACGGGTCAGGCGGGAGAGGATCGGCTCCCCGGCCAACTCGCTCGCCATGACCTGCTCCGGCGACAAGTTTGCCAGCACTTTCTGCTGGTCAGGAGTGGCGGGAGCGTCCATTCGCTCGTAGACCGGGCTGCCGAACCGCTCTTCCAAGTCTTTGTAATGCTCGCCAGGATCACGGCCCGTTTTCGCGGTAATTTCAGCAGCTAAGAGGTTCAGGAGAATGCCGTCTTTGTCCGTAGTCCAGACCGTGCCATCCCGGCGCAGAAAGGACGCCCCCGCGCTCTCCTCGCCACCGAAGCCGTAGGAGCCGATTCGCAGGCCGTCGACAAACCACTTGAAGCCCACTGGGACTTCCGCCAGGGGCCGCCCCAAGCTCTGCGCCACCCGGTCAATCATCGCGCTGGACACCAGAGTTTTGCCGACTGCGGCATCGGATCGCCAATCGGGCCGATGGGTGAACAGGTAGTTAATCGCGACGGCGAGGTAGTGGTTGGGATTCAGCAGCCCGGCACTGGGCGTGACGATCCCGTGACGGTCCGCGTCAGGGTCATTGCCAAACGCGATGTCAAAGCGGTCTTTGAGACCGATCAAGGAGGCCATGGCCGACGGCGAAGAGCAGTCCATACGGATTTTGCCGTCTTTGTCTACGGTCATAAAGCCAAATGTCGGGTCAGCGTAGGGGTTGACGACTTCAATTTGGAGCTTATATTTATCCGCAATCGGCCCCCAGCAGCCGAGCGACGCCCCGCCCATCGGATCCGCCCCGATCCGGAGGCCGGAGGTGCAGATAGCGTCCATATCGATGACACTCGCCAGCCCCGCGACATAAGGTGTGACGAAATCATGGCTCTGGACTGCCTGTGACTTGAGTGCCTGTGTATAGGGCAGCCGTTTGACTTCCGATAGGCCCGAGCGAAGCAGCGTATTAGCCCGGTCCTGAACCCGCTTCGTCGTGCCGGTGTCCGCCGGACCGCCGGAGGGAGGATTGTACTTAAAGCCTCCGTCCTCCGGCGGGTTGTGCGACGGCGTAATAACCACGCCATCAGCCAGCCCGGTCGTTCGGCCCTGGTTGTATGTCAAGATGGCAAAAGAGATAGCCGGAGTCGGGACATAACCCGCCGACCATAGCACTTCGACACCATTTGCCGCGAGGACTTCCAGTGCCGTGCGCTGCGCCGGTTCCGACAGGGCATGCGTGTCTCGTCCCAGAAAGAGCGGCCCTGTCACTCCGTCCGCTCTTCGCTGCTCAGCCAGAGCCTGACAGATGGCGAGAATATGGGCTTCGTTGAATGTGTTCTTGACAGAGGACCCCCGATGGCCCGAAGTCCCAAAGGCGACCGCCTGCGCCAGGTTGTCCGGGTCGGGAGACTGTGTATAGTAAGCAGAAATTAGCTCCGGGATATCGGTCCTAAGTTCCGGCGGAGCTACGAGGCCGGCGAGTGGATGAAGAGACATACACGTTTCCTTTTTACTTCCGATCCTTTTTACTTCTGAAGTACGAAGCTTCCGCTGGCACGGATATCTCGTGACGACGCCCCGATTTCGACTAAGTAGCGGCCACTGTTGCTCTTCCAGTGCCTAAGGGCAGTGTCATAGTAGGCCGCTGCGCTGTCGTCGAGTCGAAAGAGCACCTGTTTTTTCTCGCCAGGCTTCAGCGAGACGCGCTGGAAGCCCTTCAGCTCCCGAATAGGGCGGTCAATTTTCGGGGCCGTGTCGCGAACGTAAAGCTGGACCACTTCATCCCCAGACCGCTTCCCTCTATTTTGCACCGACACCCGGACAAGAATCGGCTTGCCGCGTTTCATCGTCGGAGGAACCTCCAGACCGGAATACGCGAAAGTCGTGTAAGAGAGGCCATATCCAAACGGATAAAGCGGCACGATTTTGTGCTTGTCGAAGTGCCGATACCCAACATAGATACCCTCGGCGTAATTGACTGTTTCCGGCGTGCCGGGATAATTACCGAAGTCGCTGTAATCCTCGCGACGCAGGGCCAGCGTATCGGTCAGCTTGCCGGATGGGTTGACGTCACCGAATAGTATTTCCGCTATCGCGTTCCCACCCTCCTGGCCGGAGTACCAGGACTCAAGAACAGCGGGGACTTTATTCAGCCAAGAGTTCATCAGAATCGGGGTACCGTTCGCCAGGACGACGATAGTGTTCTTATTGACTGCTGCGACCGCCTGGATCAGCGCATTCTGCTTGCCGGGCAGCTGCAGGTCCGGGGGATCAAGTTCCTCGCCTTCCAGAACGTTCGAGAGACCGACAACGACGACCGCCACATCGGCATTCTTCGCGGCGGTAACCGCCTCCGGGAAGACATCGGCTTTGGTGCCGGGAAGCCGCCATCCGAGGAAGCAGCCCGCGCCGCCCATGCCCTGATACTGCTCCACCCGAATCTTGTACGCTTGGCCCGCCCGAAAAGCTATCGGGGCAATTTTCGGGGTCCCTGTGCCGTGGTCGGACCAGTAATCAATCACCAGTTTGTCATCGATGTACAGGCGGCTGCCATCGTCGCTGTCAAGCTGAAGAACATAGTCGCCGGTCACGGGCGGCTTCAGAAAGCCGGTCCAGCGCGTCGAGAAGTTCTCACGTGACAAAGTCGGAGCCGGGGGAGCTGAGTTCCAATCGTTCGCGATCTGCGGATCGATGCGTGTGAGAGCCGGAGCACCGGTGAGGTCACGATTGGCAAAATATTCCGCCTTGAGTCCGGTCTGTCCGGGCTTAGTGTCTGGCGGGGCAAAAGCCGTGGCAGGGATCGGAGTCAGCACATCGCCGCCGAGCGGCGTTCCCTCGATGTAGTTCACCGCGATTTTCCCGGCGGTTTTGGTTTTGATGCCTTCGAGAACGCTGACCGTGTAAAATGGAGTGACATCCGCACTCCACCGCCCGCCGAGGAGGCCAACGGCGGCATTCGGCCCAATGACAGCAATGGAATTGATTTTCGCCCGGTTCAGTGGAAGCAAACCACCCGAATTTTTCAGCAAAATAATTCCTTGCTGCGCGATGCGCCGTGCCAATGCCTGGTGCCCTGGACTGTTGACCGCGGCGGCGTTGGAGGAGATGGGGCCATCGAGCAAGTGAGTTCGGACCATCGTCCGTATAATCCGGCGCACTTTATCATCGATCACGGACTGCTTGACCGTGCCGCTTTTGAGAGCGGCTTGAAGCGCTTCCGGGCTGAAGAACTGCGGCGCGGGCATTTCGATGTCGTTGCCGGCGTTGGCGGCCTCTGCCGTATCGTGGACGGAACCCCAGTCGGAGATGACTAGTCCGTCAAACCCCCACCCCTTTTTCAGCGTATCCGTCAGCAGGAACTTACTCGAAGCCGCCCAGGGACCATTGACGCGCCCCAGTGCATCCATCAGTGACCAGGCATGGCCTTCGACGACGGCAGCCTGAAAAGGCATCAAATAAATCTCATGCAGCGCACGAGGATTGACGACCACATTAACCGAGTGCCGCCCCGTCTCCTGATCGTTGCAAACGTAGTGCTTAATACATGCCGCCACGCCCTGCGCCTGCATGCCCTTGACGAAAGCCACGCCCATCCGGGCGGTCAGAAAAGGGTCTTCACTATAGCTCTCGAAATTGCGGCCTCCCTGCGGAGTGCGGTGGATATTCAGGTCCGGCCCGTAAACGACCTGCCGGTTCTTCGCCCGCGCTTCCCGGCCCATCGCCGCGCCCATCTGCTCCGCCAGACTCGGGTTCCAGGTAGAGGCCAGCACAACACCCATCGGAAACACTGTCGCCTGTCCGTTTTTTACCCCATTCGGCCCGTCAGAAGTCCACAGGGGCGGAACGCCCAGACGCGGGATCGGCAGCGTCTTTAACCGCTGCGGGTCCCCCGCTTCCAGTGCCAGAAGGCTTAGCTTTTCCGGCAGAGTCATCCGGCCCAGCAGGTCGGATACCCGTGCCTCGGCTGGTGCTTTGGAATTGGTGTAAAGAGGGGTGGTGGGTAAAGCGTGAAGAACAACAGCGGGCAGACAGAGCAAAGTAGTAATCAAGACAAGGCGAGAAATAGACATGGCGTCATTTTAGTCAACACCATGCCTAATTCCTCCTACACGGAGCATTTGCTCGCTCACCGTGGCGTCAGCCCCTACTTAGTCATCATCACGATGACGTGTTTTGGCTGACACGGAAGCTTTGAGTGTATGACGCGGCTTAGGCACCACAGAGTCCATACCTTCCACGCTCTTCCATATCATCTCAATGAAAACTCGCCGCAGCAAGCTGCGGTGTATCTAAAAGAGGGCGGCGTTGCCCATCGCGCCTAAAACAGCTCTAACTGCGAGGCAGGCGCACCTTCCTCCGCAGCAAACTTGCGGTACTCAGCTTCGCGCCCCTAGCTGGCAACATAATGGCGAGTCGTCTCTTCCGTGCCGTTGCGACCGACGGTGTTGATAAAGTAACCGCTCGACCAAAATGCACCGCCCCAAAGCTGCGCTTTCACCGACGGCACACGCCGCAGTATCTCGCGGGTGGTAATGCTTTTGATCGTCTGAACGATCTTTTTGGGGCTATACATCGGCACCGACTGAATCAAGAAACGTAATCTCGTAGCGGTTGCTGATGTCGAAACAGACCCGCCGCAGCACCGCATCCACCTCGTCCGTGACGACTGCATGGCGGTACTTCGTCGGACAAACCGCGTGATACAGAAGCACCGACACATTGTGACTTTTGTGAATGTATTCGCTCATGCGAATAATCATACCGAATTAGGACGCAAAACAGGTAACGAAGCAAGCTTTGGGGAATGACACCCGATGAGAGTCAATGAACCTCAGCAGGCCCATCTGCCATTTCGCAGCCTTACTGCGAGCGGCAGGCTGACCGTTTTTATCCCAGACACGAACCTGCCACCAGCAGAACTGACCTGAATGGATAGCCTTGCCGTGATACTCAATATTGATGGAGTTTTCGGACGAGACTTTGCCGCTGACCTCATAGGTCCAAGATCAGCTGCCAGTTCAACCGTGGGCACGCGGCATCGACCCCCAGTGGGCTGTATAGGAATTCGCAGCGCAGATGGCTGACTTGAAGTGAAGTCTCGGCATGCACCGAAAAAGCGCAAAAAAGAACGAGCGGAAAAGCAAGGTATAGCAGTAGCCCCAGAGAGCGTATCAAACGACGATCCGATCGAAATCCGCAAACTGCTGAAACATCTCCCGCAGGCGGCCCAGCAAAGCCAGACGGTTGTCCCGCCGCTCGGCATCTTCGCCCATGACCATGACCGCCTCGAAGAATGCGTCGACCGCAGGGCGGACCTCGGCCAGAGTCGCCAAAGCGGCGGAGTATTCACGCCGTGCCATCTGTGCCGCAAATGCCGGTTCAGCCGCACTGTAAGCATCCATCATTGCCTGTTCCGAAGCGTCGTCGAACAGTGCCGGATTGGGCTGTTGAGAGGAGATCGTGAGACCTTCCTTCTGCGCGAAACGCAGGATATTCGAGATGCGTGTCGAAGCCGCCTGCGCCTCTTTGGCCTCTGCACTGCTGATTAAGCGGCCGAAGGCCAGGGCACGCGCCTGTGTCTCGTAGACAGTGTACGTCTGAGTCGCCAGTACGGCTTCCCGGACATCATAGCGTACGGATTTTTCTTCTAAAGCCGCGTCCAGCCGCTGAGTCAGCAGAAGTGAGAAGCTCGCAAAGGCTGCCTCAAGTGTCGTGGTCTGCGTGACAGCCTGGCTGGAATACGCGTTCCAGGCCGCTTCGAAGAGCGCACGCGGCGCGGGGAGAGCCTCGGAAGTCGAAAGCAGCGCGACCAGCCCAGCGGCGGCACGGCGCAAGGCGTATGGGTCACTCGTCCCTGTCGGTGCGATGCCGATCCCGACATAACCGACCAATGTATCCGCCCGGTCGGC
>JANXNV010000193.1 GCA_025353925.1 Armatimonadota bacterium
CACTGGCGACCCTGCTTTCGAGCGACTACGAGCGTTTGTCGGCAATATTAAGGAATGTGTTATGAGAATGAGCGATCGTGTGCGGCCGGCACGAGTGGTTGAAAACCACTCGATAGGTGAGGCACCCTCCGGGTGGAAGACAGAAGTCCGAATCCGACGTCCGCAGGACGCCTCACCTAGCGAGTGGTTTTCAACCACTCGTATCCTCCTACTCTTACTCTGCCTCTTTATGTTCCCCCCTCTCACCGTCACTGCCCAAACCATCGACCGCGAAGCAGCCTACCGCCGTGCCGTACCCCTGTATGCAGACAACGCCGCCCTGCCGCTGTCAATCAAAACAGGGGAAGCAAACACCGTCCGAGGCTGCCGGCTCGAGCGATTCTCTTATCTCAGCACCAACAACCAGCGCGTCCCGGCCCTGCTGTTTCTGCCGCCGAACGCCTCCGCCGCCCATCCCGCTGCCTGCCTGATACTGCTGCATGGACTGGGTGGCAGCAAGGAGCAGATGGCCGGGCTGGCCTTCTTTGCGGCTTCGGCGGGGTATGCGTCGCTGGTAATTGATCTGTACGGTCACGGCGAGCGCCTGCGGCCTGTGACGGCAAAAGTGGGTTCGCAGGCGCAGGAACTGGCGGTGGGAGTGCGGCAAACTGCGGTCGATGTCCGAAGGGGGCTGGATTATCTGGCGACCCGGCGCGAGATCGACCCCGGGCGAGTCGGCCTGGTGGGGATTTCACTGGGCGCAATTATCGGCACAGTCTCGGCGGGAGTGGATGGGCGTGTCAAAGCCGTCGCGCTGATCTCCGGGGGCGGGGACTGGGGGTTGATCCTGCGAACACTCTCCGCCCGGAATGCTCCTGTCGGCGGGCGGAATATGAACGGATTGAAGGGATTGGACTGGGCGAAGGTCAGTGCCGATCTGGCGGCGGAGGATCCGCTGACCTTCGTCCCGCATATCGCGCCGCGCCCTCTGCTGCTGCTGCACGGGCGCAAGGATGATATCATCGTGCCGCAGGCCGCGTCGGAGCTGTACGCGGCGGCTAAGGAGCCGCGCGAGATCCGGTGGTACGCGGCCTACGGCCATGTCCCGCCGCCGGAAGTGGTCTATCCGGCGTTGAAGACGTTCTTCGGAAAGCAGCTCTCCAAAAACTAGCCGCCCGCCGCTTTCTTGTAGCCCGCCGGGATCGCGAAGATCGATGCCGGGAGAGCCGCTTTCGAGACGGAGATTACGGACGAGTTGACAGTCGTATCGCCGAGCGGGCTGCCGGTAATCGCCAGGGACGTTTTCATCGGGTAGCCTTTGACCTTGCGGAACTGGCTCTGCATGGCCGCGAACGGCCCGGAGCCGGTGGAGATCTGGGCGGGCTGCGGCAGGTCCTGGGCGGCCCAGATGTCGCCGCGAATGATTGTCCCCGGCTGGGAGGGCACCGTGGCGGTCATCAGGTAGCGGCGGGCGGGATGGCCGGAAACGATTTTGGTCTGGCCGGTATCTTTCACCGTCGCCTGGATCTGGCCCGCCCCGTTCATGGCCGGAGCCTTGTAGGGCCGGGTCATATACGTGCGGTTAGCGCGGTTCAGCACGATTGTCTGGTGCGTGGCGGAGTTGACCAGGTAGCTCATCGTGCCGACATCGGCCCGGGTCTGATTCCCATGGACAAAGATCACGGTCTGCTGCGGGCCGCCGCGCAGAAGCGGATTGCCCGAACGGGCCATCTGCGCCCGCTGCTGTGGGGTCATGGTCTCCATGTAGGCTTTGAGCTGCGGGCTGTCGATAGACGTGTTCTGCACGACCTTCAAGTCGGCATGGGCGACGGAAGCAGTCAGGGTCATTGTGAGTGCGGCGAGAACTAACGGGCGCAAATTGGGCATGTGTTTAAACTCCTACGTCTCTTTACGCCGCTTTGCCTGTTCCGGTTCCCACGCCTTATGGACGATATAATTTGTCCAGTAAACGCGGCGGCAGGAGACTCAAACCGGTCATCGCAAGGGACGCCAGCCGTGGGAACCGGACCACGGGCAAACCGCGCCGCACCCCGGACAAAATCGCGGCGGCAGCGTCTTCCGGCTCCATGAGCAGCGGCATTTCCGGCAGCCCGTCGGTCATCGGCGTTCGAATAAAGCCCGGCGCGACCGTGACCAGCCGTATCCCCTGCGCCACAAACGGTGCCCGCAGGCCGTCGCAGAGTGCCGAGATGGCCGCCTTGCTGGCCGAATAGCCCGCGCCGCCGCCGGGGATCGCCCGGTCCGCCGCCAGGCTGGAGATGACCGCGATCGTCGCCCCGCCCGGCTGCGCCCGCAGCAGCGGATGCAGGGCCTCGATCCAGCGGGCCACTCCCAGCACGTTCGTCTGCAGCATCTCCTCTAACGTGTCGACCGTGTAACTCTCCGTATCCGTCTCCAGCCCGATCCCCGACGATAGGTACACCGTTTCGATCCGCTGGTTCCGCAGGATAATCTGCGCCAGGGCCGCCTGGATGGAGACCGGGTCGCGGACATCCGAGAGCAGCGACAACGCTTCTCCCCCAAACATCCGCACCTCCGCCGCCACCCGGATCAGCCGCTCCTCGCTGCGCCCCACAAGGGCCACCTGCCGCCGTTCCCGCGCCAGTGCCAGGGCCAGTGATCGCCCAATCCCGCTGGACGCGCCGACGATAAGGTCTGTTGAATGAAGTGGTGTCATAGGGTTTTCTATAGTCTTAAAGCAATGG
>JANXNV010000199.1 GCA_025353925.1 Armatimonadota bacterium
GTCGGACATCGACGTAAGTGTCGGTATCCAGCCGCTCTCCGCAAGTGCTGGGGCGAAAAACGTGAATGCCATGAGAACGCAGCAAAAAAATCGGGTCATGCGGGAACGGCGTCGGCGAAATCATCGCAGGTTGCCGCCAGACCGATGTCGTTTTGGGTCAGCCCGCCGGAATCGTGCGTGGTCAGTGTCAAAGTCACTTTGCCATAGCGAATATCAATGTCCGGATGATGCTGGATCGACTCCGCCGTCTGGCCGACCTGGTTGACGAAGTCGAGCGCATGGCTGAAATCTTTGAATTGGTAGGTTTTGGAAATCGCTTCGCCGGATCGGGTCCAGCCCGGCAGCTTGGGAAGATGCGCCTGAAGCTCGTCTTCCGAGAGTTTTGGAACGTGCATGAGAGTGTGTCCCCTTTGCGTTCAGTGTACCCACACGCGACATTAAAAAGCGAGTAAAAACGCGAGGTTGAAAACCACTCGTCTTCCGTCCTACTGTCCTACGAATGCACTTCCGCGAAAATATGCCGGAGCTGCGGCTCTTCTTCAGCGACCACCATCGCGATCACACTGTCACCGTTCTCGAAGCGCGTGTCCTTCTGCGGAATCATAGCGTTATCACTGCGCACCACGGAAATAATCAGCGCGTTACCCGGCAGCCGCAGATCTTGAATCGTCTGACCCAGCACCGGAGAGCGCTCGGAGACATTGATCGCGACCACTTCGATGTTACCGTTCTTCAAAGCCCCCAGGGGAATAATCTCGCCCGGCTCGATCTGCTGCTCCAAAAGATTGAAGATGATCTGCGTACTGGAAACCGTGGTATCGATCCCCAGTTTGTCAAATAAGACCATGTTGGCCGGGTCATTGACACGCGCCACGGTGCGCGGAGCCTGAAAGTTCTTTTTCGCCATCTGGCAGATGACCAGATTGTCTTCATCATCGCCGGTCACCGCGACGATCACATCGGCGCGGCCAAACCCCGCCTCCGACATGATGCGCACTTCGCAGCCGTCGCCCTGCATGACCACGTCGCCGAGCTGCTCGGCCATGGCGGACTGACGCCGCCGATCCTTTTCCAGCAGCAGGACTTCGTGGCCCTCGGTCAAAAGCTGCTTCGTCAGGTAATAGCCAATCTTGCCGCCGCCCACAACAATCACGTACATAAATTATCCTTCAAGTCTCTAACAGCGCTGTTCGAGATAAACTTTGTCCCAGGTTTGGGAGGCTTGCAGCAAGGCGTCCCCCTGCCCTTCCCCGAGTGCGGCATCATGTATCAGCCCAGCGGCCAGAGTCGTCGTGCAGAGCGTAGTAATTCCCAGCTCACGGTAAGCCTGTGCCCGGATTGGGTCGTAGATTCGCGCGACGACCCGCTCCACATGAAACACTTCGCGGGCGATCTGCGCCGCCATGATGTTGGAGTTGTCGCCCTGGGTGACGGCGATAAAGGCGGACGCTCGCTCCAACCCGGCTCGCTTCAGCAGGTCCTGGTCCAGCCCGGAGCCGACTAATCTGTGGCCTTTGAATTTATTGCCGAGGCGGCGGAAAGAGTCACTGGTGATGTCGATGACTGTGACGTCATGACCTTCCCCGGACATCTGCTTGGCGAGCGTGGAGCCTACTCGCCCACAGCCGAGTATCACGATAGTTTGCGGCATGAAAATGGTCCTCTTCAGCGTCGAAGACGCGGCCCCTTTAGGATACACTGCCGGGCAGGCTTGTGTCAAGTGGTATTTTCACTTGGCCTTGGGCCGCGCCGCGCGGTCTTTTCCTCAGTCCTTGCTTACGCCCCCAGCGCAATCTCCCGCAGCTCCCGCATCAGCGTCAGGGCTTCGTCGTATGGCCGCTGCCAGGTGTTGCGGCCAAAGATCAGCCCGGTGGCCCCGGCCTCAAACGAAAGCCGTGCTTTTTCCAGTAGCTCCGAGTCAGGCTCCCTTTCGCCGCCGGAGATCAGCACCAGGGTCTTACCTGCCGAGGCGATCACGCGGGCGACTCCCTCTTCCGGGCTGAACTTCATTGTATCGTAGGGCTTTGGGGAGCTGGGGGACGGGCTGAGCGTGGGAAAGTTGATTTTCACCACATCCGCGCCGACTTCCGCCGCGACCCGGGCGGCGTAGTCAATCGCCCAGACGCTTTCCTTGCCGCCTTTGGCATCCACCGCTTCGCCGCGCGGGTAGGCCCAGATAATGGTCGGCATGCCCAGACGCTCCGCATCCCGGCGCACCGTTTCCCACTGCGCAAAGTCTCGGTCCTGTGCCGGGGAGCCGACATACAGCGTATAGCCGACCGCATCCGCCCCGAGTGCCACGGCATCTTCGACCGAAGCGAGACAGGGCGAAAACGATTCGGCATCCGACGGAATCTCTGTCTTGCCGTTCAGCTTGACGATCAGCGGGATTTTCCCCGCCCACTGGCGCATGTACTTCTGGGCGATCCCGATCTGAAAAACGATCCCTGAGTAGTTGCCGTCTACTGCCAGATTCAATTGATACTCGGGATTCGCCGAGGCGGGATTGGCGAAAAAGTCGCGCGGGCCATGCTCCAGCCCCTGATCGATCGGCAGAAACAATCCCGTGCCGTTCGCCGGGCCATATTGATACAGCAGATGGTGCAGCCGTGTGCGCTTTCCTGTGGAAAGATGATCCAGATCATCGAGAGTTAACCGCTTTGCCATAACAAATTCGCCTCCAATTCAGGAACAGCCTTCCAACAAAAAAGAACGCCCTAAACCTCTAGCGGGGCCAGACTTCCCCGAGCCGAATTCCCAGCCAGACCGCCAGATACCCTGCGAGCACACTGCCGAGCAAGTTTCCCATCGCCATCCAGGACGAGCCGAGCCGGGCCGTTTCATATTCGAACGTGGAAAATGTCGTGTACGCTCCGACAAAACCGATGGTCACGAAAAACCGCCAATTGGGATTGACTAAAACGCGGCTTAGAAGCAGCGTCGCGACAAAGCCCAAAATAAACGAACCGGAGATATTGATGACGACAGTCGCCCAGGGAAACAAGCTGCCCCAGCGGTTCGAAATCCAGGTTCCGATGAGAAAGCGAGCGATGGCTCCCAGAAATCCCCCTGCCCCGACGACAAGGCTTTGACGCAGCAGTAGTAAGAGCATGGATAAGCGATTGTAGCACACGAGGCTGGAAAAGAGTCAAGAACTGATGTTACGCATGGCTTCCTGGGTTAGCATCAGTGAAAAGCGAGAGCCAAAGGAACGTGGGATAAGACGTGGGATTGAAATCCGCCGCTGTGGGGCGCAGACGCCGAGTCGCGGCCTGCGCCGGGACAAGAATAAGTCCTATTCAGATCCCCTCCTTTTCGACGCAGGTCGAAACTAGGCGTCTGCGCCCCACAGCGGTGGAATTTATTCCCACGTCTTCTCCGCTCTACGCCGTCACTGCGTCACATCAGTCAAGAAAAAACGGGGTGCATTTCTGCACCCCGCCCATCAAGCGATTTCTGCCCCGCCGTTTAGTTCGGGCTGAATGTCAGTGCCGCATTGCCCAGGTTGCTGGTACCCGCTGCATTATTGGCAACTTGGCCCTGCTTATCCGTCGCCGCCGCTGCCGTATGACCAGGAGAAACAGCCACGCCGCGCAGCCACTTCACATGGCCGTCCGCCGCCAGGAAGTTAGAGCCATCCGTATGGATGCCGGTCGCAGCGGTAAAATATGTTGTCCCATTCGCCGGCGTCACACCGCCCATCGGGCCGGTCGCATACTTGGTGTTGCGGCCACCATTAGTGTTGTACGTGCCGTCGTAGTTGGTGATCAGATCGACTGGCTTGGCGGTCAAATTCACATCCAACCCGTTGACGGATGCTGACGCAAACTGATTCGTGATGCTGCGACCTTCGTCACCACCTATGAAGTCGACTTTGGCCGTATCATTCTGAACTTCGCACAGCAAAACTGTGGAAGCAGGTGCATTTGTCTGGGCGAGTGCCGTTCCGTAGATATTCTGGTTGAACGCGTAGGAGACGGGAACGCCTTGATTGAAGCCGGTTGAGTCGTCCGGGCACTTATAAAGGCCGGTGCTCTTTGTGTAAGTGTAGATCTGGCCTGCCCATCCGGCACCGTAGGCATTTTCTGTCCCAAAGGAGGAACCACTGGGGTACTTCTCATCGGCATCTTGCTGATACTGGATGAGCGCAAGGCCGAGCTGCTTTTCATTAGACTGGCACGAGGCGCGGCGAGCATTCTCGCGAACCTTCTGGAAGACGGGGAAAAGGATCGCCGCGAGAATCGCGATGATGGCGATCACGACGAGCAGTTCGATGAGCGTGAACCCACGGCGTGCATTGGACGGTTTAAACATAACTACTAATTCTCTTCTTTCTGAACGACAGGATTAGAAAAACAAATACTGCACGGGCAGACTGGATTGCGTTTCTTCTCAGTAAATTTTTCACACCATAAGCGTGTTGTCAAGCGATATTTCATATGTTTTTTGTTAAATATGATGCGGCATTACGAACAGTGTTTAATACCCTCCTGTAACCTGTGCGACTACAACACTCTACGGAATGTTCCGGGTATTCTGTTAGCATGGGAAATATTTATTCTCCGGGGCCGCATCTCTGCCCGCAGTGCGGCCTGCCTCTTTCCCCCACCGCAATACTCTGTCCACGCTGCCAATCAGTGGTTGTGGCGAGTCAGCACTGGGAGGCTCCTCTTCTCGACAAGCGCGGCATCACTCCGGCGGCGAAACGCCGGACCGGGATGATTTGGCTTGGTGTGCTGGCCGCGAACATCGCCGCCGCGCTGATGGTCGGGCTGAGCCTCTGGTTTTCAGACAAGTCGCCGGCCGCAGCGACCATTTTTATTTCTTCCGACTTCACGCTGGTCCCCGGCGTCATGGGACTCGTGGGAGCATTCTGCTGGAAAGATCTCCGGCTCTCCTCAGTGGAATATTTTCTCTACTCGCTGCCAATTGCGGCTGTCGGTCTCGTGGCGGGCGGTATTTTCATGGGAGAAGGGGCGATTTGCCTGCTGATCGTTTCACCGCTGCTGCTCACCTTCGTTTTTCTCGGCTCCCTGCTAGGCCGCTGGCTCTTTGCTCTAGGCAGCAAGACACTGAACATGAGTCTCGCACCGCTGGCACTCAGTTTTCTTATGGTAGATCTGTTCTCGCCGCACCACTTCGCGAGTTCCGTCTCGGATACAGTTGTCATCAAGGCACCGCCCGCCCAGGTCTGGGCGCATTTGGCCGTCGTGCCGCCGATCCCGTCGAAGCCGGACTTTTGGCTGTTTCGTGCGGGTCTGCCCTACCCGGTCCAGGCAACGGCTCGCGGCGTCGGCGTCGGCGCGACTCGCCGCTGCATTTTCAGCAAAAACAGCATTTTCGAGGAGAGGATCACCCACTGGGAGCCGGGCCGTCAGCTGACTTTCGATGTGACCCATCAACCCAGCGATCCGGAAATTCTTGGCCACGCCCGTGTTCTGCGCGGGCAGTTTGATCTCAAAGACAACGGCGACGGCACCACCACGCTGACCGGCACTTCGTGGTACGAGCTGTATGTCTACCCTGCCGCCTATTACGACCTCTGGGCTGGGAGCATTGCCCGGCAGGTGCATCTGCGCGTGATGACACACATCAAGACACTCTCCGAATCAGGACATTAAGATGCTGGCACGTATAGCGCGGACCGTTCCCGCCCTGCGGCTCGTGCCGGGCCTGCCTTCGCTCTTTGATACGGCCCTGCTGGCACACACCGCTCTCTTTCACCCGGCGCGACTCAAGGCACTGCATGAAATGGAACAGATCGTGCTCTCCTGGCCCGGTGTCACGACAAAGCTCCACCGTTTCGGCGGCACGGAGTTTCGCCTGGGAAACCGCGAGATCGGCCATTTGCACGGCAATGGCTTGCTGGATATTCCCTATTCCAAAGCTCTTCGGCACCAAATGGTGCAGTCAGGTCATGCTCAGCCGCATCACATCTTCCCCCGCTCCAATTGGATCAGCTTCTTCATTAAGGCCCCAGCCGATGTGCCGAACGCGGCCACTCTGCTGCGCCTGAATTACGAGCGGTGGTTGGCTGTTGACACCCCGAATATGCTATAATCATACCGTGGATTTTCAAACAACAGACTACGACGTCATTATCATAGGTGCAGGTCATGCTGGTGCGGAAGCCGCCCTAGCCTCAGCGCGTCTCGGCGCGGCGACCGTCTGCCTGACCCTCTCGCTGGACACGGTCGCCCTGATGCCCTGCAACTGCTCGGTCGGCGGCCCGGCCAAAGGGCATCTGGTCCGGGAAATTGATGCCCTCGGCGGGCAGATGGGTGTCAATGCCGACAAGACCCTTACCCACATCCGCCTGCTGAATACCGGCAAAGGTCCCGCCGTGCAGGCGATCCGTGCCCAGTGCGATAAAGACCTTTATAGCCGGACGATGCGCGAGACATTGGAAGCCGCTCCCAATTTGACTCTGCGCGAAGGGATGGCGGAGAGCTTTCTGATCGAGGAGGGCAGGATTGCAGGCGTTCGAACGGCCACGGGCGATGTGCTGCGGGCGAAATCCGTGGTCGTCACCACCGGGACTTTCCTGCGCGGCATGATGCACCGGGGCGATGAGCAGACCTCTGGGGGCCGCCTCGGAGAAAAGCCCGCGATTGCCCTCTCGGAAACCCTGCGCGGCTTAGGCTTCCCCACCCTGCGCCTCAAAACGGGAACGACGCCGCGCATCGATAAAAAGAGTGTCGATTTTGCCAAAACAAACCCGATCGAATCGGAGCCGAACACGCCGCCCTTCAGCTTTCTCCACGAGACCGTCGCCGAGGCAACCCTGCGAAAATCGGAACTGCTGCCTTCGTGGCTGACTTACACGAACGAGCGCACCAAGGCGATCATCGGAGCAAACCTGCACCGATCCGCCATGTACGGCGGCTCGATCGAGGGGCAGGGGCCGCGCTACTGCCCGTCCATTGAAGACAAAATCGTGCGCTTTAGTCAGCGTCCCAGCCACCAGGTCTTTCTGGAACAGGAAGGCTGGGACACCGACTCACTTTATGTCCAGGGTACCAGCACGTCACTCCCCGCCGATGTCCAGCTCGAATTTCTGCACACCATCCCCGGCCTAGAGTCATGCGTCATGCTCAAAGCAGGCTACGCGGTCGAATACGATGCCGTGCCGCCGACGGAGCTGACCCATGCCCTGATGACCAAGCGTCTGCCTGGCCTGTTTCTTGCGGGTCAGATCAACGGGACGTCGGGGTACGAGGAGGCGGCAGGTCAGGGCCTGATGGCCGGGGCCAATGCCGCCCTGTTTGCGCTGGGCCGGGAGCCGTTCGTTCTCGCGCGTTCCGAAGCGTATCTTGGCGTGATGATCGACGATCTCGTGACCAAAGGCGCAGACGAGCCGTACCGCCTGCTGACCTCACGCGCCGAATACCGCCTGCTGCTGCGTCAGGACAACGCCGACTTGCGCCTCACCCAGCGCGGCCATACCGTTGGCCTCGTTCCCGAGGACCGCTGGGAAATGTTCACGCAGAAGCGCGAAGCCATCACCGCCGAGACCCATCGCCTAGAAACCACTTTTGTCAGCGGTGCTGACAATCCGCGCCTCACGGAAGCGGGCCTGCTCCCCGTCAGCCAGCGCATCCCGCTGTCGGACCTGCTGAAGCGGTCCCATGTCGGTTACGAGATAGTCTCCGCGCTGGCACCAATCTCTCCCCTGCCCCGCGCCGTCGCCGAACAGGTGGAGATCCAGTGCAAATATGAGGGTTATATCGCCCGCCAAAGTGAGCAGGTGGCCTCAGCAGATCGCCGCGAAGATGTCGCCATCCCCACGGCCTTCGACTTCAAAGCCATTCGCGCCCTTTCCAACGAAAGCCGCGACCAGCTCACCCGCGTCAGCCCCATCACGCTCGCCCAGGCCTCCCGCGTCCCCGGCGTCACCCCCGCCGACATCGCGATTCTGAGTGTGCATTTGGAGCAAGGGCGGCGGCGGGCTGTTTGAGCCTCTGGACCTTTTCGCAGGAGACTAAAATGCCGCCAATCGAACGGTACCGCACCCTCTACGAGCACGAAAAAGACTGCAATCACAAGATGCTGTCTATGCTTGAGTCAGTTCCCGAAGATGCACGCGGTGATGCCCGTTTCCAGAAAGCAATCTCGCTGACCGACCATCTGGCGGCTGTCCGAGAAAACTGGCTGGATCATATGGCTGGAAAGGCCGAGAATCAGGTCGCCTGGTGGAACGAGCAAAGTGATTTATCCACTCTGAGACCTCGTTTCGCCACTCTGGAAGCCGCGTGGACCGAATATCTCGCCCACCTCGAAGACGGCCAGCTGGCGCAGGAATTCGAGTTTACCGAGTTGGGCGAGGAGACTTACCGTGTGCCCATCGAAGTGCAGATCGAGCAGTTAATTGGGCATGCTGCCTATCATCGCGGCCAGATCGTCCTGCTTTTGGATCAGCTGGGGGTGGAAACACTTGACACGGACTATGTTGATTGGTGGTGGGCACGGCAGAACTAATAGCGGTCTCACCCGCCCTGATTGGGCAGAAGGAGAATTCTCATGCATCGACTGTTACTCTGGGTCCAGCTACGTCGAATTCATCACGCGCTGCCAGGACGAAACTGTCCTCGGCACCAGCAACACAGCTATGCTCGGTTCCTGTCAGCGCGGTCCGAAGCAGAAATCACTCCGGCTGCCGGACGTTCAAAATCCGCATGACCTATATGCGGTCCATTGTCGACGCATGATCCAAATCAGCAGTGCCATCGAGCCATTGCCTCCTGTCGGCACCGAAATTGCGATTCAGGAGCAGCGCATGATCGAGGACTTTGAAGAGCAGGTGAATTTTGGGAGACTGTATCTGGATCGAGGCGCAAATTCGTACCGCCCGACTTGGAAGGGTGCCTACCTGATGACCTGGGGCCAGTTCCAGCCGATGAAATCGCTCCGCAATTCACTGGCACAGCGCAAAAGTGTCGCCACGCTGAAAGAATTGAATGCCTCTGCATCAGGCTTGCGGGTATACTGAAAATTACTTCCAACGCACGGAGAGACATTATGAGCGTTACTCTTGAACCAGTCAAATCGAAACAGCCGAAAGCTGTGTCGACTACTAAAGACGATCCCCTTCACAGTCCACATCGCTGGACACGCGAAGAGTACCACAAAATGATTGCCGCGGGCGTATTTGACGAGACACGTGTTGAGCTGATCGATGGAGAGATATGGAACTTGGCCGGACAGCTCACACCACACGCAACCTCGGTCCGCAAAACGACACTTTTTCTACGGGATATTTTCGCTGAAGGCTACATTGTGGATTCTCAGCTTCCCGTGGGCATTACTCCCTGGTCTGAACCGGAACCGGATGTCTGCGTCATTATCGGAGTACCAGATGATTATGCCGACCATCACCCAAGTGCGGATGAGATTCTTCTGTTAATCGAAGTTTCCGACACCTCGCTGCACAAGGACCGGAATAAAAAGGCGAAATCTTACGCTCGGTCAGGGGTCAATGAGTACTGGATTGTTGATCTGGGTCAAAAGCAGCTTGAAGTTCATCGCCAGCCTACACCAGAGGGTTTGTATTTGGACATCAAGATCTACTCGCCGGACGAGCAAGTCAAACCTCTGGCATCTCCCGGCGGTACTATCACCGTCTCCGACCTCCTCCCGCCGATTAAACCATTATGACAAACACCGAACCAATATCTGAAACACTCGCTGCAGCCAAGAAAAAAGTCGTTGTCCTCGGCAGCGGCCCGATCCGAATCGGGCAAGGCATCGAGTTTGATTATGCCAGCGTCCACTGCGTTCGTGCGCTGCGCGAAGCGGGCTGCGAAGCGATTATTATCAACAACAACCCGGAGACGGTCTCGACTGACTTTGACACCTCCGACCGGCTGTATTTCGAGCCGCTAACGCCCGAAGATGTTCTGCATATCATTGAGCGTGAGGCACCGATTGAAGGGGTCATCGTGCAGTTTGGCGGGCAGACGGCGATCAATCTGGCGAAGCCGCTGATGGAGGCGGGCATTCCGATTCTGGGATCGTCGTTTGACAGCATCGATCTGGCCGAGGACCGGGACCGCTTCGATCAGCTGCTGCGGGAGCTGGACATCCCCAAGCCGGATGGCCGAGCGGTGACATCAGCGGACGCGGCGGTGCAGGTCGCGGAGGAGATCGGCTACCCGGTGCTGGTCCGGCCTTCCTACGTTCTGGGCGGGCGGGCGATGGAGATCGTTTACAATCCTGCTGACCTGCGCGAATACATGCGCTATGCCGAAGACATCTCCGACGGGGCACCGATCCTGGTGGACCGGTATATTGTCGGGAAAGAAGCGGAAGTGGATGTTATTGCCGACGGAAAGGGCGGCTGCCTGCTGCCGGGGATCATGGAGCATATCGAGCGGGCAGGCGTGCATTCAGGCGACTCCATGGCGGTCTATCCGCCGCAGACCATCAAGCAGGTGACGCTGGATCAGATCGTCTCCTACGCCTCACGCCTCTCAGAAGCCCTGCATATTGTGGGGCTGATGAACATTCAGTTCGTGATCGAAGGCGACCAAGCGTATGTGATTGAAGTCAATCCGAGAGCATCTCGCACCGTACCCTATCTCAGCAAAATCACCGGGATACCGATGGTGAAAGCCGCAACTTGGGCGTTGCTGGGCCAAACACTCGCGGAGCAGGGATACACGAATGGCCTGCATCCAAATCAGCCGAATATCGCGGTCAAAGCTCCCGTTTTCTCTTTTGCCAAACTGACCGACGTGGACATCAATCTAGGCCCAGAGATGAAGAGTACCGGGGAGATTCTGGGCATCGACACCGACTTCTCGCGGGCTTTGTACAAAGCGATGGTCGCCTCAGGGATCGATGTCCCGGCAGGTGGCAAAGGCGCGGCTCTTTTGGTGACACTGGCCGATCCCGACAAAGACGAGGCCCTGCCGATTATCAAAGACTTCGCCGCTTTAGGCTTTCAGCTTTACGCGACCGGCGGCACCGCCCGGTTCCTGGAAGCGCATGGCCTGACCGTCACCACCGCCAATAAGATCAGCGAGGGCACCCCTAACCTGCTGGACCTGATCCGCGGCGGGCGGGTATCACTGCTGATCAACACGGTCTCGAAAGACAAGCAGATCGAGAAGGAGGCCGCGCTGATCCGGCGGGCCTCCGTCGAGCACTCCATCCCCTGCCTGACTTCCCTGGACACCGCCCGCGCACTGCACACGGCACTCGCCACCCGGCAGGTCGGGGAAGAGTTCGAGGTGATGACGGTCGATAGATATACCGGCTAGATTTCGCTGAGGCAGACGCCCAGGATTTCTAAAAACTGCTCGATGTCGCCGGGTGTCACGCTGAGATTGGGCCGAGTGCGGATGCTGTCCGCGCCCGCCCCAAGCAGCAAAAGATCATGCTCCTGAAGCGCGATCTCGGTCAAACGGCCGCGGATCTCGCCGTCCGGCAGAGTAAATCCCTGATAAAGACCCATCCCGCGTACGTTGCGCACAAGTGTGGGGAATCGGTTTTGCAGCCCCCGGAGACCGTCTGTAAGCTGTTCCCCATTGCAGGCTGCCGCCCCGAGCAGTCCTTCCTCTTCGACAACGCCCCACTCGCGGCAGAACCGTACCATATCCGAGAGGCCGCCGCCCCAGGTGCTGTCGAGAACACCGATATCGGCCAGCGTTTCCCGCATGAACAACGCTCCGAGCGCAAACTTTTTGCCCACGGCGACGGCATGCGGCGGGAACGGCAAATCAAATTGATCGATCGCAAAGACTGTTCCCGTCGGACCCGCAGACGTCTGCACTTCATCGATGCCGAGGCCGACATCATACTTTTCGCAGAGGGCGGATAGTCCGCGAAACCATTCCGGCTGAGCCGTCCGCTGGCCGCCCGCCCCCTGAATCGGCTCGACGATGATTCCGACAATCTCCTCGCCCATCTGTGCCAGGATACTGTCGATCAGCTCCAGGCTCTGGCGTGTGCGGGAATCGTTCTCAGAAATCGGCGCATCATTGTCCACTGCCGGGAAAGGCACTTTGATATTCCCCGCCGCCGCCAGGCCGTGAAAGTCCTGGGTCGCGATGGGATCGAGTGTCTGCGTCACCTGCAGGGCGTAGACCGTCCGCCCGTGGAACGCCTGATCGAAGTACAAAAATCGACGGCTGCCGGAGCCGGAGTGACCCCCGCGCTTCGTACGCCGCGAGTTATGCCGCGAGATTAAATACTTCAGCATATTCTCGACCGCTTCCGCCCCGGAATTGACAGCATACACTTCGCGGCTTTCCAGACCCGCCATGGTTTTCGGGCAGAGACGGTACAGCAGACGATAGTATTCCAGGGATTCGGGAGTCAGGAAGTCAGGGTTGGCGACTTTGTTGTTGGCCGCTAGTGCCAGATGCTGAACGTACTCCGTCTCCAAGAGGCGAGGATGATTGTGTCCAATGAGTTTCGAGCCGTAATAGCCCGCCCAGTCAAAGATGCACTGACCGTCGATGGTCGCCAGGTACATGCCTTCGCACTTCCCGATGTCCAGCACAAACGGCCAAGGATGGTAAACGACATATCGCTGCATCTCCGCAATCATGTCCTGACTCAGCGGGCCTGGATATTTTGGCGTATTCATAGTCTTATTATAGCAGATTCGGCCTACGGACCCGGCGACTCTCTGCCGACAATGGAAGCATGAGGACATTTGGCACATCGAAAACGGCAGACGAATCTCTTGCGGGGAAACTGGTCATTGTGACCGGGGCCTCCAGCGGTATCGGCTACGGGACCGCGCGGCGGCTGGCACAGATCGAGGGCGCACGTGTCGTGGCGATTGCCCGCCGTCGCGTTTTTCGCATCGAAGCTCTGGCGATCCAGGTGCGTGAACAGACCGGCGAAGACCGCATCTTCCCACTGACGACCGACATGGCCGACCGTGCGCAGGCGGAGACAGTCGTGGAAGAAATCGAAAAGCAGTATGGTCGGGTGGATGCGTTTATTCACGCCGTTAACCGTGCCCTCAGGCTGGGAGCATTGGAAGTCAATGACCATGAGTTTGACCTGACCATGCAGATCAATGTCAAGAGTGCGCTTTACGGCGTTCAAGCGGTTGTGCCGCTGCTGAAGAAGCAAAGGGCGGGTGGGATCGTCATCTATAACCCCACCCCACGCAAGACAGCGGAGTTTGTCGCTTCCGAAGCGGTTTATGCTGCTGCCGCGCACGCCCTCTCGGCATTGACCGCCGGCTGGACTCGTCAGCTCGACGGCTCCGGTGTCGGTGTCCGCGAAGTTGCCCCCGCCCCCGAAGGCGACGTTGTCGAAACCTGCACCAGCCGCTCCGGCACGACCCACGATGCCCTGCTTGTCGCCGCACTGCTGGACACACTGGCGGTGACTGCACCGGCACACGCCGCTCCGTCGCTCCTCCGGCAGCCGCAGACACTCCGATCGCGTGGCGGATTGACTTTGCAGGAGTTTTGAACTTTTTGTTCGTTTGCTGCGTAGTCAATGTATGGACAAGCGAGTTTTGACGGCAGCGGCTATTCTTTCCCTCACACTTCTAGTTTTCGTCGTACCGGTGCCAGCCCAAAGCTTGTCCGGGAGCATCAGTGGGTACGTCAGCCGCAGGCTTTCTAAACTCTCCGAAGCACTCGACCTTTCATTCCTACAAAAAGCGCGGATCTGTCCCATTTTGATCCAGGCGCACCGCCAGTCACAAGCAATTAAGGCGGATACGTCCCTGACACCTGATGTTCGCAGTGCTAAAAAGCGCGAGCTGATCCGTGCCACACGTCAGCAGATAGAAGCGATCCTGACACCTGAACAGCGCGATAAGCTGAAAGCCATGCGCAAGGTGCGTCAAGTTCGTATCCACCCAGTACCCCGCCATTTTTCTACTTCCCCTCACACCAATTCTGCGCATCCTGTTTCCATGAAACCTACTTCTTTACATTGATGCGAACTACCGTCACAGAGTGAGCTGGGAACGTCGGCAGAAACGACTTGCCGGTGTTTTTGATTACCATTGCCTGGGGCACGATTTTTTGCGGATTTGTTATGGAGTTGACGTCGCCTGGCTCGCCGGTCAGCAATGTGGCGGTGGCGATTTTCGCGACACCCTTTGCCCCATCCAGATCGATTTGCAGGGGCTGCGGCTCCGAACTCATATTCACGATTTTCAGGATCACATCGCGCGTCTTGAAATCCCTACTCGCGGTCGCAGACAAAGGTTCCGGGGCATCAGGCGGCGTATCGGTCGTCTCCATAATCAGCTTGCCGTCGAGAAAACAGCGGATCCTTCGGCCTGACACTTCGATCTTGATATCGTACCAGCGGCCTGTCTCCACCACCATAGGCACGCTGCCGATCTCCCGCATGGACCCGTCGTTAAACCGCTGCAATGCAGTCCGCACATTCCCCCAGCCGCCAATGTTCCACCAAATCCTTGTGCCGTCGTCCTGGACATGGAATTGGATCAAAAAGCCCTCTGCACCGCTGATTTTCCGCGCTTTGAGCGTGTAGGTGTAATCGCCCCAGCTTGCGTCTCCTGCACTGGCCCGGCAGTCGGTCGCCAGACTCATTTGCCGGAGTGTTCCGTCCAGCACCTTCCACTCACCCTGCCCGAATGTCCAATCCCCAGTACCATCGGCAAAGTCCTTTTGGTACAGAGTCTGAGTCCCAGACGTCACTTTGATGTCTTTATACTCCGCCTGCGTCGCCCAGGTCGCAACTCCGATCCTCCCCTTAGGCAGTGGTGCCGCTCTACCTTGAACTGTCGTCGGCTGGGTCAAGGTGACCGGCAGCACCACATCTCCTGTATTTGCTGCAAACAGTGCCTGGACATAATAGGATGGAGAATTGTAACTGCCTGTCGCATCGAGGCCAATCAAGTTCGTATCCCACTGAGCTGCACCGGGGTTGATATTGACCAGCAGCGGGGCATACGCTTCCATGACCACAAGGTCTGAATTTCGCTCCAAGCCGGTCAGCCACGCGGCGTCTCCCAGGGCGGCCTGGAGCGTTGGGGTTGGTTTACCCTCCACGGAGGCCCATTCGCCGACGAAAATCTTCGGCCCCGTGCGCGAGTATCCATCGTAATGATGGGAATCACGCGCCATTTCAGCCGCTGACCGGTAATAATGGTCATCTACCACATCCGCGACATGGCCCTTGATATTCGTCGTCGCGATGATTTGCAGCTTCGGATATTTTGCTTTGATCGCGTCGTAAAACTGTGCGTAGCGACCGTCATAGCTTCCAGACTTATCAAAAGTGTCTTCATTGCCCACTTCGACATAAGCAAGCGGGAAAGGAGCCGTGTGACCATCTTTGATGCGCCGTGCTCCCCAGGTCGTCTCGGGGCCGCCGGTCACGTATTCGATCTCATCCAGGGCATCCTGGACAAAGGGGGCTAATTTTGGCCCTGCGGGGACGTACTCCCCGCCCAGAGCATAACCGGCAAAGACGGCCAGCACCGGCTCCATCTTCAGATCTTCGCACCACTCCAAATATTCCAGCAGTCCGAAGCCGTCTGTGGAGTGGTAGCCCCAGGGATCCTGGTGCCCTGGCCGCAGCGAAATATCGCCGATAGTCTTCTTCCAGTCGAACCGCTCGGCAATCGTATTGCCTTCCAGGTAGTTTCCGCCGGGCATACGCAGGAAGCGCGGCTGCATCCCAGCCAATGAGTTCATAATATCCACGCGAGTGCCGTTCGGCCGGTTGTGATAACTCGACGGCATGAGCGATACCTGGGAAAGCCAGAACGTTCCAGGCTCCTGCGCTGTGATCACAAGCCGATTTTTTGCCGTGAGCGGTCCCGTATAACCCGTCGTCAGGCTGAACGAGTATTTCGCCCAGATTGTACCGACATTGAACGAGTGCGGCCTGCTGACGGCAGTGCTGCCGTCCGCAGTCTCAATCCTGACCGTAAGATTGCCGGGCGTCCCACGAGCGCACTTGGCATAAAATGAGGCACGGTAGGTATGGTTCGGAAAATTGGGAATGCCCCAATAACCGTCGTTCGCCGCTCCCACGCGCGTGCCCGCACCCGCTTTTGTGACATCGAGCCGCAGGCAGTTCGTCAGTGCCGTGCCCGGAACCGGATTGGACTTATCCAGCGTGATTGTTCCTATTCCTCCGCCCTCCTGCACGGCTGACCAGTGTACGGGTGCGTTTGCATCGGTTTTCAAGTCACGGTTTTGAATGAGTTCAGCGTATAGACCACCTTCGATAGAGTGGCTGATGTCTTCGATCATCAAGCCGCTAAACATCGGGCTGATTTTGATTCCAGGACGGTCTACCTGCACCGTCAGATGACCTGGTTCTGACTGGCTCGGCAGCGCATGGAGACACAGGAACAGCCCAAGAGCGGAGGCAACAAAAGCGCGGCTAAAAAAATACATGGATTTCCCTTCCGAAGTTCAACTAATTTGCGTTGATGATACCGACATCAATGCCTTGGCCACCGGCAGTCTGATGACAATGCACGGCGAGTGTGTTCCTCCCAGGCTTCAGGGCTGCACGCCCGGCAGCAGACATGAGCACTGGGGCGTAATCCCCATTATAACCAGGGACAACCGCTGCAAGTGTGCCGTTGACATAGATCTCCGCGTCCTCGTCATGCTTCACGAGAAAATTGAGTTTTGCAGCAATTGTCGTCGGCAATACAAACTCGCGTCGAATCCATATGTCAGGCGTCGTCCACGGGGTACGCACCCCGCCGATGTCGTGCCCAAACACGGCCGGGCCGACTTTCCAAGCCGCCGCGTCAAAAGCAGTTTGGAACCAGTCATTTGCGGGCTTGTCCGTTGTATACGACCAGATCTGCGGTTCATCATCGGAGGTCGGAACTAGCTCGGGGTTAGGATTTGGCGGCAGTGGCAGGAACTTGCCCTGATTTGCAGCGGTGACGATGGAAGCATCGGGCTTGAGAACCGCCCGGTCGTATGTCAGCAGGCCATTGATCTCCTGCTCGACATCTACGATCTGCGTATACACGACCGCACTGGTACTCTGGGTATCCCGAAGTTTGTACGCGTCTTTCATCAATGCTTGATAGCGCTTTGTCGCGAGCCAACTGTCTTTCAGGGTCGTACCGTAGCCCATCACGGCAGTGGTCCATAGGTGACCGTCCACCTGCATCGTCACGCCGCCAAACTCGCCGTTGACGGCCGCCCGAGCAGCTTCGGGCTTCTCAGACCAGGGACCGGGGTAGGCATGCGTGTCCACCAGATCCCCTACCCCTTTGTCGGTCCAGCCGCTGGCGTTGTTGATCAAGCGGGTTGGGTCCAGTTTCCGGGTCAGGGCGACAATCGACTCCGTGTCATGCTGGCCCCAGCCTTCGTTGAAAGTCGTCCACACGACTATCGAAGGATGATTATAAAACGCGGCAATCTCGCTCTGCCATTCCGTGAGCCATTGCGTTTTGGCTTCATTCGTCAAGCTGCCTCCGAATGCCTGCGGCATATCCTGCCAGACCAGCATCCCGAGCTTATCCGTCCAGTAATACCAGCGATCCGGCTCCACTTTCGCATGCTTCCGCAATAAATTGAAGCCTAGCTTTTTTGAGATCTCAATATCGTAGCGCAGAGCCTCGTCAGTGGGAGCTGTATAAATGCCGTCCGGCCAGTAGCCCTGGTCGAGTGCTCCGACTTGAAAGAGAAACTTATTGTTCAGAAATATCCGTGTGCGCCCAAATTCATCTTTTCCGAGCGAGATTTTGCGCATCGCGAAATAGCTGCCGACAGTGTCTGAGAACTGACCGGGGATCGTGACCCGCAGGCCGTAGAGGTGCGGATCGGCGGGCGACCACAAACGAGGATTCGTAAGCGGGATGAGGATTTCTTTATCCGCCCTGCCGCCCGCTTTGAGGATGGTCCGGGTACCGTCTAGAATGGAGACAGCGACTGCCGTTCCAGAATCAGCACCGGAAGTTTGCACCGTCAGTCTCAGCGCATGCTGATCTACATCAGGCGTGATTTTGAGGCTTGTGATATAGGACCCCGGAACCGGCTCTATCCAAACGCTCTGCCAGATCCCCGTGGCGGCAGTATAAAATATACCGCCGGGATGGACCCTCTGCTTGCCAATAACCTGAGCATCTGGAACATCCGCACGCACCGGGTTCCAGGCGGAGACGACGAGAGTATTCGTCCCCGCCTGAAGTGCGCCTGTGATATCATAGATAAAAGGGGCATACCCGCCTCTATGTTGGCCCTGAAGCTTGCCGTTCACAGAGACGCTGCTGTCCCAGTTGACCGCCCCGAAATGCAGCAGAACGCGCTGCCCTTTCCAGCCCGGTGGAACGCTGAACATGCGCCGGTACCAGAGCCGCGACTCAGGTGCCGTCGTATGTTGGACTCCCGACAGCGAAGACTCAAGTGGAAAGGGAACCAGGATCTTCCCGGTATATGCCGAAGGAGCTTCCGTAGCAGTCTGATCGGCCAGGGCGTAGTCCCAGGAGCCATTGAGGCTTTGCCAGCGGGAGCGAGTCAATTGCGGGCGTGGGTATTCCGGCAGAGGACTGGATGCCGAAACCTGTGAATCCCAGCGGGTCGGCAATGTGCTGCTGACAGGTGTCTGCGCGATTGCCGGAATAAGTGCGTTTAGCAGAACGCTGAAGACCAAAAAGAGTCGTATCATTGATAAACCTCGAAGCTATGGAGTGAGTAGCCGAACTGCATCGCACGCTGAGTTCCAAACATACGGACCCAGCGGGCCACCGTCGGGGCGAACTTGATCTCTTCCAAATCTCCTAAACCCTTCTCCGTGTGAAAGACCTCCGTCCAGGTCTTGCCGTCCGGGGACACTTGAATGGCATAGGCGGAAGCATAGGCATCCTCCCAAAGAAGCCGCACGCGGCTGATCTTCGTTGGTTTGCCCAGATTGACTGCGATCCATTGCGGGTCGGAGAACTGTGAACCCCAGCGGCTTTCATCATCACTGTCGACGGCGTTTTTCGCTAGTAGGCTTGCTTCCAGAGAGGAGGCGAGGACAGGACGGCCCGCGGCTAAATCGCCGAGCTTCGGGCCACTCCCCACTTTGTCGAGGAACGGTGTGGCTTCCGTCCAATCTGAAGTCAAGTGTAGAGAGGCTTTCTGCCGAATATCGCGTGAGGATGCCCCAATTTGGATTTCGTAGCTGCCGACACAAGATTTCCACTGCTTGTTGGGTGCGTCATAGTAAGCAAGAGATCTGGGAGTAAGCAGAAATGAAACGCTCTTTGTTTCGCCCGCTTTCAAGTAGACTTTCCCGAAACCTTTTAGCTCTCTTACCGGCCGGTCTATCTTCGGGGATGGGTCATGCACATACAGCTCCGCGACTTCCGCCCCAGCTCGTTTGCCCGTATTCGTTATCCTGAGCGTCGCCGTGATGCTGCCCGCAGGTGTCAGCACGGGCTTGGACAATGTGACCGGGCCGTAACGGAACGTCGTATAGGACAGCCCGAAGCCGAAAGGGAAGAGGGGTGCGATTTTTGCTTGGTCGAAATGGCGGTATCCGACGTAAATGCCCTCCGCATAATCGACCCGTCCATTGACCCCGGGAAAGTGACCGTAATCGGGGTAATCCTCACGCGCAGCAGCCAAAGTCGTCGTCAGTTTGCCGGAAGGATTGATGTCACCGAAGAGGATCGCCGCTAGGGCCGCACCGCCTTCCTGGCCGGGGAACCAGACCTCCACTAGGCCAGGCACTTGCTTTAGCCACTTAGTCATCTCCACCGGCGTGCCATTGTTAAGCACGACGATCGTGCGCTTATTTGCCGCCGCAACCGCTTGAATCAGGGCGTCCTGATCACCCGGCAGAGCCATCGAGGGGCGGTCATTTCCCTCTCCCTCCGTCCCCGCCGTGCCGACAACCACCACTGCCACGTCGGCGGACGCCGCTGCACGGACCGCCTCCACGAAGCGTGACTGACCTGGCGTCTTCCAGTTCAGCCCAATATATGCTTCCCCGCCCGCCTGGAAATAGTCGATGCGAAGCGGATACGCACGGCCTGCTTCCAAAGTCACCTCGACATTCTGCGGTGCCCCAGCACTTTCAAACCAGTGATTGATCAGCGTTTTGCCGTCCAGCACCAAGCGGCTGCCGTCATCGGCGGTCAGCTGCAGCGTGTAGCGGCCTGACACCGGTGCGGTCAGGGTACCCGTCCACCGGACACTGAAGTTCGTGCGCCCCAAGCCAGGTGCAGGCGCAACGGTATTCCAGTCGTCCTGGATCTCCGCCGCCGCGCGGGTGAGCGCGGGCTTACCTTCGAGTTTCCGGTTCGCAAAGTATTCGGCGGTCAGCTTGAGAGCGGACTCGGGGATCGGCACTCCGGCGTCATCGCCCGGCGTATAAGCAACGGTCACTTTCAGCCCCGCCCGCTTTGCAATGCCCTTCAGTGGGCTGATCGAGTAAAACGGCTGAACCCCCGGACTGCCTGCCGCTCCCATTTGCAGACCATCGGCGGCCGGACCGATGACGGCAATCGAACGGATCCTGGCGGCATCCAGCGGCAGCAAGCCGCCCTCATTCTTCAGCAGCACGATTCCCTGCGAAGCCGCTTCGAACGTAAGTTTTTGATGCCCCAGGGAATTGACGAGCGAATGATCCGGCACATGCGGCGTATCCAGCAGGCCCACTCGCAGCACCGCTCGGAGAACACGCCGGGCATTGTCATCGATCTGGGCCTGCGTGACTGTGCTGCGCTCTAACGCTTTCACCAGTTTGTCATGAGAAAGCTGCCCTGGCCCCGGCATCTCGAGATCGTTCCCTGCCGCGACCACTCGGGCCGTTTCATGCACTGCGCCCCAGTCGGACATGACCATACCGTCATAGCTCCAGTTTTTCTTCAGAACTTCCGTCAGCAGGTAGCCGCTCGCCGTGGCATGATGGCCGTTAACCCGGTTGTAGGACGACATGATTGTCCACGGATGGCCTTCTTTGACACCCATTTCGAACGCGGGCAGGTAGATCTCGCGCAGGGTACGCTCATCGACGCGCACATCGACAAAACCTCGATCCACCTCTTCGTTGTTGCAGGCGAAGTGCTTCAAGCACGCGCCGCAGCCCGTGCTTTGCATCCCTAAAATGTAGCCGACACCCAGCTTACCTGCCAGATAGGGATCTTCGCTGAAATACTCGCCGTTGCGCCCGCCCAGCGGCGAACGCTGGATGTTGACCGCCGGGCCGAGCAGCACCTGCGCCCCCGTTCCTTTGTTTAATGCCTCTTCGCCGATCGCTTTGCCGATTCGCCCGAGCAGCACCGGGTCCCAGGTGGAAGCCATTGCCACCCCAGATGGAAACAGCGTTGCCGGACCCTGCGTGCTGCTCATGCCGCCGCGGACACCCTGACCGGCATCCACCATGCCCATAGCTGGGACACCGAGGCGCGGTATCGGCTGGGTCGTGAACGCAGTGCCGCTCAGAAGACTCAGTTTTTCATCCTGCGTCAGCCGATTGAACAGATCGGTTAGTCGCGCCTCGATTGGTGCTTTCGCGTTTTTGTACGCCGGCCCTGGCTGGGCCATCGAAGGCTGGCCCAGCAGGAACGCAAGAACAAGGGCCGCGATTCCGATCGGGCATAAGCGCATTAGTGTGACCTCTGAGAAGTGAGCGCGAGGGATGCTGGGGTTAAGCCGGTGCCCGAAGCAGTCAACTGAATACTCCCGGGCGTCTCGTTTGCGCCTACGATGACCAGGCAGTGCCCGTTAAATGCCGAGCGGCGACTGGCCTTGTCCGGCTCGTGGCAGCTGGGATCGCCGTTTCCGACACCGGCGATATGCCCTGCTCCGCTCAGCGCGAAGGAAACCAGGTTGTCCGCCGTCGGAACGACGCGGCCCGCCTTATCAACGACATCGACAAACACCATTGTCACATCTTCGCCGTCGGCAGTCAGCTTGGTTCGATCCGTCGTGACTCGCAGGGCGGTGGCTGTCCCAGTGGTCCCGACCGTATCGGACGCGATCAGCTTATCGCCGGTATAAGCCCTGCCGACCAGCGTCCCCGGCGTATAGGGGACAGACCAGCTGACATGGCCGTTTTTCGGCGTGGCTTTGCTGCCAAGGCTTGCGCCGTTCAGCAGCAGCTCTACCCGCTCGGCATTGCTGTACGCCCAGACATCAATGGGCTGCCCTTCTTTACCGGCCCAGTTCCAATGCGGGAAAACGTGGACTACCGGCTTATCGCCCCAGACGGACTGGTAGTAATAAAATGCGTCTTTTGGAAACCCGCACATATCCAGAATACCGAAGTTCGAGTTGATGTCCGGCCAGCCGAAGGGTGTCGGCTCGCCCTTATAATCGAAGCCGGTCCAGACGAAGCCCCCGGCAACATACGGTCGGTCGGCAATCGGCTGCCAGGAGTTTTCGGCGGTTTGTGCCCAGCCGGGGGCATGAATATCATAGGCACTGACATGTCCGCGAGCCTGCTCCCCAACATAATCGATGCCGTCGATTTTGAACTTATCAGGGCCGTAAATCCCGCGCGTACCAACTTCGCTGGAGGTCTCGCTGCTGTAGAGCGGCATCGCCGGGTACGCTTTGTGAAACCCATCGTATGCGCCGGGATTATAATTAATTCCCTGCAAATCCTCGACTGAGGTAATCCCAACTGCCGAATCATAGCCGCCGTTCATGGCGCAGCTCACGGGGCGCGTGCCGTCGGCTTGGTCGACGACTTTCTTCATCGCCGCAAACACATCCCGGCCATGCGTCGTGCTCTGGATTCCTTCCTCGTTGCACATGGACCAGAGGATGATGCTCGGATGGTTGCGGTCTCGCAGCACCATATTTTCCACTTCATGCAAATCGGCGAACGGCGTCTTCTCGCTCGCTTTTCCGTCCTCCGTATCGCCTAGATGCCGGTTTTCGTCCATGACAATCATGCCTAATTTGTCGCAGGCGTCCAGCAGCTCGGCGGTCGGCGGGTTGTGGGAGCAGCGATATGCATTGCTGCCCATTTCTTTCAGCTTTTTGATACGCCAGTAAAGGAGGCTGTCCGGCATGGCGACTCCCACCCCCGCAAAGTCCTGATGGTTGCAGGTGCCTTTGATTTTGACGGCCTTGCCGTTCAG
>JANXNV010000201.1 GCA_025353925.1 Armatimonadota bacterium
CGCGGCCTCGGGGGCACTCTCGACCGCGATCGGAGCATTTATCCCGATCATTCCCTTCTTCTTCATGACGGGCCTGCCGGCGATCCTGACCGCCGCCGTGATCTCGCTGATCGCCCATTTCGCAGTCGGAGCGGCCAAGACCCTGATCACCGTGCGCTCCTGGTGGAGCAGCGGCCTGGAAATGACGGCGGTGGGTGCGGTGGAGGGCCTCGTGACTTACTTCATCGGCAAGGCACTCGGCGGACTGGGATCGTAGAAATTATGAAAGTAGAGCTGGAAGTCGTCACGGAGGAAACCCGGCATACACTAAAGAATATGTTCACGGTTTACTTCAGCGAGCTGAGTGCCTGGGATGAGTTTGTGAACTTCAACGTTCACGGTCTGCCGGTCTGGACGGCCTTCGACCTGCCTCAGCCGCGCACGCATGAAGAGTGCGCGGATTATAACTGGTGGATACGCGATACCTGCGAGCTGCTGCTGATCAACGCCGATAGCCGCCCCGCCGGGTTCGCCATTGTCAACACAGGGCCGGGGAATCTGCCGCCGGAGATAGATTTCGATCTGTTGGACTTTTTCATCGCCCATAAATACCGCCGCCGAGGCGTGGGCCGGGAGGCCGCCCGTCAAGTGTTTGCGCGGCACCAGGGCCGCTGGGAGGTTGCAGAGCTTGCGGGCAACCTTGCCGCAGTCGCATTTTGGAACCGGGTCATCGGCGACTTCACCGGCGGGCAGTATCTTCGTCTGGACAAAGGTGCCCGTCAGCAGTTTGAAACGTAGAAAAAATCTCAGAAGCCGGGTCTGGGCCGGGGCACTGGTTGGCACGGCCTGCGGGCTAGGAGCAATCTCCCTAGGTTTCCGGCTGACACGCCCATCCGCCCCGACGCCGACCCCGTCCGGCGTCTCCGAGCCGGGTCTGCCTTTGGCCGGTGTCGTGGTGGTTCTGGACCCCGGCCACGGCGGCGAGGACCCGGGAGCCGACCACGGCCCGCTCACGGAAGCGATGCTGACCTACCGCACGGCGACCGAAGTGGCTGAGTCTCTCCGCGCTCAGGGTGCCCGTGTCACTTTTACGGTTCGCAGTGCCGCACTCTCCCCAATAAACGCACAGACCGAGCCTGTCCTACCCGCTCCGACAGATGCCGTTCTCGCCGCCACTGGCCGCCCGCTCCGTGCCCGCCATTCCCCGCGCCCCCTCTGGGAACGAGCCGAAACGGCCCGCACGACCTGGAAGGCGCAGGTGCGCTCAGACAAAAACGCCCGCTGGAACGTCTTCTTTTTGTCTCTCCATTACGACCAGTTCCCCGAGTCGAGCGTCTCCGGCGGAGTGGTCTGCGTGGATAAACGTGTGCGCCGCACCCCGGCCCTCGCGATTGCACTGGCTTCGGAAATGGCGGCGGGAAACTTCGGGCGAGGCTGCGATTTCCGGGGCGTTAAGGGCATCTCCGGCCATGAACTAGGGGTTCTCGACCCGGCGCACAATCCCGTGCCGGAGAAGGTCCTGCTGGAAGTCGCCACCCTCTCGAATCCCCAGGATCAAATGCAGGCCGCCGATCCGCTGTGGCGCATGGAGATCGCCCGTCGGGTGACAAGTGCGATTTTGCGGGTGCATCGGGAAAAGAAGTAAGGCGCATCCACAACACCCGGCATTGAAATGCCGGGTCTAGCTCATTGAGTAGGGAGGGTGCTGGAAATCCAGGTTGTGAATTTCTTTGTTTTCAATGAGTGTCTTAAACAAAGACGTGGCAAATATTTGTTGGGGATTTTCAGGAATACTAAAGAGGAAGACATTTTCGAGAAGGTACTCATCGAAGCCGTAATGGATCACTCCCATCAAGCTGTCGTCAGTCGGAGACCGTAAGACTTTGCTGCCCTGCACGTTTAAGCAAGGAATCATATTGGTGACATGCAACAGGAAATATGGCTCACTATTGACAGAGATCGGCAAAGGCTCGACCTCATTTTTGAGACTATCCTCCAAAAATCCCCAAGTAGGACCGTCGCAGGCTAAAATGCCACCTACATACACGAAACCGTCAGGTACACCTTTACCAATATGAGCATCAAGTGGTTGCCAGCCAGCATTGATGGGACGCACTAAAGCTGCCTCAATCTTGTCCCAGTCGCGAGGTTCATTGAAGTTAATAACGGCACTGTGGTTATTGGCGAAGGGGATCCATATTTCCATGTTAGTCCTTATGCGGCAGCCACCCTCAAATATAAATCTTGTACGTCGGGATCCCCAGCAGCGGCCCGGCAATCGCCCACAGCGACCCCATCGTATAGTCTCCCAAAATCAAGCCTAAGAAGAACGGAATGGCGGCGCGGTACATCTTGACGCCGCCGTAGCGGACGATCAGGAACTTCAGCAGCCAGGCGATCAGCACCGGCAGCCAGAAGTATTCCATCGCATAGGAGAGTGCCAGAGCGTAGCCCGCCGGGTGGAACGGCCACCAGACGAAACTGGTTCGCAGCAGGGAGAGAACCACGGTCAGGACGAAGCCCGCCGCGATGTAAAACAGCCCCGTGCTGGCCGGGGCCACCGGCTGATTGAGCCAGGAGGCCAGTCGGCCGTAGCTCTCTTCGCCCACCCACGACTTGTAGCCGGGAGCCTTTCCCTGCGCCCCGGCGGCATAGGTGACATGCAGGTTGGCCCAGTCCGTTGCCACGAGGCTGACGACGCAGGCAAACAGGAGGATGCCGACGATCGTCGCGAAGCGTACACCCGGCTTGCCTTCCAGCATCTTGAACGCTTCCAGTTGATTCGGCATCGGGTGGTTCCGGTAGCCCCGATTGAACCAATACAGCACCGACAGCACCGTGAGATCCTGCGCTCCCAAGGCACGCGTTCCGAAGACCGTGACCAGCACCTGCACCGGATTGACCCAGACGATCTCGTGCGGCGAGCCGAACTCCGCCCGCACCCGCGTGATCACAAAGCCCAGCAGGAACACGATGCCGAAGAACGCGAACGCCACCAGCGGACTCATCCCAATGACCTTGGAGAAGATCGCCAGCAATACGCTGCCGACCAGCAGCCCGCTAAAGGCCGCCTGGTACCGCCGCGCTTCCGCTGGGTCACTCGAACGCGCTCCCTCCCACGCCGAACGCGCGGCGGCCTTCCAGTAGTTGCGCCCTGCGTAGATCAGCATGACGCCCAAGCCTACCCACGCCCCGGTCGCCTGTTCGCCGAAGTACGGGAAGCCGTTGTGCTGACCGGTATCCCAGCCGTAGACATTACCCGTCACGCGGAACAGCCGGGCCAAAACGTAAAAGAACCAGCAGGAGAACGACAGGTCCAGCGGCATGAAATAGGCGATGCCGACAGCAAAAGGATAAAACGAGGACTGCGTGGAGCCGATGGCACTCCACGGGCGGTTGGTCACGAGGTCCTGCATCTGGAACAGCTTGACATGCAGCTCGGGCACCGACGGCAGAAGCGTGTGCAGACCGTTCAAAAACGAGATCCCGAACGCTAAAGCAAAGCCCGCCCACATGACGCGGCTGCCGAAGAAGTTGGTCCCGGCATCATCGGCAGTCATCGCCAGCGGAAGCTGAACGATGGGGAAAGTCAGCTTCTCATTCTCAATCCAAGCCCGGCGAACAAGAATCGTCAGGCACAGATACATCCCGATGAGCACCATGAAAAATAGACCCCAGGAGAGCAGCGGCACGATCCAGGCCAGCAAGTAATGCGCCCCCTGCGGGGTGTAGATGCTGATATTGCCCCGGTTGAATGCACGCAGCGATTCATGGTCGGTGACAACCAGCCACTGCGGAAGATACCGGAAGAAAAGCGATCCCCATTTGTTTTCTTGTGACGCATGCCAGTAGGCGTACGGGATAGCACCAAACATGTTCTGCAGCGTGTCATGCCCGGCGAACGTACACGAGACGACCAGCATGACATAGACTAGCAGCATCTCCTCCTGGCGGAGCGGGGCCAGCTTCGGGAAAAGCTTCCTCCCGAGCAGGCCAAGCAGCACAAGGCCGAACAGCAGAAAGATAGGGGTAATGAAAAGCGGCAGGGAGGTCCCATCCAGCGTATACCAGCGAATCTCGACGACGGTTGTCCAGAAAACGTTGATCGGGATGAGTATCAAACCCAGCAGCAAAGCCCGCCAGAGGGCCAGAGGGTGGGTGATGTTCGTCGGCGGACCGGATTGTGGAGACATCTCCCCGGATTCTTTAAGTCGAGTTGCCATAGTTTCTAAATCTTTGGGTGTGTGGAATTTCTCAGCAGCAAGCCCCGGATAGACGGTGGTGTATTCCCACTCCCGTTTTCCCGCGATTGATGCGTGATGCAAAGCGGGCGGTCGGCGGGGACGTATTCGGCAGGCGGCGGGCGATTACCATTTCCGTCGCATGCCGTGCGATTTGCGTCGCCCGCATGCCGTCGTTGCCCGAGGGAAGGTCCCCAGGATCTCCTGTTTCCAGGGCATGCGCGAAGGCCGCGTACAGACCTTCGAAGTTCTTCTCGCCCGCTCCCGGAAGCCGGTGCGTGCCATAACGGGTCCGAACCTCGAAAAGCCAGCCATCACGGTCATACCGGATCACGCCTTCCGTGCCGATCAGATGATAGGAAAAGTGCGCCAGCGGATCGCGGACCGTGTGGCCGTAAGAAAAGCTCATCTCAGCCATCGTATGCGCCCCATTTTCATGGTCCAGGTGCAGCCACATATGGTCGGGGGCCGTATAATCCTCGACCCAAGCCCCGGACGCCTGGTAGTTCGCCACATCCGACCCCAGCCACCAGCGGGCCAAATCGATCTGGTGGACACCGCAGTCCACCATCGGCCCACCTTCCGCCATGCGCCCGACCCAGTATGGATTTGGCTCAAGACGACCGTCGGATGCATACTGGTCCCGCCCATGCAGGTTCCAGATATAGACCAGCCGCAGGGAGCGCACTTCGCCAATGGCACCGTCCATGACCAAACGCTTGATATTCTGGGCGACGGGACTGAACCGGTAGCAAAAACCGGTCGCGAGCAGCAGATCGGCCTCCTTCATGGTGCCGATCATAGACGACGCATCATCATCAGTCATGGCCAGCGGTTTTTCGCAAAGTACTGGAAGACCGTAGCGGGCGGCCTCCTCAACATTCTGCTTGTGCGCGGGGGCAGGAGAAGTAACGACCACAGCATCAAGACCCGACTCGAAAAACATGCTGCTGACGGCATAGCCGTGCGGAACGCCGTACTTGTGCTGCAAGCTGTATGCACGCTCCGGGTCAGGATCGTATACCGCCCAGGCTTCAAGGCCCTGAGTCGCGAGGATCGCCGGCAGATGCCCATGTTCCGCAATCAGGCCGCAGCCCATCAATCCGATTTTCTTCATACCCTGAAAAGCCGCCATTTTCTAAGGACTTGGTACTGCACACCATTCTTCAACCAAGTGTACCCCAAACAACCAAGAGAAATTTGCGGTTGCTGTTTTTTCGGGTATAACACCCGGTATCCACCGCCAATTTTGCCGCCGGGCATCAGAGAGGAAATTACCCTGTGCTTGAACATGAGCTTTTTACCCGAAGCGAATTTAATCCGATTATTAATCCCAGTGACTTGCCCTACCCCTGCGACTGTGTCTGCAATCCCGCGGCTCACCTCGTGGGCGACGACGTACTGCTGCTGCTGCGCGTCATCGACCAGGAGGGCAGCTCGCATATTACCGTCGCCCGGTCGAAAAACGGCCTGACGGACTGGCGCATCGAGTCGAAGCCGCTGCTGCATCCGACCGACCAGAATATGCCGTTCGAAACCTACGGCTGCGAAGACCCGCGCGTAGTTTACCTGGAGGAGCGCGGCGAATACGCCATCACTTACACCGGTTACTCCCCAATGGGCGCGGGCGTCTGCCTTGCCACGACAAAAGACTTTGAAAGCGTTGAGCGGTACGGCCTGGTGGTTGCCCCAAACAACAAGGATGCTGCCCTGTTCCCACGCAAAGTCGGGGGCCGCTACTGGATGGTGCATCGTCCGAGCCTAGGATCCATCGAACATATCTGGCTGGTGGAAAGCAATGACCTCCTTCACTGGGGCTGTCCGTGGATGATTATCGAAGAGCGCGGCGGCCCCTGGTGGGACGGCGAAAAGGTCGGCTGCGGCCCCCCGCCTATCGAGACAAAGGACGGCTGGCTTATCATCTACCACGGCGTGAAGGGCACGTCCCACGGCCCCATCTACCGGGTCGGACTGGCCCTGCTGGATCTGGAAGACCCGCGTAAAGTCATCCGCCGCCTGCCCCGCTGGGTCTTCGGCCCAAAAGAGTCTTACGAGTCCAGCGGCTTCATCCCCGGCGTCGTCTTCCCCACCGGCACCGTCGTCAAAGACGACCTGCTTTATATCTACTACGGGGCCGCCGATACGCGGGTCGGAGTCGCAACCACGAAGATTCAGACGCTTCTGGACGCGCTGAAGGATGAGGGGAAATAACAGCCCCAATACTTTGTTTCGCGGACGGGGATTGGCTGACCCGTAGGGGCGGGGCTTGACCCCGCCCTCTTTCCTGCTCCCGCCCTCTTTCCTGCTCCCGCCCTTTTGTCATCGTGCAGGATTCCCCGGCGAAACGGCGTAATGCCTAATCAAAGGGGAATCCACATATGCTTCGCCGCTTCACCTTACTGCCACTTTTCACACTCCTATTCGCCCCGACGGCTGTGCCCGCGCAGCCATCACTCACCGCAAAAGCTGCCCCGCGCACAGTCACAATCCAAGTCGCGTTTGTCACCGCCTCTGACACAGACATAGACAATCTTGGAATCAACTTCGATCTCATCCCCACTTTCGCCCCAATCGACCCGCCAAATATCGGGTCGGTGCAGAAAATGCCGACATTCTTTGCAGTCAGTGCCACCAAAACGGTTGGTGAATTGTACAAGACTCTGACTCGTGTCCATGGAAAGACCATCCTGGCTTTGCCTGTGACAACCACTGAAAATACTGCGGCCACGATTCTTGTGGATGCCCCAGTCCCGGAATACCAGTCTCTGGTAACAACCGTGAACACACAGGATTCTTTTCCACAACTGACCGGTTCAGTAAGGATAAAAGGTACCCTCACACTCACGCCACACATTCTACCAGGCAATATTGTCAACTTTGAAATGGCCTCACCAGTTAAAGGAGGCAAGCCGATCACTTTGAGACCTGTCGCGAGCGGTGAGCCGATAGTCATTGTCGCTTACGGCTATGGAAGAACCAACATCCCACTACTAGGTAATCTTTTCCGCACTCGCGTAAAAGTCCTGGACACGAACGAGCTTCTAATTTTTATCACGCCCACAATACAGCCCGAAATCGCGGCTCCGAAAACCGTTTCGATAGATGTCACGGGTGTCAAACTGCAAACTGTGGTTAACATGCTGGGACGCCAGACAGATATTGAAGCAGTTATCAAGGAGGGAGAAAAGCCTTTTCCACCGGTGACTGTGAATCTCAGCGGTTGTACACTCGCGCAGGCTTTGAAGGTCATCGCTCTTTCTGCTGGGGCCGTAGTAACTCGAAACAGGGACGGAGTATATGTCTTTCAGCAAGAAGACGCTGTCGCAGAGCAGTGGCACACGATCAGCCTTTACCATATCTCCGCCAGCAGCGTTCTTGGATCAATGCACTGTAATGCGCAGAAGGATCGATCTGTACAGACAATCAAAACAAGTCTCCCCGATGGCGTCATGCAGGTGTCAGCGATACAAGATGATAATTTCTTGCTGCTCCGGTCCACGTCGGAAGGCTACTTACAGATGCGGCAAATCGTCAGAATCTTGGACCAGTCTGCCCAGAAGGTAAAGTTACAGGTGGTTATCGCAACACTCTCACCAGACGCAAAGCTGTTTGCAGAAGGTACGTTGGAAGAAAATCTTCGTCAGAGCAATCCCGCAACGCTGCTGGCGAGACTTCGCAAAGCAAAAGTGCTTATATCACCACCAGCCACCTGGACGACCCCGACTCACATGACGGTGGAAATCTATCAAGATAAACTCTCCGGCTTGAGCCTGACGCCGCACACCCATAAAGACAAGTCCGTGACGCTGTATTTGTGCCCGACAATTCACGATACATCCGGGCAGCAGCCATACAGTGGTCCACCGACGATTGTTACTCGTATCGGCACTCCGCGGACGGCCCAAAGCAGCACGATGGTGTTGTTCACTCAGAAATTATTTGAAGAGCCGGACAGCATGCGCCTGATATTTGTCACGCCAACAGTTATCGGCGAATTCGACGACTACCTTCCGGGCACGAGCGACGAACGTCAAGTTGTGACCATCTCACCCTGATCCCCCCTCCCCTCACGCTACCGGAGGCCGAAACCCACCCATAAACGAATGCAGCCCGAAGCCCATCAACGCTAAAAAGGCGGCGAGGCCCAGGTACGCCGCACCGAATTTCCAGCGGTCTGCCGAAGTGGCATGGTAATAGTCGCTGTCTTCGGGCTTGGCTTTCCAGCCCGCGATGATGCGCGGCAGGCTCATCAGGGCCAGCACGGCGATAAAGGGGTTCAAGGGGATCAGGAACAGCAGAAGCACCGCGCCGATCGCCAGCAACTTCGGGGAAAAGAGCGGCGTGATCCAGCCGCCGTCGAGCGGCGGGGTCGGGGCGAGGTTGAACAGGTTCATGAAGAAATTCACCTGCGCGAGGCCCAGCCAGAACGGCGAATGCTCCGGCGTGATCGCATAGAGCAGCAGGCAGCCCAAACCGGCCAGGGTGCCGAAGACCGGCCCCATGATGCCGATGAAGGCGTCTTCGACAATGTTCTGGCCGTACCGCTTGGTGGTCACAAACGCGCCCATCAGCGGAATGAAAACCATGATGCCGGTCGGGATGCCGCGCAGGCGAGCGGCGAACGCATGGCCGCACTCGTGGATGAAGATCAGCAGAACGATCCCCACCCCGAACTTCCAGCCGTAGACCAGTCCCCAGACCCACATGGAGACGAGCATGGAGCCGCCACCGAGCAGGAACTTGCCGACGGTCAGCAGCTTAAAGGCCACCAGCAGGAATTTCAGCTTCGAGAGCAGCAACAGCACCGGGGCACCGACTTTGGCGAGCATCAGGCCGATGGATGCGAGTGCCCCTAGAATGCCGCCTTTGGCTTTGAGCCGTCCCAGTAGTCCCGTCGCCGGGGGCGGGGCGTAGTAAGGCGGCGGCTCGGCGGGCGGCGGCGGGTATTGCGGAGATTGCTGGGGTGATTGCTGCGGAGCTTCTTGCGGCTCTCCGTTGGCAGTTCGGCCAGCCAGAAGGCGGCTCTGAGTGTCTTGTTCAATATCCGGCATGAATAGTTTGCTTTCCGTAGAGGGTTCTGCTTTTATATACGCCGATGGAAGACAAACCATTCCAACAGCAAAAAGCCGAGGGCGACGGCGGCGAGGGTCGGCCAGAGGTCATCTTTGGAGCGGCGCGACAGCGGCACGTGTGCAGCGATCGGGGCACCGGCGTGGGTGAGCGCGGGCGGGTTTTGGACTGCCAGCGTGCTCTCCTCGCGACTGTCCAGATTTACGGCGAACGGGTAATCAACGCCGTTCGACTTCGCGCGATACACCCCGGCTTGACGCGTATCATCGATCAATACGCTGCCGCCGATGGGCGGCGCGGTGACCGCCGTGGTGCTGCCGTCGGGCCGGGTGATACTGACGCTGGCCGGGCCGGGCGGCAGGGTCAGCGCGGCAACGCCTCCCGTTGGGGTCTCGACCTGACTGGCTCCCAGGCCGCCTGCGGCGGTTAGCCAGCGGACGGAGTTGGTCAGGAATATGGGGAAAGACACGCGCAGCGGCCAGTCGGAATCGCTGAGGTCGAAGGCCACGGAGACGACCCGCAGGCCGTTGTGCTCACCCACCGCGATCAGCGGGCCGGAATCGGCTTCGGCCAGTGCCTGCCCCCAGGGCTGCGTTTGTGTCCGCAAAGCTTTTCGCAGATGCAGACCTTCCAGGTCGGCAAAACGCATCACCGGATGGGTCCGGCTCTGGTCGATAAACGCGGGGTCGTCAACGCTCCCGCTGCCGAGAAGCGGCATCTGAGCATTCACGGCGTTTATGACGAAATAGTTGCCGGGAGGCAGCGGGGCCGTCGGCAATGCCCCGTCGAAGACCACCATGCCGTACCCCGCACCGCTTCGGCCCACTGTCGCAAACTCGTCGAGGCTGCATTCTTCCAGGGTCACGTCCGGGTCGAGGTTCAGGCCCCGCTCCAGAAACAGATTTCCGGGAGATACCAATAGCACCTTCCGCTGACGCGGAGGGGCCAGCACCAGCGACGCCTGATTGTCAACCGCCAAATCATCTTTAACATCGTCCAGCCGGGCGGTCACGACCCCGCCGCCCTTCAGCAGCGGGCTGCTGAACGTCTCCGCCTGCACGCCGCCGGAAAGGTTCAGGGCACGTGCATCGATCAGCTTGCCGTCTTTCAGCAGAGAGATCGTCCCGCCGCTGGCGTGAGGCCGACTGCCGAGGTCCTGCACCGACGCAAAAACTTCGTAATTCCCCGTCTGCGGGTCACGGCGGCCATCGAGCCGGGTAATCGCCAAATTATCGGGCGTCGCGGTGCCTATCGGTACCAGCTTGATATCCGTGCCACCCAGGGGCAGTGCCGCCAGCTTGCGCCCATCGGTGGGCGAGTACGCCCCGTCGGAGAAGACGCGGATCTGCGCCCCGTCCCGCGCCCCGACCAGCGACTGCGCCAGAGTCATCGCCCCCGGCAGGTCGGCAACCGTGTCCGTGCTCGCCGCTCCGTCAATTGCCGCCTTCAGCCGGTTCTTGTCTCCGGTGAACCCGGATTCCAGCGAGTCGGCCTTGCTCGAAGCCGCCAGCACCGTCGCCACATCGCCGCCATGCATTTCCCGGTCGATAAAGTCATCGGCGGCAGCTTTCGCCGCCGTCAGCCGCCCGCCGCGCAAATCAGTCGCATTCATCGACGCGGACGTATCCAGCACCAGCACGATAGTATGCCCTGCCCGGCCCTGCCCATAGACAAAAGGCCGCGCGAATGCCCCCACAAGCAGGAAAGCGGTCAGAAGCTGTAGAAACAGCAAAAGATTTCGGCGCAGCTTCTGGAACGGCGCATTCGCCTGCGTCTCCTGTAGCAGCGTGCTCCACAGATAGAGCGACGAGACGGTCACATCCTGCCGCTTCAGCCGCAGCATCCAAAGGGCGACAATGCCGCCGAGCAGTGGAACGGCCCAGAGTAGGTTCAGAGGATTGAGGAGATTCATAAGCGAGGTTCACACACGAACTGGAAGTAAAATATGACCATTACCGTCCTCAGCCACCCTCTCGCGGCGCATTATCTGACCCATCTACGGGACAAGACTACTAAACCGGCTAATTTTCGCCTGCTGACCAAGCGGCTGACCGTCCTGCTGGCGATTGAAGCGACGCGCTCGCTGGAAACACGCCAGCGCAGTATCGAGACGCCGATGGAGGCGATTGATTGTCCTGTTCTCGCAGACCCTTTGGTGGCGGTGCCTATTCTTCGCGCGGGCCTCGGGATGCTGGATCCGATTGTCGAGTTTTTTCCGGATGTTTCAGTGGGTTACATCGGCCTGGAGCGGGACCATGAGACCGCCGCGGCCTCGGCCTACTACGTTAAACTGCCACCGAAGATGGATGGGCGAACGGCTCTGATTTTGGACCCCATGCTTGCCACGGGCGGCTCGGCCTGTTCGGCGATTACGAAAGTCAAGGCCGCCGGGGCGGGCCAGGTGCTGATGCTCTGCATCGTCGCTGCCCCGGAGGGCGTGGCGCGGATCCAGGCCGAGCACCCGGACGTCGCCATCTTCACCGCCGGGCTGGACCGGGAGCTGAACGCCGTCAAATACATCCTCCCCGGCCTCGGCGACTTCGGCGACCGGCTGTATGGGACGGAAGGTTAGCCCTCTACTTCAGCATTCCGCCATTCCGCAGATACTTGAGAATCACCTCTTCAAACGGAACCCCTGTCGAAGTCCGCACATAGTCCA
>JANXNV010000213.1 GCA_025353925.1 Armatimonadota bacterium
CTTCACCAGCGAAGACGCCATGAAGCTCTGGGACCCCACCGGTCGAACGTCGGTCGTCCTCCCCGGCCCCGTCATCGCCCAGGTCGCCGCCCAGGCGGAAGTCCACAGCCTGCTGATCAACAAAGGCAGTGCCGACCAGCGGATGCTGAAGATCGCGGATGGGCGGGTTGAGGTGGTGTAAAGAGAAGAGGCCCCTAACCCCAATTCTGGGGGACCGGAGTTAGAAAGTGGCCCGATTGGTTACTAAGTAAGCTGTTTGAAGCCCCTGACGTGGTTGTCCACGTTGGGGGCTTTGTGGGTGTTGGATGGGTGTGGGGATGGAGAGAAAGATTTATGCTTGCAAGTGGTGTAAATGCAGTATAATGGCGAAGGAGACGGGAAGTGCGGCAGAAGGCTAGTTCGATGGCAGGGCGAAAGGCATACATGTGAAAATAGCCCCGGACTAGATTGGCAGAGCTGGAACTATTTGCTATTTGGTTATTGCTTCTGAGCAAATACCAACTGGTAATTGTCGGCATGAAGTCGCAGGCGTCGTTCAGAATGCTTTTGTGGGGTTAGCAGTTTGTCAATATGAAGGCGAAGAAGCGTTCTATCTTTTTTACTGCGATCCCGAATGGAGCACCATTACTGACACCTGGCATCAGACTGTAGAAGATGCTTTGGGACAGGCTGCGTTTGAGTACGATGGTACTGTTGGCCATTGGCAAGTTCTAGTCGCAACCTGAAAAGTGCTGCGCCCGACGCCAATAGTCGAGGTCTCTTGTTTGTGATTTCGTGGCAATGGCGTGTCGGCGAGGTCGTTGGACCGCAGGACGTAAAGAATGTATATCTTCATATGCTAGACGAAAAAAGTATATCACTTGTACCGATTGTTAACTCAGATTTACGAGTAGATGCCGGTATACAGTTTTCTTTCACATATACGGAGTGTAGAACGACTGTGGGTGTCGCATTGGACTGGATACTGAGCGCGTCCAATTCTGTGTTCGATCCGTTCCAGCCAGAAGAACTACAAGCATTACATCTCAAGTATGGAGGCGAGTTTCGGCCCGTCCGTTGCAACAAGTGTCAAGCATTATATCTTGTTCGGGAGGAGATTAAAGAGACTTCCATGTGTGCGTACCGGATTAAGATAGACGCCGTCTGGAAGGTGTCCGAGCCTATTGTCTAGTCAAACTTGGATTTCCAATCCGGGTAAAGCGTACACAAGAGGCAGGAATTCGTAGGGTTGACGAGTGGTTTTCAACCACTCGTCCTATCCCTCTGATAACTCCCCATCCCCTACTTCGCCGAAGCCCCCATCGCATTCGGGAAGTTCTGAGCATAAAGGCCGCTCCGTAATGCCTTCGCCGAAGCCGCCGCCAGGCTTTCCAGGGTCTCGCCGGGGTGCAGGGCGACGTCGGCAGGGGTGATGGTGAGCAGGGGGCGTTCGGAGACCAGGACGCTGTGGCCGCGCACTCCGACCTGGTAGAGCTGGAGGCCGCCATCGAGCAGGGTGTTGAACTGGGTGACGATGGCCTGGGTGCGGGTTCCGTCCGGGTCGGAGAGGGTCGGGAGGCTGCGGTTGACGTACACGATGTCCTGGCCTCCCCCTGCCGCCGGGTGGGTCAGGGCATGGGGGGCATTGGTGACATGGCGGACCGCACTGACTGTCACCGGGACGTTCAAATCTTTCAGCTCCTGCGTGATCAGGCTGACCCGCTCAGCGGCCTCCGGGTGGTCCTGCAAAATGCCGGCGTCGATTTGCGGGCGGGAGTTCTCGAAGTCCCCGAGACGCTCCATGAAGGTCAGCATGCCCACGGCGTCGAACCCGGCTTGATGCATCAAAATCGTGCCGCCGTGGTCGGCATCGCGCTCGGCGGTCTGGCTGTAACGCGTATTCATAATGCCAAGCTGCGTGAGCTGCGCCCCCTGAACGATATTTGAGAGGTCCCGGGCGGGAACGTGGGCGAAGATCGCGACCAGCATCCCCGCCAGCATCTGCGACGACATCTTGCTCTGCTCATGCGAGAGGGCCTGGATGTGGTGATGGGCACTGTGTGTCATCTCGTGGGCCAGGACGCCTGCCAGCTCGTCGTCGGAGCGGACAATCTTCAACAGGCCCGTATTGACGTAAAGCTGGCCACCGGGGAGCGAGAAGGCATTGACGGCTTTGTCGTCGAGAATATGAAAATGCCAGGTGAACGGAAACACACGGTCATTGCCGTACTCGGCAGGAAACGCCTGGGTGTTGGCGACGGCGGCCAGACGGTTCCCGATCAGGTTCAAACGCGCTTGTGCAACCTTGTCGTCCACGAGCTTCAGCTGCTTGGCAACCTCGGCGGCGGCATCTTCCCCCTGCTTGACTTCATCCGCCATCTGCCTTTTGTCCCGCGGCGTGAGTGCCGCCGCCGGGTACATCGTGACGGCATGGGTCTCGGCGGCGTGCAGCGGGAGTAAACCGCCGAAAGCGGTCAAAGAAGCTAAAAGTGTAAGATGCAGTCGTTTCATAGCGCAAAGTTGCCTTTCCAAATACGGCGCAGATATGTCATAATGGCATCATGCTGCCGCGTGTCATTCTTTTCGCACTTTTATGTCTTTATGTCATTTTTCCGGTACGAGCGGAACCACCTACCGGGTCCCTAGGGGCTTTGATTGCGGCGCAGAAAGCGGCACCGAACTCAAAGCAGGCGGCGCAAAAGCTGGAAGACTCCGTCAGTGCCGGGCTGCCGGCGTCTTTACAGAACGATTGGCTTCCGGCACTCCCCGTAGATGTCACTTCTTTGCCTTACGACCTGGGCAGGCTGATTGTTCCCCGTGACTACCTGCCGACCCACGCCGAAGAACCCCAGCACGGCTGGAAATTCGCCAAAGCGGCCTATGTTTACTCGGAAGGCGTGAAGAGCGGACAGCTTTTTTGCACCGTCCACTATCCGGTGACTACCGACGGTCCACTAGCCCTGCGCGTGGCAAAACTTCTGGCCCTGGCGCATCAGACTTTGGTCCTGCACACGGGGCTGGAAGCGTTTAACGGCACCGCCCCCTTTGATGTCTGGCTCTGCCGGGGCGGGCAGACCGGCGGCGAGCAGTGGAAAACCAATCTTTACCTTTACGACATCGACACCCCGCGCTCGTCGATCGAGTGGATCCGCGAGATCACACATGAGTATTCCCATCTGGCACTCCCGGCAATCGGCGGCTATGACGCACCCGAATACTGGGCGAACGGGTATCTGGGCGAACGGCTCATCGTGCGCTGGCTGATCCGCCAGCCGGACGGCCCGGCCCGGGTCGAGGCGGTGTGGGGAGACTTCAGCGGTGCCCCGAACTTTGCCCGCCTGCTGCTCACACCCGCTCAGGTGCAGTACCATAAGGTTGGCCCGAACACGACCTGGCTGGCACGAAAAGATGAGGCCGGAATGCGCTACTTGATTGGGCAAGCCCTGACATTCGACGACAAGTACGGCTCAAAACGGCTCGGTGTGGCCTTCGCCCGCCTGCCCCGCTTTCATGATGCGGCGGCAAAAGACTTCGCCGATGCGCTCAGCGAGTCGACGGCCCCATGACTTCGCTTACCTGCCGCGCGTACGCGAAAATCAACCTGACACTCGATATCGGCCCGCCCCGCCCCGACGGCTACCATTCCATCCGCTCGGTCATGCAGACCATCGCTCTGCACGATACGCTGACGGTGATATTGACTCCAGGGCGGCAGGGTGTCGTTTTGGAAGTCATCGGCGAAGAGGCCCTGGGGGTCCCCGCCGACGCTTCGAACCTTGTTCATCGTGCAGCGACGCAGCTGGCGGGGCCGGATACGGGTCTGCATATTTTGCTGCACAAGCGCATTCCCGCGCAGGCCGGGCTTGGGGGCGGCAGCAGTAATGCGGCGGCAACTCTTCGGACTGTCAACACACTCATGGGCCTCGGCTTACCGCAAACACGTTTGGCCGAGATCGGGGCCGCACTCGGGGCGGATATTCCCTTCTTCTTGACCGGCGGGACCGCGCTGGTCGAGGGCTTGGGGGAGACAATCACCCTGCTACAACCCCTCTCGCCGCCCTGGCATCTCATCCTCGCCAAACCACTTGTCGGCGTTTCCACCGCCGCCGCCTACGCCGCCCTCGATGCCGACTTGAATCGTATGCCCGGCACGTCGACTGAGGCTTGGCTCTGTGGCGGTCGGCGGACCTCCAATGACTTCGAGGCCACTATTTTCAGCGACTACCCACAGATTGCAGCAATCGCCGCTTCTTTTCGTAAGACAGCCGAAAGCGGGGAAAGTTTCATGCCCCTCTTGTGCGGAAGCGGCGCAACGGTATTTTGCCGTGCGAGTACAGCGAAGAGAGCTTCGCAGATCGCCGCCGAGATGCGAAGCATTGGGGTGAAAATATGGACCACGTCAACGACCGAGGCGACCACATGACTGTCAACGCCGTTATGCTGGCCGGGGGGAAGAATAGGGCGGAGATGCGGGCGCTTACCGGGGTTGAAAACCGGGCACTAACGATGCTCGGGACACGCTCCATGCTGGATTACGTCGCGACGGCCTTGGACCAATCGCCGTCAGTCGGGCAGGTCTTTGTCGTTGGGGACGTTCCGCAGAGCAGCCGGTATACACGGATCACAGGCGGTGCCACGCTGATCGAAAACCTGCTGGCGGGCCTGAATGCGGCGTCGTCAGGAGGCAGCTCAGAGCGCATTTTGGTCAGCACCTCCGACATTCCGTTCCTCACACCGGAAAGCATTGAAGATTTTGTCCGGCAGGGATTGGCAAGCGGTGCCGACCTGTGCTGTTCCTACGTTTCTCTGACTAACTGCCTCGCGAAGTATCCCGAGATGAAGCGGACCGCAGTCAAGCTGCGCGAGGGACGTTTCACGTTGGGCAATCTGATGCTGGTCAACCCGGTTCCTCTCCTGACCCACCCGGAGATTATCGAAGCCGCCTATGCCGCCCGCAAAAGCCCGATGCAGGTTGCCAAGCTGCTCGGCTTCGGCCTCCTAGGCCGCCTGCTGCTGGCACAGACCGTTTCACCCTCCGTGCTGCCGGTAGCCACCCTGGAACAGGCCGTCAGCCGCCTGCTCGGCGGTATCCGGGCGGTGGCGATACTTTCCGCCTACTCCGAAATCGGTACCGATGTCGACAAGCCGGAGGATGTCGTGATCGCACGTCGGCTGCTGGGTGAAGCGTAAAGGGGCAGCAATGTTAGTCTGGGAAATCTAGGGGAACGCGGCTGCTTTTTTCGGGCGGAATCTGCACGGAGGCGACCGGACGAGTACGCGGCTTATGGAGCCGCTTCTGCGTCATACCGCGACTGTCTTCGGCAGCGACATAGTGCTTGACCCGGTTGCCACCCGACTCTTTGGCCAGGTACATAGCCGTGTCAGCCAGATCGATCAGCTCCGCCATGCTGGTCGCGTCTTCCGGGCAGACTGCGATGCCGATGGAGAGGCTGATCGGTAGCTCCATCCCTTCCTGCAATTCTTCCAGTTGACGGCGGATGCGGTCGGCGACGGCTAGGGCCGCTTCAACGGACGTTCCCGGCATGAGCCAGGCGAATTCATCTCCCCCATACCGAGCGACGATGTCCGTATCGCGTGCCTGCGACGCCAGCAGATGGCCGACCTGACGCAGTGCAATATCCCCCATGCCGTGTCCCTGCGTGTCGTTGACCTGCTTGAAGCCGTCCATGTCAATCATCGCGACGGCCAGCGTGTCAGTCCGGCGATTGGCGTATTCGATTTTATTGCGCAGAACGCTCTCAAAGTGTGCCCGGTTATATAGGCCCGTCAGCGTATCCCGCTGGGCCGCTTCCAGCACATCCTCCAGCTGACGGTTCAGCCGCAGCAGCGTTTCCCGAACGGAGTTGCCGACGCTCTCCCCGACGCGGTAGCCATGCCGGGTCAAATGCTCCTGCGTTGCGACCACAAACCGGCACTCGGAGTCTTCATTCGCGATACATTGGATTTCGACACATTCCAGAAGGCCGGTCGGGAACCCGAGGGTCGGCGGCAAACTCTGGACGATACCGCGCAGCAGGCCGCGCAGAATATCGCAGACGGTTTCCGCTCGCCCGGACAGCTCGCGCAGAGACTCACCCTCCACGCTGCCCTGCACCGTTACGGCTATCTCCCCGCCACGTCCTCGCGCCTCATCCCACCGGACGAATCCGTAACCTGCTTCGGTGAGCAGCGCGAGCGCGGCGGTCAGAGTCGTCCGCACTTCACTTGCCTCTTCCGTACCGACGATATCGTGCGTCCCTACGACCGATGCCATAAAACGCTCCGCAGCAGCAAAACCGGTCCGGTACAAAATATCCGACGTGAACTCTGGGCCTATTTCGCGTGTCATCTGCTCATGCAGTGTTTGAAACCCACCGGAAGTCTCCAACAGGAACACGCGTGCCCCCCACAATTCTCGCCGCCCGGTGATTTGTCCCTCGAATTGACGTTCTTCCTGTGTCGCACTATTATCCATACTTACTTTTCATGCACTTCCGTTAAGCCGACTGAATGCCTGGTAAGTAGATAAGCATAAAGCATGCCAAAGGCGCGAGTTTTATCAGGGGAAATTACTCGTTTTTCAGCCGCGTGCGGCTGAAAAACGCAGGTTACGCATTAGGCGAAGCTGAAAAACTGTAAACCCTACCAGCATCGCGCCCATGATCCAGGCGGCGGAAGTCGCATAGCCGAACTTCAGGAAGAGAAAAGCGTTGTACCAAATCTCCAGTCCGAGTGTCTGCGTCGAATACAGCGGTCCGCCGCCGGTCATCACCAAAATATTCTCCGTTGCCTGAAACGACCCGATAACTGCCCCGACGACATTGATCAAAATTAGCGGCTTGAGCGTCGGCAGCGTGATGCGCCAGATTTTCGTCCACAGACCTGCCCCGTCCATATCCGCCGCCTCGTACATCTCATCGGGAACGCTGCGCAGAGCCGCCTGATAAATAATGCTCCCCGGCCCGGCCCCCGCCCAGATCGCGGGCAGGACCACCGAGAGCAGAGCGATCTTCGGGTCCCCCAGCCACTTAATCGGATCCGGGTGTTTACCGAACAGATGTGCCACGGAAAGCAACAACGAATTGAACAGCCCCGCTGCCGTTCCATCCATGAACTGCTTCCACATAAACGTGATCGCGATCCCCGTAGTCACCGCCGGTAAATAGTAAAGCGTCCGAAACAGGATCTTGCCCCGAGGCACTTCCGTCAGTCCGAGTGCCACCAGTATCGGCAGGCAGAAACCGAGCGAGAGGCTGATCGCCGTATAAAAAAGCGAGTTTCGAACGCCGTACCAGAACGTCTGCTGGTGAAAGAGGTCGATAAAGTTATCCAGCCCGACAAACGTGCTGCGGCCCAGCACATGGTAGTTCTGGAACGCCATAATCAGTCCGCGCCCCAGCGGATAGTAGGCCCACACCAGGATCGTCAGCACCGCAGGCAGCATGAAGAGCCAGGCGGCAGCGTGCACGGACCGGGGCAGGCCGGCACTGGTCTCCGTAAAAACGCGCTCCCGGCGCGTTTTCTCGCGTGCCTCGACCCAGCGTTTGCCCGACCACCCGGCAAACGCAAAGGCAGCGGTCAGCAGCAGTCCAAAGATCGTCCACGCCCCCTGCCGCCGGGACTGCATGACTCGGGGCGGAACATACCCGGTCAGCTTCGTATCCACCTCCCGGGCAGCCCTGTCCAGCAGAGCTTTAGGATCAGCATTTGGGTGCAGCTCGATCTCCGCCAGCGGGATGCCCAGCAGGTTGTAAATCTGGTTCATGTTCTCGCCGTACGGCTCGGGGTGACCGTTGGCGAATAGTGTCTGGTTAGTCTTCAGCCACACCCGAGACTGCGGCGACGTGTAATCTTCGTAGCCGTACTTTTGCAACGCGACTGGGTTGACCGTGTTCCCAAGGCCCGACTCGACATAGGCTTTTGTGCGGATCCGGTCGGCGGCGTCGCTCGCCATGAACCGGACAAACTGCCAGGCGGCATCTTTTATGCGCGGGTCTTTGATCTGCGACGAAATGCCCCACATATAGGCATTGATTTCATTGGCCGTGATTCCCGTCGGCCCTTTCGGCATCGGCGCGATACCGACGATGCTCGGATTGATCTGCGTGGCATCGGCCTGATTCGCAATCACATTGCTCTGGTACTGGAACCACATGGCGACCTTGCCCGTTGCTCGGTCCAGACCCAAATCGGTCGAATGGGTCGCAACTCCATGGTAGGTCTTACCGTCTTTGCCGACCCAGGGATCGGTCATCAGCTTCTTATAGAACTCCAAGGCTGCCACCCCGGCGGGTGTATTGAATGCGGCAACCCACTGGCCCTTGTCATTCTTTTTTGCGACTTCGCCCCCGGCCTGCCAAAGAAAGTTGATCCACCAGTAAGCCGAGGCGTCGGAGTCGGTCCCAAATTCGAACCCCCAGATGCCCTTGGGCTGATCGGTGATCTTTTGGGCATACGAATAAAATTCATTCCAGGTTTTAGGCGGCTTGTCCGGATCCAGGCCCGCCGCTTGAAACATATCTTTGCGGTAATACAGGGCCTGCACAGCGGCTAGATACGGCACACTGTAAATATGACCCCGCCCCGCCCCGCGAAGTACCGGCAGCAGGGTCGGATTGATGTGTTTGTAAGTCGCCGGGTCATTTTTGAGATAATCGTCCAGCGGCGTCAAGAAGCCCTGCTGAACATAGCTGGCGGAGGAACGGAAGTTGACATAGACCACATCGGGGGCCGAGCCGCCGGCAAAGGCCAGCAGCAGGTTCGACTCGGCCGCCTGCCCCTGTATCTGTAGTCCCTGGGCACTTTCCAGGCGAATGTCAGGATGCGCCCGCTCGAACGCATCCACGATCGCCCGGTCCGCACGGGACTTGGGATCGGTCGCGTTTTTGTCCGGCAGCTTGAAGCCGCCCGCTCCGCCGACACGCAGGGTCACGGGTGACGTTTGCGCGAATACGGAGGCTGTCAAAAATACCAGGACGAATACGAGGGCGGAAGTAAAGTGGCTTTTCATAAAGGGATCAACTTGCGGCGTGGGAACATATACGATCATACAAAAATTTGCGCCATTTGTCAAGAAAGATGGCTTACTTTGGCCGTTTTAGGCCAGAATCGGTATAATAAAACCATGTTAGCCACGAGAATCATTCCCTGCCTCGATGTCCAAAATGGCCGAGTCGTCAAAGGTACCCATTTCCTGAACCTGCGCGATGCCGGGGATCCGGTGGAGCGGGCCGTCCTGTACGATACCCAAGGCGCGGACGAGATAGTGTTTCTCGACATCACCGCTTCCCATGAAAAGCGTGATCTGATGTTCGACTACGCCCGCCGGGTCGCCGAAGAGGTATTTATCCCTTTCTGCGTAGGCGGCGGCATCAAGACCGTGGAGGATTTCCGGCGCATCCTCAAGACCGGGGCGGATAAAGCCAGCATCAACACCGCCGCCGTCACAAACCCCGAGCTGATTACCGAGTGTTCCAAAGAATTCGGTTCTCAGTGCGTCGTCGTCGCCATCGACCCCAAAAAGACGGGCACGACTCCCTCCGGATGGGAAGTTTATATCCATGGCGGACGCACCCCGACCGGCCGAGACGCCCTGGACTGGGTTCGCGAGATGGAAGAACGGGGGGCCGGTGAGATCATGCTGACATCCATGGACGCCGACGGCACATTGGCCGGGTACGATATTCCCCTGACTCATGCCGTCACGCAATTAGTCAATATCCCGGTCATCGCCAGCGGCGGTGCTGGAACCCTGGCACACATTTACGAGGCCGTCACCGCAGGCGGAGCGCAGGCTGCACTCGTATCCAGCATTGTCCACTACGGTACACATACGGTCGGCGAGATCAAAGACCATCTGGCTGAACGTGGGATTCCGGTGCGGCGGGTTTGAAATTGACAATCACCGCCTTTTTCGGGTAAAGTCCCTTCATCGGGGCATGGCGAAGCTTGGTATCGCGCTCGCTTTGGGAGTGAGAGATCGCAGGTTCGAATCCTGTTGCCCCGACCACTTATCTTGAACTGGGGACGCATAGTTTATGCGTCCCCTAATTTATGCGCGAATTTATTTGTTGGCCGTTATTTTGTGCGAGGAGAAAGTCACCATGAAAGCGACGTGTATGGTCTGCAATTCCCCCTACGATGTGGAGCGGGACGGCGGGCAGGTCATCGAGATAGACGGAGCCGGACATTACATCTGCAAGCGGGACTGGCCGGGCTTCACAGCGGGCGTGGACCTGCAGAAGCGTGTCCAGGAAACGCAGGACGCGGCACACTCGGAGCAGAACGAGACCAAACGCGCGGAGGCCCGGCAGGCATTGACGGATTTTGATTATTCCCCGCGCGAGATCGTTGCCAAGCTGGATGAATATGTCATCGGGCAGGAACGCGCCAAGCGCGACGTGGCGGTCGGCCTTTACGACCACCACCGGATCCACCAAGGCGATATGGAGCACCAGAACGCTGGAACAACGGCGGAAGTAGAACTGGAAAAAGCCAACATCATGCTGGTTGGCCCCTCCGGCAGCGGCAAAACGCTTCTCGCCCGGACGCTGGCCCGCTCCCTCGGAGTGCCTTTCGCGTCGGCGGATGCCACCAGTCTATCCCCGACAGGCTACACCGGGAACGATGTCGAGAGCATTTTGACTGCCGCCTATATCGACGCCGGCGAGGACTTGGAATGGGCAGGCAAGTCGGTCATTTTTATCGACGAGATCGATAAGATCGCCCGTAAGTCGCAGGCTAATCCCAGCATTACGCGCGACGTTTCCGGCGAGTCCGTGCAGCATGCACTCTTGAAACTGGTCGAAGGCACGATGGCCCAGCTTCCGCTTGGAGCCTCGGGCCGCAAGCATCCCGATGCGCCCCCGGAGTATATCGACACGAGTAAGATTCTGTTCATCGGCGGCGGGGCGTTCGAAGGCTTTCCGGAGATCGTCGCCAAAAAGATGAAGCGGCAGACGGAGCGCACGATGGGCCTGCGGGCCAATCCGCTGGCCGTCTCCGGCGACCCGCAGCGTGATTATGAGATATTGGCCGAGGCACCCGCCGAAGTCTTGATTGAGAGCCTCATAGAGTACGGCTTCGTGCCGGAGTTCGCCGGACGCTTCCCGATCATTGTACCGCTGGCCCCGCTGACGAAGGCGCAGATGCGGCTGGCACTCACCGAGCCAAAGAACTCCGTGATTAAGCAGCAGGTGGAGCTGTTCCGGCGTGACGGCATGGAGCTGGTCATCACCGACGAAGCACTGGACGCGATCGTGGACAAGGCCGTCAACATGAAGACTGGGGTTCGCGCCCTGCGCTCCCTCGTCAAAAGTATGACCGGGCAGGCCCGTTACGATTTGGCCGGGGACCCGGACGTGCTGAAGGTCGAGACCGGCCCGGAGACACTTGACGATCCGGCGAAATACGTCGCCACGCGGCGCACGACATTTACGCCAACAGGCACTCTGGCAAAAGCCGTTTAGTCTAACGTTTAGACGGACCGCCAGGCCGTTTGATCCAGCTTCCTTCCCGCACCTCGCGCTCCGTCAGAACATAGGCCAGGAGCAGTGCCGAGGCCAGGGAAGGAAGCATGGAAGCTCCTTGGATCGGCTCCATGTAGTAAACATCCGGCGGATCGCCGTCGCCGCGCAGCAGCACGGTACGCTCTTTTGTATCCCGCCGAACTACCACCCCGCCCCGCCAGCCGCGCCCGTAAATGTCAAAGCCGCTCTCGCGTGAGGCTCCGTCGGTGATACGGAAGAACTCCCCGGTCACGCCCGACCCTCCCGGATAGTAGCTGGCCGCCGCCTCGATCCCCTGCGGTGTCGGGCGCAGCAGTGTGCGCGTTCGGTCCCGTCGCATGACGCGCCAGGGCTGCGACTCCCCCGCCGGAACAATCCCCTCCCCCAGGTGCAAAGAAGCGATGAGTGTTCCGTCCGGCCAGGTCGCGGCGTAGTACCAGAGGAATTTGCGAGAGGTCGTCAGCACACCCGGCAATGTCGCGCCTGCCCCTTTGATGGGGCGGGCGCGAATTGTCAGAAGATCATCTAGTAGAGCGGAAAACGGCATTGTCAGTGGGCCGCAGCTGTTTTGACATACTTTGCCGGGGCGGCATCGAAGGCCGGTTTGCATGATGAGCAGCAGAAGTAGTACTTTTTGCCTTTGTAGACACTGGAGCCGACCGCGTCCTTGACGGATGCGATCTTCTCACCGGTCACAGGGCAGACCAGCGCGACGGGCTTGACCACGGGTTTCGCCGGGGCGGCGAAGCTTACAGAAGAAAGCAGCAGAAGGCCGGCTGCCGAAAGTAATAAGCGAGACATAAATAATACTCCTTGACTTTGATGAGTGATTTCACCTATAATAAGGGCGATTTCGGGACAAAAAGTTCCCGCACAGGAGAATTCAACGTGGAACGAACTTTTTTAATGGTCAAACCAGACGGTGTCCAGCGCCGCCTGGTCGGTGAGATTATCCGCCGCTTCGAAGCCAAAGGCTTTACACTCGCCGCTCTCGAAATGGTCAAGCCGACTCGCGAACAGGCCGAAGCCCACTACGGCGTCCATCGCGGCAAACCGTTTTTCGAGGGTGTCGTCAGCTTCATCAGCTCCGGCCCCGTCGTCGCCATGGTCTGGGAAGGTGACGATGTCGTTGCCCTCTCCCGCAAGCTGATGGGGGCCACCAAGCCCGCCGACTCGACCCCAGGCACCATTCGCGGCGATTTCGCCAATTCCATCGAACAGAACCTTATCCACGGCTCCGACTCGCCGGAGAATGCCGAACTCGAGATCAGCATCTGGTTCGGTCAGTAACTACCTCTTCTCCGCCCCCACACGCTCCGCCAGCATCGACTCCACAGCCGCCATTTGGGCATCTACTTCGGTGTCGGTGAGTGTGCGGGTCGCGGCTCGGAACGTCAAACGCAGGGCGACGCTCTTCTTGCCGGCGGGCACCCGCTCGCCGGTATAGACGCTCTGCAAGCCGACTCCCTCGGTTAATGTGCTGTCTGCAGCCTCCCGCGCCGTCGCTTCCAAACGAGCATAGGGAACGGAAACGTCGACCAGCGCGGCAATGTCCCGGCTGATTGCCGGGAAGCGCGGCAGTGGCGTATAGTGCTGTGTTTGATCTAACGCAGTCAGCAGAGCATCGGCATCTAGCTCGAAGACGGCGATTCGCCCAGCCCCGGTGGCGACATCCAGAGACGACTTCACCAGATCCGGATCCACTTCCGCGACATAACCGATATTTCGCCCACCAAGTGTAACTTTAGCACAGCGGGCCGGGTGCATTTGGGAACGAACCTCGGCGGTGAACTCCAAGCTTGTCAGATGCAGGGCGGCGGCCAAGTTTTCGACCAGCCCCTTCGCCGCAAAAAAATCGGTGTCCGGCCCGGTCAGGACAGCGGCGATATGGCGCGTTTCCGTGTAACCCACCCCTGCCAGGCCAAAGACTTTCCCGACCTCAAACAATTGAACGGACGGCTGACGCTGGCGCAGATTACGAGCCAGAGC